>PWTE01000135.1 GCA_003563915.1 Nitriliruptoraceae bacterium
CGGGGCCGGGGCCGGGGTCAGGCGTCGACGGGGGCCGGGGCCGGGGCCGGGGTCAGGCGTCGACGGGGGCCGGGGCCAGGGACGGGGCCGGGGTCAGGCGTCGACGTGGGCCTCGGCCTCGTCCAGGCGCAGCTGGGCCTGCTCCCAGGCCTCCATGAGCCGAGCCGCCTCGTCCTTGGCCTGGCCGTGCGCCGTCACCAGTTCCTTGACACGCACACCGTCGGCGTACACCTGCGGGTCCGCGAGCTGGCGGTTGAGCTCGGCAACCTCGGCTTCCGCGGCGGACAACGCTGCCTCGATGCGCTCCACCTCACGGCGCAGGTCCTTGGTTGCGCGGTAGCGGGCGTTACGGCGCTCGGCCTCGGCCTGCTTGTCGCGCTTGCCGTCGGGCCGCCCTGCGCCGTCGTCGCGCCGACCCGAGCGGCGGTCCGCCGGACGCGCCGCCGCAGCGGACGTCCGCGCCGTCGCGTCCTGGCGCTCGCGCAGGTCCTCGTAGGTGCCGTCGAACCACCGCACGCCGCCGTCACCGACCTCGACGATGGCGTCGGCCACGGATCGGATCACGTGACGGTCGTGGGTGATCAGCACCACGGTGCCGGGGTAGGCGTGTAGCGCGTCCTCGAGCACGTCGCGAGAGGCCAGGTCGAGGTGGTTGGTCGGCTCGTCGAGGAGCAGCAGGTTCACCGGCGACGCCATCACCTTGGCCAGCCCCAGCCGGGTCCGTTCACCGCCGGACAGCTCGACCACCTTGCGCTCGGCGAGATCGCCCGGGAACCCGAAGGCCCCCAGCATCGACCGGTGGTTGAGCCCTCGGTGACGCTCCCCCAGGGCGGCCCGGAACTCCTCGAGCACCGTCCTGCCGAGGTCCATGACCTCGGCCTGGTGCTGGTCCACGACCGCCACCTCGACGTTCGAGCCCAGCGACACCGACCCCGCAGCGACCGGCACCTGGCCGATCAGGGCACGGAGCAGCGTGGTCTTACCCGCACCGTTCGGGCCGATCAAGGCGACCTTGCGGCCCCGTTCGATCACCAGGTCGACGTCCTCGAGCACGGTGAGTTCGCCGTAGCGCACGGTCAGCCGGGCGACCTCGGCGACGACGCGTCCGGACCGCGGGGGTTCGGGGAAGCCGAAGCGTGCGACCAGCTGCTTGTGGTCGGGCACCTCGATGCGTTCGACCTTGTCCAACGCCTTGATGCGGGACTGGACCTGCTTGGCCTTGGACGCCTTGTAGCGGAACCGTTCGATGAACCGCTCCTGCTGGGCCAGGACCCGGTCCTGTTGGGCGCGAGCGGCCCGCAGCTGTTCCAGACGGGTCTCGCGCTGCGCGACGAAGGACGCGAACCCACCGAGCTCCGCCGCGATCGTGCCCGACCGGACCTCGTAGGTGGTCGCCGTCCCCGCCGCGAGCTCCACGATCGTGTCCGCGACCGCGTCGATGAAGTCGCGATCGTGGCTGACGAACAACAGCGACCCGGGCAGCTGTTGCAGGGTGGATTCGAGCCACGCGATCGTGTCGAGGTCGAGGTGGTTGGTCGGCTCGTCCAGCACCAGCAGGTCCGGCTTGGCGAGCAGCAGCCGGGCCAACGCCACGCGCACCCGCCAGCCGCCCGACAGTTCCGAGGTGGCACGTCCCGCATCGCCTGGCGCGAACCCCAGACCGGCGAGCACCCGGTGGGCCTCGCTCTCGAGCTCGTAACCCCCGAGCTTCTCGAAGGCGTCCTGCGTCCGCGCGTAGGCCGTGAGCAGCGCCGACTGCTCGTCGTCGGTGGCGGTCTCCATGCGCTCCTCGAGGTCGCGCAACCTCACCTCCAGGTCCTGGATGTGCGATGCCCCTTCGAGCACGTGCCCCAGCACCGTGGCCGATCCACCGACCGCATCGACCACGTCCTGGGGAAGCCAGCCCACCCGCAGGTCCTTCGGCCGACTGACCGTGCCGGTGTCGGGATCACGCAGCCCCAGCACCGTGTGGAGGAGCGTGGTCTTGCCCGCGCCGTTGCCGCCGACGAGCGCCACCCGCTCCCCTGGGGAGATCCGCAGCGAGACGTCGGTGAACAGCGGCTTCGCGCCCAGCGTCACGGCAACGTCGGACAGGGAGATCACGGAGACACACCTCGGGGCGACGGTCCGGACGACGAGCGCCCGGGAACAAGGAGGACCGGCGGCCAGGACCACCACCGGACACGACCACAGGGAACCACCACCCTACGCTGCCGCGCTATGCACCTCATGTCCGTGGACGGCGTCAGCGCCCAGGTCGACGATCGGATCCTGTTCTCCGACGTCTCGTTCGGCCTGAGCACCGACGACCGCGTCGCGATCGTCGGCCCCAACGGCTCCGGGAAGACGACCCTGCTGCGCATCCTGGCAGGGGATCGCGAGCCGGATGCCGGTGAGGTCGTGACCCGCAACCAGGTCCGCATCGCCACGCTCAGCCAGGAGGCCGGGTTCGACGGCGAGGTAGCACGCGACGCGGTGCTCACAGCGGACGCCACCGCGCAGCAGCACGAGGCGGAGGCGCTGCTCGACCGGATGGGTATCGCGCCCGACCATCCCACCGATGCGATGTCCGGAGGGCAGCAGCGACGGGTCGCGCTCGCCCGCTCCCTGCTGACCCCCGCCGACCTCCTGATCCTGGACGAGCCGACCAACCACCTGGACGTCGACACGATCGACTGGCTGGAGGCCGACCTGACGCGGCGTTCCTGCGGGCTGGTGTTGGTCACTCACGACCGCTACCTGCTCGAGCGGCTCACCAACCGGATGCTCGACCTGGCACCGGACGCACCCGGCGAGCCAGCGGCCGCGACCTGGCACGAAGGCTCCTACTCCTCGCTGCTGGAAGCACGCGCGGAACGCGCCGAGCAGCGGCAGCGATCGACGGAACGGGCACGGAACCTGCTGCGCAAGGAGATCGCGTGGCTGCGGCGCCGACCCAAGGCCCGCACGTCGAAGCCGCGGTTCCGGATCGAACAGGCCGAGGCGTTGCAGGCGCAGGCGGCCGGTGACCCGGCGGCACAGCCGTTGCGGCTCGGGACCGGACGCACCCGGTTGGGGACGCAGGTCTACGACCTCGAAGCGGTCACCGTCGTCCGGGGAAGCACCACGGTGCTGGACCAGGTCGACCTGGGCATCGGCCCGGGAGAGCGGGTCGGGATCGTCGGTCCCAACGGGGCGGGCAAGACCACCCTGCTGCACGTGCTGGCAGGCTCCCTCCCGGTCGATGCCGGCGAGGTCCGTGTCGGCCGCACGGTCCACGCCGGCATCTACGAGCAGCAGGCCGGTGCCGGCATGGATCCGGACCAGACGCTGCTGGACTCGGTGCTGGACATCGCCGCCCACGTGCCCCTGGCCACCGGCGAACGTCTGCCGGCCCACCGCCTGGCGGAACGGTTCGGGTTCGACAGCCACACGCAGCGCACGCCGATCGGCCGGCTCTCGGGTGGCGAACGCCGCCGCGTGGCACTGCTCCACCTGCTCGTGGATGCTCCGAACGTGCTGCTGCTCGACGAGCCCACCAACGATCTGGACCTGGACACGCTGGCCGTCCTGGAGGACCATCTCGACGGGTTCGAGGGCACGCTGATCGTCGCGTCCCACGACCGCTTCGTCCTCGACCGGCTGACCGACCGCACGATCGCGGTCGAGCACGGTCAGCTGACCGAGTACCTCGACCTGGACCAGTACCGGGAGGCCCGTGCCGCCACGAGCCCACGGCAGACCGACGCCCTCCGGACATCCGACACCGACCACGGTCGCCGCCGGGCGCAGGACAACCAGACCCGCCAGCAGGTGAGGAAGCAGGCCCGCTCCCTGGAACGACGCCTCCAGCAGCTCGAGCGCCGACGTGATGGGTTGCACACCGCCATGGTCGACGCCGCCCAGGACCCCGACCGACTCCTCGACCTCCAGACCCAGCTCGCCGAGGTCGATGATGAACTCAGCCGCACCGAGGACGCCTGGCTGGAACTCACCGTCGACCTCGAGGTGTGACCGTCCCGCCACCGCCCCATCCGCCCGCCGACCCGCGTCCGTCCCTGTGACGCCCCTCCCCACCGATCCGAGGCCCGTGGACCGTTCGAGACCCCGCCCGCTGCTGATCACCCTCGTGGTGTTCGGTCTGATCCTCGCGCCCTCCGCGACGTCGGCGACCCCCTCCGGGCTGCCACAGCTCCGCGAGCAGCTCTCGGAGGCGGAGCAGGACCTCGCGGCCGTCGAGGCCGCCCTGCAACGCGCCGAGGCGGCGATCACCGACGCCTCGCTGCGCGTCGAGCAGGCGCAACGCAACCTCGAGATGGTGGAGCGTGAACTGGCGGACGCCGAGCTCGCGCGGGAGCAGGCGGCGCGGACCGAGCGCGCCGCCGCCACAGCCGCCGCCGAGGCGAACACCGTCCTGGACGCACAGATCGGCGATCACCTGGAGGCCCGGGGGCGACTCGAGACGCGCGCGATCCACCTGTACAAGCACGGCCCGGTGCTCCCCGAGGCAGCGCTGCTCCGGGGGATGACCGCCGCGTCCGACTGGCACGAGGTCGCTGTCAACCGGGAGACCGTCTCCCGGGTGGTCGACCAGGAACGGCGTCTCGTCGTCGAGACCGCCACGCTGACGCGTGAGATCGTGGCCGGTCGCGAAGCGATGGTCGCCACCCGGCAGGCCGCGGTGACCGCGGCTCGCCGCACGGCTGCGGAGGAACGGCGGGTGGCGCGCCTGGTCGACCGCCAACGCCGTGCCCTCGAGCAACTCGCCGCCGAACAGGTGGCGCGCGCGCAGGTCCTCGCCGAGCTGGAGCAGGATGCGGAGGTCCGTGCAGCGCTCGTCAGCCGGCTGCGTTCCCAGCTGGCCTCACTGGAGCTCTCGGCGTCGCAGGTGCTGATCCCCATCGACCTCGACGTCGATCTCGATGGTCCGCCGCCGGCCTGGGCCGCCGGCCTGCCGAGCGGCGGGCGTGAGTGGGCACCGCTGATCGACGCGGTTGCCACGCGACGCGGGATCGACGGACGCCTGCTCGCGGCCGTGGTGTGGACCGAGTCGAACTTCCGCCCGACCGTCGTCTCCCACGCGGGAGCCATCGGCCTCGCCCAGCTGATGCCCGGCACGGCGCGGGGGTTGCGGGTCGATCCGTGGGACCCGGTCCAGAACCTGGATGGTGGGGCTCGCTACCTGCGGACCCAGCTGGAGCGCTTCGGCTCGCTCGACCTCGCCCTCGCGGCCTACAACGCCGGACCCAACCGGGTCCAGCGCGCCGGCCCAGGGGTCCCGAACATCGTCGAGACCCAGCTGTACGTCGTCCGTGTGATCGAGCGCTACCAGGCGCTGGCCGCCGAGTGACGACCACCGGATCGACCACCGCACTCCCCCGTCCGGCGATCATCGTGGGCGTGATCGTCGGAGCCCTGGCCGTCTCCACCTCCGCGATCCTGGCCCGCATCGCCATGGGCGACGATCCCGGCATCACCAGCGCCGCCACGTCGGGCGATGCTCCGGCCCTGGCGGTCGCCTTCTGGCGTACCACCCTGGGCGCACTGGCGCTCGCCCCGGTCGGTTGGCGGGCGGCGCGACGTCGCGACGCACGACCGACCCTGCGTGAACATCGACTGCTCGCGCTCTCCGGACTCGCGTTGGCCCTGCACTTCGCGGGGTTCCAGGGCGCACTCGCCCTGACCACGGTCGCGTCAGCCGTGACGCTCACCACGATCTCTCCGATCTTCGTGGCCATCGGCGGCTGGTGGTTCCTGCGTGAGCCGACGGATCGCCGGACCTGGTTCGGGATGGCCGCGACCATCGTCGGAGCCGTGGCGATCGGCGCAGCGGACCTCGCTGCGGTCGAGCTCGGCCTGCGGGCACTGGTCGGTGACGGGCTGGCACTCGGTGCCGCGGTCGCCGTCACGGGCTACCTCCTGGTCGGTCGTGTCGCACGCCGGCGACTCCCGGCGACCACCTACTCCGCGCTGGTGTTCGGGTGGGCCGGGGTGTTCCTGCTCCCCCTGTGCCTCGTGACGAGGACCTCGCTGTGGGGGTTCGCGCCGACCACCTGGCTGGCGATCGTTGGCATCGTGGTCGGTGCGCAGTTGCTCGGCCACACGGTCTTCAACGCCCTGCTCTCCTCCGTGTCGGCGACCACCGTCGCGATCGTGGTCCTGACCGAGCCCGTCGGCGCTGGTGTGCTCGCCTGGCTGCTCCTCGCGGAACTCCCGGCCCGCGCCTTCTGGGTGGGAGCCCCCCTGGTGCTCGCCGGGGTCGCCATCGCCTTGACCGGTCGACGGGGACGAGCAGCGCCCCCACCGGCCTGAGGGCGACACCACCTGTGCGGTGGCGGTCAGGTGAGCAGCAGCGGCAGGGTCGGACGCTCCTCGACGACCCCGACGATCGCGCCGAGCACCGGCGCCTCACCGCCGGAGGCCTCCTCGTCGAGGGCAGCCGCGAGCTGCGACGGTGCGATCTCTGGACGCAGGTCGACGTCCCTGGCGACGACGAACAGGGTGCCGCGCACCCGGGCGGCCACCTCCCGCCAGTCCTCGGCCAGTCCGTCCCGGGCGGCGCGCAGTAGCACGTTCTCGCGCTCGTCCAGCAGGCGCAGCTCCTCCCCACTTACCACGAAGCCGACCTTGGCCCCCTTCGGCAGCTCGATGCCGAGGAACCGTTCGAGGCGCACGAGCCCAGCCTCCACCAACGCCTCACGCAGGTCGGCAGCCCGTCCCAGCTCGCCGGCCGAGGCCACCAGCAACGGCATCGTTCCGACGACCAACGTCCGTAGCGCGACGCCGTCGGTCGCGCCAGCTGTCCCTGGCCCCATCGGCCCCTCCATGGTCACGGCAGGGCCCAGGCTACCGAGCAGCTACGGTCCCCTACCGCGCCGAGCCTGCCCGGAGGTGTCCGTGCCCGAGCCCAGTGGCACCGCCGCCCCGCACCACGGCGCGGTGCCATCACTGCTGGCCGTCGACGGTAACTCGCTCGGCCACCGGGCGTTCCACTCCACCCGTGGGGACCCGGACCCCGCCCACGCGGTCACCGGGGCGGTCATCTCGATGCTCGCGACGGCGTGGATCCACGGTCCCTACGACGGGGTGGTCATCGCCTTCGACCACCCGGTCAACGACCGGAAGCTCGCCCATCCGGAGTACAAGGCCAACCGGGAGGAGACCGATCCGGCCGTGCGCGCGAGCCTGCAGGAGCTACGCAGCGACCTGGTGGCGTGCGGCATCACCGTCGTCGAGGAGCACGGGGCGGAGGCCGATGACCTGCTGGCGGCGGCCGCCGACGCGAGCCTCGAACGCGGTTGGTGCTGCGACCTGCTCAGCAGCGACCGCGATCTCACCGCCCTCGTCGCTCCGGGGATCCGACTGCTGCGACCGAAGGGGACCTTCGCGGACCTCGTCGTGGAGGACGTCGAGGAGGTCCGGCGGACCTACGGCATCGAGCCCCACCAGTACACCGACCTGGCCGCCCTGCGCGGCGACCCGTCGGACGGTCTGGACGGGGTGAACGGGATCGGGCCCCGCATCGCCGCACGGCTCCTGCGTGACCACGGCACCGTGTTGGAGATCTACGGCGCCCTGGTCGATCTGCCTCCCAAGCTCGAAGCCTCCCTGCGGGAGGCCCGTGACCGTGTGGAGCGCAACCTGTTGTTGATGGCCCCGGTCCCTCACCTCCCGCTGGACGTCGAGGAGGTGCTGCGACAGGGCATCGACCTCGACCGCATCCAGCAGCAGCTCGGGCGGGTCGGTCGGGAGCGCGCCGCTCGCCGCCTGCGGCGAGCGGTGATGGATCCGCCACCACCGCGGCCCCCGATGCCCCCGGACCTCGAGGCACCACCGGCCGCTGATCACGCGTCGGCGCCGGGACCCCCTTCCCACCGGGAACCCCTCGCCCCTCAGGACGGTGAGCAGGAGACCCTCTTCTGAGCACCACCGACGACCCCGAGCCGGCTCCGGCCACGGAAAGGCTGCGCGCGATGGACAGCGATCACGTCGACCACCTGGTCGAGCAGTGGGCACGCGAACGGCCGGACCTCGACACCACCGGGCTCCGGCTGGCTGCGCGCGTCATCCGACTGCAACGTTTCCTCGACCAGGCCGCCTCGCACGCGGTTGCGCGGTTCGAGCTCCAACTCGGTGAGCTCAACGTCCTGGCCGCGCTCCGTCGTGCCGGCGATCCCTACGCCCTGACACCGACGGAGCTGTACCGCGGTCTGCTCGTGTCCTCGGGCGCGATGACCAACCGTCTCGACCGGCTGGAGGCGGAAGGGTTGGTCGTCCGCGATCCCGATCCCAACGACCGCCGCCGCATCCGCGTCGTGCTCACCGGACGGGGCCGAGAGGTCATCGACGCCGCGATGGATGCCCACACCGCGATCCTCCGGGACGCGTTCGCAGGGTTGGACGAACCGGATCGCGCGCGGCTCGAGGACCTGCTCCGGACCATCCTCGTCGACCTGGAAGCCCAACCGGAGCGCTGAGCTCAGGTGAAGCGGGCCTTCAAGGTCTGCACGCTTGACACGTAACGCTGCCCGGAGGACGAGATGCCGTTGCGTGCGACCGCGTTGGGACCCTGGAAGTAGCTCGCGAGCGTCCGGGCTTCGTTCCCGCCGGTCAGCCGATCGAGGTAGGCGAGGTAGAGCACGCCCGCCAGGATGTTGTCCGCAGGGTCGTCCAGGTCGAGGCTCCGCCCCGCCAAGGTGGAGGAGATCCATCGCCCGGTCGACGGCATCACCTGCATGACCCCGCGCGCACCGGCCGGCGAGACCGCGTTCGGACGCCACCTCGACTCCTGCCAGGCGACCGCCTTGACCAGGGCAGGATCCAGGCCGTGGGCTCGAGCGGTCGACGTGAGCAGCGCCTCGATCCGGGCGTTCGAGCTCGAACCGGAGGGAGGCGCGGGCGAGGTCGGCGCGGACGCCGAGGCACCGTCCGTCAGCTTGAGGACCTGACCGACGCGGATCAGGTTGGGGTTGGGGATGCTGTTGATGCGGACGAGGTGTGCGACGGTCGTACCGTGCTGGCGCGCGATGCGGTAGAGGGTGTCACCCCGCTGGACCCGGTAGGTCGCCGCCTGCGGAGACCCGTCGGACGCGGGACCTCCATCCGTCTCGGGTTCCGCGTCCCCGTCGTCAACGAGACCCTGCGGCAGCTTCAGTTCCTGCCCGACGAGGATCAGGTTCGGGTTGCTGATGCCGTTCAGCTGGACGAGTTCCGCCACCGTCGTGCCGTGCGCCTGCGCGATGCGCCAGAGGGTGTCGCCGCGCTCGACGACGTAGGTGGCCGCTGACGCCGTGGCGACGAGGGCAACGAGTGCCGCCAGGGTCACGATCCGCTTGCCTCGCATGCTCAGCCTCCGTGATGCGTCCAGGGCGGCGTCGGGCCGCCCCGACCTCCTGGCCCCCACGCTGGCGTATCGGAGCATCGGTGCCGTGACCTGAACGGCACGGCGCGTCGGGGGCGGGCAGGTTCGTCCAGCCGGGCGATCTGCGCGGGAAGCGCGCGTTGGCGCGGATCCGATGCGCGCAGAACGTACGCGAGGGAGGAGCGCTACGGTGCCCTCGTGCGTACCTTCACCGTCCCGCTGCCCGTCGACCTGCTCCGCTCGCTGCGACCCCTGGTCGCCTCGACGGACGACCCGACGATCCGCCTGCGGCGCGATCGCCTGCTTCGAGCGAGCGCCACACCCGAGGGCCCGGGCACGCTGGACCTCCGCCGCATCGCAGAGCGGCGCTTCGAGGTCACGGCGTTCGGCCCCGGGGCGAGCTGGCTGGTCGAGCAGGCACCTGCCCTGGTCGGTGCTGAGGACGATCTGGCTGGCTTCGACCCGACCCGTCACCGAGCCATCCAACGGGCCGCACACCTGCGGCAGGACCTGCGCCTCATCAGCTCCGGCTGCCTCGACGACCTGCTGGTGCCCACGATCCTCGCCCAGCGCGTCACCTCCCGCGAGGCGGCACGCACGTGGACGCGGATGGTGCGCGCCTGGGGGCACCCGGCACCCGGGCCACACCCCTTGCGGCTGCCTCCAGCACCGGCGGAGCTTGCGACCCGGCGCTACTGGGAGTTCCACCGCCTGGGCGTCGAACGCAGCCGTGCCGAGCGGATCATCGCGATCGCGCGACACCTCTCACGGAAGGCCGTGGACGGCCACGCGACCGTGGCCGACCCCACGAGCCTGGCGGCGCTCGGCCGGGTACGAGGCGTCGGTGCGTGGACGCTGGCGTTGGTGTCGCGCGTGACCGCCGGCGACGCCGATGCGGTCGAGGTCGGTGACTTCCACGTCAAGCATCACATCGGCTACGCGCTCGCGGGCGAGGCGCGCGGAACCGACGAACGGATGCTCGAACTGCTGGCCCCTTTCGCACCGCACCGTGGGCGCGTGGTGCGCCTGCTGCGGTCCGCGACACCTCGACCGCCGGCCTTCGGACCACGGCGCCGCATCATCCCGGTCGAGAGCCTGTAGCGGTCGCGCGAGCCGAGCAACCGACGGTCGCGGCCCCTAGCACCGGATCGAGGCACGCGGGATCTGGAAGGGGTCCTCCGGTAGCTCACCTGGCGTCACCGTGCAGCCGGCGACGTCGGCCGAGAGCTGTAGCGCGAGTTCGTCCATGAGGCTGCGGGCGACCCAGCGCCCCGGGCCGTCGGCGTCGTTGGCGATGACCGCGAGGTGGTAGCGCGGGCCCGTCTCGTCGTGGACCGAACCGCTCAACGACGTCACGTCGCGTAGCGTGCCGGTCTTCCCCCGGAACCGTCCCGCGGCCACCGTGCCGGTGAGCCGCTCACGCAGGGTCCCACTCTCCCCCATCACCGCCATGAGCGAGTCCCACGTGTCGGCGTGTGGACCGGCGTACATGACCCGGTCGAGCGAGACGAGCAGCCGTGCGGCGACACGGTCGTCCCGGGACAGGCCCGAGCCGTCGGCGAACACGGCGCCGCTGTGGTCGATCCCGTACCGGTCGAGGACCTGCCGTAGAGCGCGGTCGCCGCGTTCCCACGAGCCCTCCCCGGTCCGGATGCGCCCGACCGCCTGGAACAGGCCGTCGGTGAGGTGGTTGTCACTGCGCTGCACCGCGAACCGGAGGAGCTCCTCCAGAGGCGGGCTGTCGACCCTCGCCAGGCGGCCGATGATCGGTGCATCGACCTCGCCGGACCGGCCTTCACCCACCACCTCGACGTCCCGTTCAGCCAGGAGCCGGAGCAGCTCCGCCGCGGCGTGAGCGGCCGGGTCCAGCACGTGGTCGACCTTGACGTCGGGTGGTCCGAGATCCTCCGGGTCCTCGGGCTCCTCGGGGTCGGTCGCCTGTCCCTGCTCGGTGTCGGCAGCCACATCGCTGTCGGGGTCGGTGAGCTCGGGGGCGCCATCGGCCTCCCCCGCCTCGTCGGGTTCGGGGTAGGTCAGGATGGTCTCCAGACCGGCGTCGACGGTCAGACCCGAGGCGTAGCGCGCGTCGAAGCTACTGAAGTAGCGGTCCGGCCAACCCTCGGCGCGACGCGGGCCGACGAACCCGGGGGCGGTGCCGATGACGTCACCCTCGAGGCGCGTCAACCCGTGCGCGACCAGGTCGTCGGCCAGGGACGCCAACGGGGTCCGGGGCCGCGCCGGGTAGATCCAGCGGCCGTACTCGTCGGTCGCCAGGGCCGGGTCTCCGCTCCCGACGAGCACGAGGTCGCCGCGGAGGACGCCGTCCCCGTCGATCGGCGCGGTCGTCTCCACCTGGGTGGTGAAGCGGGCTTCCGGACCGACGGTGCTGAGCAACGCAGCCGCAGTGACGATCTTCAAGGTCGAGGCGGGCAGGAGTGCGTCGTCCGCCTGGTACGCGGCGATCTCCCGACCGTGCTCGTCGGTGACCAGCACCCCAAGCGTGGTGTCCTCGGCCGCCTGGACGGCTTGCGCCACCAGCTGCTGCGTCCGTGCGACGACCACCTCACGGCCATCGGGCGGTGGTGGTGGCTCCTCGACCTGGACGCGAGGTGCCGGCCCGGCCAGGTCGAGCTCCTCGGTGGGGGGCTCGTCAGGCTCACTTGGCGCGGGCTCCGGAGCTGTGGGAGCCGCGTCGATCGGCAGCTCGGGTGCGGCTTCCTCGCCGCCGGAACTGCAGCCGGCCGCGACGAGGGCCAGCGCGAGCAGGATCGCGACGAGCCAGCGGCCCCGCGCGCAGCGGCAGCGAGCACGCCCGCCGCAGCACCGAGGAGCGTCAGCTACTCGGTGCATCGACGGAGTCAAGGAGACCCCGGAGCTGGAAGCCTCGGGAGGGGTGACGCAGCTTGGTGAGCGTCTTCTTCTCGATCTGCCGTATGCGTTCGCGGGTCAGGCCGAACTGGGCACCGATGTCCTCGAGGGTGTGCTCCTCGCCATCCATCAGGCCGTAACGCAGCATCAGGACGGTGCGCTCACGGTCGGTCAGGGCGGACAGGGCGCGTTCGACCTCGCGCTTGGCCAGCACGGCGGTCGCGGAGGACTCGGGATCGATCGCGTCCTCGTCGGCGACCAGCTCCCCCATCGTGGCGTCGCCGTCCTCGCCGATCGGCTTGTCGAGGCTCGCGACGTCCTGAGCGGCGAGCTTGACCTCACGGAGCCGCTCGACGGGAAGGCCGAGCTCCGCAGCGATCTCGGGCTCGGTGGGTTCGCGGCCGAGCTGCTGGAGCAGCGCGAACTCGGCGTAGCGGACCTTGCCCATGAGCTCGTGGACGTGGACGGGCAGGCGGACGGTGCGACCGGTGTTGGCGAGGCCACGCTGCAGGGCCTGCCGGATCCACCAGGTGGCGTAGGTCGAGAACTTGTAGCCCTTGGTGTGGTCGAACTTCTCGACGCCTCGGATCAGGCCGAGGTTGCCTTCCTGGATCAGCGAGAGCAGGTCGACGCCGCGCCCCCGGAACTTGCGGGCGACCGATACCACCAGACGCAGGTTGGCCCGGATCATGTGGTCCTTGGCACGTTCACCGCCGCGAGCGACCATGCGCAGCTGGGCCTTGCGGCGTGGCTGGATGCGGGACTGCGACCCGAGCACGACGTGGGCTGCCAGTCCTGCCTGGTAGCGCTTGGCCAGATCGACCTCCTGCTCCGGTGTGAGCAGGTCGGTGCGCCCGATCTCGTTGAGGTACTGCCGGACGGAGTCCGACGAGGCCGACAGGGGCGTTGCCTCTGGCCGGTCGGCGTCCTCGACCAGGTCATCGAGGACCTGCATCCCCAGATCCCGAGCGCTCTGCGCCGTGTCCTCGACCCACGTGTCGGGTTGGGTCAGCGGGTCGTACAGCTCCTGGAGCTCGGACAGCAGCACGTAACCACGTGAGGCGCCGCGTTCGAACAGCTCGGATATCGGGGTGACATCGCTCAAGGATCGGCCTCACAGGGCTGACGTCTGGACCTGCCGCTCGTACGGATACCGCGACGCGGCGCGCATGCCGCGACAGTACCCGGCGCGCCGGACCGTGGCTCTCCCCTCAGGGTCCGGGGCACAGGCGGGCATGGTACGCGGCTTCCGCCAGGTCGCCAGCAGCTCGACGGTCCGATCAACCCGTCGAGGGCTCGTCGTCGCCGTCATCCGAGGCCGGCGGCTGCAACTCGCCCCGTTCCAACTGCTCCTGGAACCGCTCCATGCCGAGCTGGATGTGATCGGGGTCGAAGCGGGTCTCGGCCTCGGACGGACGCGCTGCAGGTGCGTCGGTCCGCGAGGTCGCCGTCCAGACCCCGGTCGCGGCGGACGCCTCCGCATCCGACGTCGGGGCAGCCGCCGCTCCCCCTGCGTGGCCGTGCGGTGGGTGTCCACCGATCGGTGGGGCCCCGTCCGGCCGGTCCACCGCGACACGTGCGGCCAGCGCGGTCGTCAGGGGCACGGCGGCGATGAGGCCCAGCGAGCCGACGATGATCTTGACGACCTCCTCGGCGATGATCTCGGAGTTGAACAGCTCCGCGTTGCTGACCCCACCGGTCGAGAACAGCACCAGCAGGGCGAGCGAGGCGCCGGCGTAGGCGAGGAACAGGGTGTTGACCACCGACGCGATGTGATCACGTCCGACCTTCATGGCCCGTGCGAACAGGGCCGACCAGGTCAAGGTCCGGTCCGTGTCGTGCAGGGCGAACACCGTCGAGGCCTGGCTGACCGTCACGTCGTCGAGCACGCCGAGTGCGGCGATGATCAACCCGGCGAGCACGAGTCCCTGCAGGTCCAGCCCCTGGACCGCGAACGACGCGAACAGCGCGTCGTCCGAGGCGTAGCCGGTGATCCGACCCCGGTCGATGAACCAGAGTCCGAGCCCGACGGTGATGACGAGCGCCCCCGTGGTCCCGACGATGGCTGCGGTGGTCATCTCGTTGACCCCGTGCGCGAGGTAGAGCGTGATGATCATGACCGCGACGGCACCTACGAGCGCGACCAGCGGCGGGTTCTGTCCCGCGAGGATCGCGGGCACGATGAACGTGACGACGATGATCAAGCTCAGTCCGAGCCCGACCAGGGACCGGAATCCGTGCCAGCGACCGATCAGCAGCACAGCGGCGATGAAGACCCCGAGCAGGATGAGCAGGGTCGGGGTCCGCTGGAAGTCGGTGATGAAGTAGGTCGGCTCGCCGTCGGGCACACCGACCCGATCGAGGGTCACGCGGTCGCCCACACGCAGATCCGGGTAGCCCTCCAGCGGCAGGTCACGGAGCACGACCACCTCGCCTGCGTCGGGACCCTCGAGCAACCGGACCTCGATGTCGGCGCGCAACCCGGAGGTCCCGAAGGGCGGCCCCAGTTCCTCGTCGAGGTCGCTCGGCTCCCCCTCGAAGGCCTCGAAGCTGACGATCTCGGCGGGGACGAGGTCCTCGAGTTGCTCGCCCCCGGGGAGATCGTCGCTGTCGGGCCACAGGGCGATCATCCCGCCGAACGCTGCGACCGCGAGGACCGCGACGACGATCAACAGGCGGCGATGGGTCGGAGAGCTGGCAGCGGCCACGGACACGCTCCTCGGGGTCTCGGGGGGCGACCCGGGATGCTACGCGTGCTGCCCGTCGCCGAGAGCGACGGGCAGCGTGTCCGAACGGCTGGGTCCGTGACCGTCGAGGCCACGGACCGCTCCGATCAGAGCTCAGGCAGCGCGGTCCAGGACGTCGAGCAGCCCCGAGAGGTTGTGTGCGCGGGAGGGGTGGCGCAGCTTGGCGAGCGCCCGGTTCTGCATCTGACGTATGCGCTCCCGGGTCAGCCCGAAGTGCTCACCGATCTCCTCGAGGGTCATCGGCTCCTCACCGCCGAGTCCGAAGCGCAGGATCAGGATCAACCGTTCGCGCTCCTCGAGCTCACGCAGGGCCGCGTCGATCTGGCTCAGGGCGTCGCCCTCGAGCGCCGTGTCCGCCGGGTCGATGCCGTCGACGTCGGCGATCAGGTCGCCCATCGTGGCATCGCCGTCCTCGCCGATGGGGCGGTCGAGGGAGACCAGTTCCTGCATCGCGTCGCGCACCTCGCGGACCCGCTGCTCGGTCAGGCCGACCTCCTCGGCGATCTCGGCCTCGGACGGGTCGCCGCCCTTCTGCTGACGCAGTCGTAGCTCGGCGGCGCGCAGCTTGCCGTACAGCTCCCAGACGTGCGCCGGGACGCGGATCGTGCGCCCCTTGCTGGCGACCCCGCGCTGCAACGCCTGGCGGATCCACCAGACAGCGTAGGTGGAGAACTTGTAGCCCTTCGTGTGGTCGAACTTCTCGACGGCACGGAGCAGCCCGAGGTTGCCCTCCTGGATCAGCTCGATGAAGTCGAGGTCGCGACCCGAGAACTTGCGGGCCTGCGGGACGACCAGGCGAAGGTTGGCCTGGACCATACGTTCCTTCGACCGTGCGCCGTCCTGACTGATCCGACGCAGCTTCGCCTTCTTGCTCCGGGTGATGTTCTTGCCGAACTCACGGATGAGCTGGTCAGCGGCGAGGCCCGCCTGGTACCGCTTGGCGAGGTCGGCCTCGTCCTCCTTGGTGAGCAGCTCGTGCCGACCGGCGTCGTTGAGGTACTGCCGGACGAGGTCGGTGGTGAGGGCCGCAGAGTGATCAGCGGCGACGACCTCCTCGGGCGCGTCGTCAGCGACGTCGTCGATGATCTCGACGCCCTGGGCGCGGATGCCTGAGATCGTGTCCTCGATCCAGGTGTCGCCGAGCAGTTCCGGCGAGTACAGCAGTTGCAGCTCGGAGAGCAGCACGAAACCGCGCTCGGCAGAGCGCTCGAGGAGCTCCTCGACAGCGAGCTCGGCGGTGGGAAGGTCGGTCGGGTTCACCTTGCCTCCTGGCATCTTGCGGTCGGCGACCACCGCGTGGTTCGCGGGGTCGTCAGCTGTGGATCGGGGCCGGGGGGCGGGTCCTTCCCTCGGCGGGGAGGGAGGCACCGGGTCGGATAGCGTCGCACGGATCGTTCGGAGCCGTCACCTCGCCGGTGCCGACGAACGGACGACAACCGCCCCGATCGACGCGCGATGGTGTCCGTCTGGACGGGTCTGCGGGGGGCGTGGCGCCGGTTCTCCGCCCAACGGGACCTACACCAGAGATAACGGTGGTATCGACGCTCAGCGTCCGCGCCAGGACCGAACGTGCGCTCAGCGCACGTTGCCCCCAGGAGCGGTCACTTCACGTAGCCATCTTCGCACGTTCGGCCCTCCCTGGCCAGCAGAGATGCGTGTTCCAGCTCGTGACCGGGCACCAGGCGCCCGCAGCTCGTCACCACCCGCCACCAGGGCACCTCGGTGCCGTGCCGGGCCAGGATCCGGCCCACGGCACGAGCCGCACCCGGCGCGCCCGCCTCCGCAGCCACCTCGCCGTAGGTGAGCACCTCGCCGGGACGCGTCGCCGCGACCACGGCGAGCACGCGGCGGGTCAACTCGGTCACGGCCGCGGTGGCGCCGAGGTCGCGTCCTGCGGCAGGGCCAGGGGCTCGCCTGCCGGTGCCGTGCCCGGCTCGGGCGGGTCCGCGGTCTCCTCCGCGGCCGCGGCAGCCCGCTTCGGGTAGGGGATCCGTGGGTGGTAGACGCCGACCAGGGACTCGACGATCTGGTCGCGCGCCACCTTCAGGTCGTGGAAGGTGAGGTCGGATTCGCGGAACTGCCCATCCTCGATGCGCTCGTCGAGCAGGCGGTCGACCGTCTCCTCGATCTCCTCTCGAGGCAGGTTGCCCCGGGACAACGCCATCGAGCGGGTCGTGGCCTCGCAGCAGTCGGCGAACATGAGGACCGCAGCCTCCTTCGAACGCGGTTTGTGGCCCTTGTAGCGGTAGACCTCCTCGTCCACCGCGTCCGGGTCGCCACCGGACTGGGCGATCGCCCGCTCGTAGAAGTAGCTCACCACCATCGTCCCATGGTGGCTGCCGATGCACGCGACCACCTCCGGGGGCAGCTTGTACTCGCGGGCGATCTCCACCCCGTCGGTGACGTGGTTCTGGATGATGATCGCCGAGATCTCCGGTTCGAGCTCATCGTGGGGGTTGGCGATCCCCTGCTGGTTCTCGATGAAGAAGTGAGGTTGGCGCACCTTGCCGATGTCGTGGTAGAGCGCCGCGACACTCCCGATCAGCGGGTCCGCACCGATGGCTCGACAGGCGCGCTCGGTCAGGGAGGCGACCATGACCGAGTGGTTGTAGGTACCGAGCGCCTTCTCCTCGAGCTCGCGGAGCAAGGGGTGGTTGCGATCCGCCAGGTCGAGCAGCGCGGTCACCGTGGGGATCCTGAACAGGTTCTCGAGGAACGGCAGCGATCCCTGCACGGCGACCGCCGTGATCGCGCCGTTGACCGCTCCCGCGGCGACCGCGACGAGCAACTCCTCCCGAGGGCCGAAGACGGCGACCACGACCCCCGCGATCACGGGGAAGGTCAGGCCGGCACGCAGGGTCGCTGATCGCAGGTCGGACCGGGACGCGATCCGCGTGGTCAGTGGGACGGCCACCAGCACCGCCGCCGCCGCGAACAGGGCGACCGGCGCGGACCCCGGCAGTACGAGCAGCACGATGATCGACGCGGGCAGCATCGTCGCGATACCGACCACCGGGTGGATCAGCAGGGCGGTCAACATGGCGAGGGCCGCCGATGGCACCACGTACGCCCAGCCGGACGAGGTCGCGTTGGTCAGTATCGTCGAGGCGACGACCAGACCGGCGTACCCGACGACCAGCAGCGACAGCAGGATGAGCTTCTTGCCCGTGACCCAGACCCGCGGCTGCATACGGCCGAGGTAGACGCCTCCCACCGCGGTGACGAGCAGCATCGCCGATGCAGCACGGAGCAACAGGCGCCACGGGGAGGTCCCGCTCAGACCCAGCCGGTCGATCGCCCGCAGCTCGAGGGGGCCGACGATGTCGCCCTCTCGGACGATCGCTTCACCGGGCCGCCAGGTCTCGGCGACCTCGGGGACCGCCTCTGCCGCTCGTTCGCGCTCGAGTTGGGTGAGTTCAGGGTCGACGACGACCGTCGGCCGCATCTTCTCCCGGATGATGGGTGCGGCGATCAGCTCACCCGTGTCCCGGGGGAACGAGCGCAGCGAGATCTCGACCGGCAGCGTGTCGTTCAGGAGGTCGTCCAACTGCTCCTCCGCGACCTCCTGGCGGGCGAGATCCTGCGCGACGGCGATCGTCTCACGCTCCACCGTCTCGAGGTCGGCATCCGAGAGCCCGACGAGCGCCTGGATGGTCTCCGTCGCGAGGGCGTCCTGCGCCGCGGAGAGGCGCTCCTCCTGCTCGGCCCGCGGGGGTACCCGCAGCGCCGGGTCGTCGCTGTCCGGGTCGGCGGTCGGCTGGCGGACCGCACGGGCGCTCTCGAACACGCGTCGGACGGCGCCGACGATCTCGGTCTGAGCGGCGCGATCGAAGGCCAGGACCGGCTCAACCGACTCGCGAGCGACGCTCCGCGCGTTCTCGGTGGCCTCGACGTCGACCTCGCGGACCTCACGGTCGGCCAGGATCGTCGTCGGGGCCGGCTCGCCCGCGCGCACGATCTGGTGATCACGTGCGGTCGTGGTCAGCACGATCAACGGCACCAGGAACACCACGAGCGCCGCCGCAAGCAGACGCTGCGCGATGATCCGGCGATCGGACCCCTGCTGCTGGGCACTCACGTGACGGCCATCTCCCGGGCACGGCGACATCCCGTGCAGGCGTCAAAGGTACGCGACAACCGGTGGGGCGTGTCGTCCAACCCCTGATCGCCCCTCCCTCCACCCCCGCTACCGACTCGGGGTACCCGAGTGGCCGTGGCTACGCTGCGCTCTCGGCCGTCCCGAGTGCGGGAGGCGCTGCGGGGCCGAGGCGAGAGGATC
>PWTE01000209.1 GCA_003563915.1 Nitriliruptoraceae bacterium
CAGCCGCCGCCCGATCCGCACCGTGGGGATCTGGCCTCGCGCGGCAGCTCGGTACGCGGACCGTCGGCTGACTCCGAGCAGCTCACCGGCCTGCTCGACGCTGATGGTGGGTGGCAACGTCGTGCTCTTCATGGGCGCACTCCCGTGTCGGTTCGCGTAGGGAGTTGCACCTGGTGTCTTCGAATTGTGACCCCCTTCGGGCCGCGCACATCCGGCCTCGGCTGAGTGGGGAGGGGGGGCGGAAGCGCCTCGCAGAAGCCGTGTCAGGACGCGCCGAACCGCTCCCACAGCTCCAGCAGGAAGCGCTCCCAGTTGCGCGCCGGGTCGGTGTCCCGGTGGACCTCGTCGAGGAGTTGCAGCGTCGCTTGCTGCCTGTCAGCCGGGACGTCGCTCGAGTCGGTCACACCGAGACGGCTGCCTGTCAGCCAGCGCGGTTGGAGGCCCGCCGCGACCAGGGCGCCGAGCATGTCCTGTCGGAACGACCGCCAGTCCGTCGGATCGCCCAGCATGAAGGCGATCGTGGCGAAGTAGACGAACTGGTCCCGTTCGATCCAGGCCAGCTCCTCGACGCCGATTCCGACGTTCACCACGGATGCCACCTCCTGCCGAGCATGCTGCCACGTCTCCGGCCCTGGCCGAGCTGCATTCCTTCGTGCTGTGGATGACGGCTCCGTGCGCTCTCTGCCCGAACACGAACCCGCTGCCAAGATCTGCCCAACTTTGGGGCTCCGAAGGGGACGCCCCGACCCTCATGGTCGACGTGGACCTTGAGTTCTACCTCCGCTTCGTGCTCTCATGGACCTGAGAGGGTTACTCGTTCTCGACCATTCGACGAGCGCGCTTCAGGTGCAGGAGCAGGTGCAGCGGATCGGTAGGCGACTGGACGAACTCGGCCTGGTGCTCGTAGAAGGCACGAGCTTCGTCGTCACGTGCGTGAATGAGCAGGGCCCGAGTCCCCACCTCGTCGGCCACGCGCATCGCACGCCGGATCGCATCGACCAAGAGGCCCCTGCCGAGTCCACGGTTGCGTTCGGTGACGTCGACAACGAGGCGTGCTAGGAGCAGGCAGGGAACCTGTGCCGGGACGCCGCCCTTTGTGATGCGGGCTGGGGCCTCCGCCTTCTCGACTCCGGCCATAGCGAGTGCGTAGTACCCGACGGCGTGTCGATCGCCGCGAGTGGCCACGAACACCCGGGAGTTGCCAGACCGGTGGTTCACCCAAGCGAAGTCGCGAAGCCACTCATCGAGTTCGGCGGCGCCGCTGTGAAAGTCGGCGACATCGTGATGCTCGGCGAGCGGAGCGGGAGCGTGGAGAGGCTGATCAGGCACGCGGGGCTATTCCGCGGAGTCGAACACCGTCGGCTCGGTGAGAAGGACGTCGAGCTTGGGTGTGCGGTCCACAGGGGCATCCAGCAGCTCTTGGAAGTCGTCCCAGTCTTCGTCGGACAGCAGGAACCAACCCCGATCGGCCAAGACACGTTCGGCGTTCGCTGTTGCGCTTTCCAAGACGAAGTCCGTCACGCTCTTGTCGAGTGCGGCAGCCGCGTTGCGGATCAACTGTTGCTGCTGAGAAGACGTTCGGAGATTGAGCCGAGCGTCACGCTGGCTTCGTTCAGCGGTGGGCTGACCAGGCATGGCCCTACTCCTTGTGCATCCAACGTGCGCCGAGGTGTGCAGTCAACGTACATACATCATCGGCGAAGTGCAACACGGGCTTGAGGGTAGATACTGCCCGAGCTACCCCAACCCGCTTTCCGCACTTCGCGGAGAGGCTTCGGCTGGTTTAGCGTTTCCAGCCTTCAGCGGTGTGTAGGGCGTCCAACGAGAGCGTTTCGAGCTGGTGGGCGAGCTGACGTAGCCGGCGGCTGTTGTCGATCCAGGGCTGGTAGCGCTCGAGCTGCTCGGGCGTGAGCATCTTGTTGACGGTGCGGCCCTTGACGGTCCGTGACCACTGGATGTAGGGGCCGTGCCGCTGGTCGGGGTCGGACGCGCACCGGCAGGTCGCCCGTCCGCAGGTCACGGTGCGGGTCACGATCGAGCCGGGCAGGGTGAACCCCATGCGGCCGAGCTCGTCGACGATGCGGCGCCGTTCGGCATCGATCTCGGGTGGGACCTCGGACATCGGTGGTTCCAACGTTGCGGGTGCTTGGACCAGACGCTTGCAGCGTATACGTTGCAAGCACAGTGGGCAACCAGGCCCGCCGACCCGGCAGGATGCGACGGTGGACGTCACCGATCTGGATCTTGAGACGCAGCTGCTGGGCGGGCTGCCGATCGTCAACGTGTTCTACGAGCGGCTCGGGCTCGACCGGCTGCTCGAGACCCACGTGCCGGATGACCCACGGTTGCGGCTGTCACCGGCCGCGGCGTTGGGGGTGGTGATCCGCAACCTGGTGGTGCGCCACGCCCCGGTGTACGCGCTGGGCGAGTGGGCTTCCCGTTACGACCCGTCGGCGGTCGGCCTCACCCCGGACGACGTGGAGCTGCTCAACGATGACCGGGTGGGGCGGATGCTGGCCCGGCTGTTCGACGCGGACCGGGCCAGCCTGCTCACCCGCCTGGTCCTCGACGCGGTCGCAACCTTCGACATCGACCTGTCGCGGCTGCACAACGACTCCACCTCACTGAAGCTGTCGGGCGCCTATGAGCAGGCGAACGGGCACACCCGTGGCGGCAAACCCACCCCGGCCGTCAAGCACGGGTTCAGCAAGGATCATCGGCCTGACCTCAAGCAGCTGGTGTGGATCCTGACCGTGACCGCCGACGGGGCCGTGCCGATCGCGTTTCGTGTCGCGGACGGCAACACCGCGGACGTCACCACCCACATCGACACCTGGGATGCCCTGGTCGCGCTCACCGGCGAGGTCGGGTTCCTCTACGTCGCCGATGCCAAGCTCGCGACGTTCGACAACTGCCGGCACATCCACACCCGCGGCGGCCGGTTCCTCTCCGTCCTTCCTGCCTCACGGCGTGAGGACCGCATCTTCCGGGACTGGGTCGTGACCAACACCCCCGACTGGGTCGAGGCGATGCGTCGCCCGACCCGCGACACCGACCATCCCGAAGATGTCGTCTCGACCTACGAGGACCATCTGCCCTCCGCTGACGGTCACCGGATCATCTGGATCCACTCCACCGCCAAGGCCCGCCGTGACGCGCACCGTCGCCATCAGGCCATCGCCAAGGCGATCGCGGCGATCGATGCGCTCAACCGCCGGCTGGCCTCGCCACGCTGTCGCATCAAGACGGTCGTGGCGGCCGAGGCAGAAGCCCGCGAGGCCATCGCCGAGGTCAACGCCACCCGCTGGATCAACATCGAGATCGAACAGGACACGGTCGAGTCGTTCCGGCAGGCCAAACGGGGACGGCCCGGCCCCAACACCGCCTACATCAAGGTGTCTCGCACGACGTTGCGGGTCCGGTTCGCCGTGGACGAGGACCAGGTCACCCACGACGCCGCCTCGGATGGGATGTGGCCGCTGATCACCAACGACCGGGACATGCCCGCCAACGAACTGTTCGACGCCTACCGGTGGCAGCCCAACCTCGAGAAACGTCACGCCCAGCTCAAAGGCACCCAGCTCGTCGCGCCGATGTGGCTACGCGACCCCGCCCGCATCGAGGGGCTGCTGACCTGTCACTTCATCGCGATGCTCATCGCCTCGCTGATCGAACGCACCATCCGCCACGCTATGGCCGGCGCGGGCCTGGACGAGCTGTCGCTCTACCCCGAGGACCGCGGCTGTCCCGCACCCACCACCGCCCGGATCCTCGAGATCTTCTCCGGCGTCGCCCGCCACGAGCTCACCGACACCGACGGCATCGTGCTGCGCACCTTCCACCCCGAACTCACCGACCTGCAACGCCAGGTCCTCGACCTGCTCGACATCCCCACCAGTGTCTACAGCCCCGTCACGTAAATGGCGCCGAACGCCGTCCGCGAACTGCGGAAAGCGGGCCCCAAGCCGCCGCAGGTGTGCACGGGGGCGGCGACGGGGTTCGTGACCTGTAGAGACCCGAGCCACCAAGTCCGGGACGCGTGGTCCCAGCTGCACGGACTTTGGCCATGGTTGTGGGGAACCACTGGATGAGTCCGGCTCGACCGCAAACCCCAGCGGCCCGATTCCGCGGTGCTTCATCCGGCATGCACGACCTCCCGGAGATGCTCCGCCGCCTCCTCGCCGCGGACCCCTTCGGCCTGCAGGTCCACGTACACGCGGGGCCACGGCGCGACACGCGATCCCTCGACCTCGTCAGCGAGCGAACGCACTGAGGCGGTCGGGAAGGGCCGCAGCGTCAGCCGACCTCCCTCGATGATCCGCAGATCCGCCCTCGTCGCCACGGCCTCGAGACCCGCGACGGTGTCCGCGTCGACGTACACCTCGACGGATCCCACGCCCGTCAGGTAGGGCGCAAGGACCGATGCAGCCGCCGCTCCTGTCGCGGCCCACAGCACGTCGTTCCGATCCCAGGTTCGGCCTGTCGCAGCGAGCTCGTCGAGGAGGTCCCTGCCGAGCAGACCGACCTGGAGCCGGGGGCCGGACGGCTCGGCCCGAGCAGTTCGCGCGTATGCATCAAGGAGTCTGTCCGCGTCTTCGACGCGCCGGGCCGAACGGCGGCCGCGTTCGGCGTCGACCACCAACAGCCCCTCGCCGGTCAGGAACCTCAGCGCCGCCGTGCAGCTGCCCGTGGACAGGCCGGTCGCCTCTTCGGTGGCGGACACCGTCGCCCGCACGCCACACAGCAACGCCTCCGCGATCGCCAGCACCGCTGGGGTCCGCCCCTTCAGTCCATCCGTCGGCTGCGGCCGACCGGTCCGGGAGACCACCAACGTGCTGATGGCGATCTCCGCCGCGCCCGTCTCGTCCACCCAGCCGATGCCAGCCGCGGACAGCAGCTGACGGCTGGCGGAGGACAAGTGCCGTGCTACGACGACATCGGGTCGTGCCTTGCGTCGCGCGTCGGGATCACATCCGGATCACATCTGACGCGTCACACCCCGCTACGGGCGGTCGCACGCTGCTGTGCGCATGGTGTAAACGTGCAGATCAGCGCCACATCTCGGCATCGGGCGGCACGGCGTGAGACGGGCTTCGACGCCCTCGAAAGCGGGTAGGCCCGCATGGGTCTCGAGGGTTCGGAGCCCTCTCCCTCAGCAACAGCGGTCCGGTCAGAAGCAGGTCCGCGAAGGGACCGCGGCGTCACAGGGTCCGTGGCGGGTCTCACCGGCCGTTCGCGGCGAGGACCCATCCGGTCGTCGCCGCCACCCTGCCGGTGGTCCCTACACCGGTGACGTCCTTCTCTAGCGGACCCCGTCCTCGTGAGCAGACTGGGGTACAGGCGTCAGAGGGAGGGCTGCGATGCCTCCGGAGCCGAACGTCACCCTGCCCGAGCGCGCCCGGGAAGAGGCGCCGCGCCGTGTCGCCGCGATGCGCCGGTGGCTCGCTCTCCAGGACGTGACGGGCTCGCCGACATGAACGGCGCACGGGATGGTCTCCACGCGGTCCCGGTCACCCGTCCGGGACGGCCGGCTGGCGGCCGCCCCGAGCC
>PWTE01000199.1 GCA_003563915.1 Nitriliruptoraceae bacterium
AGGCTACCGCGGTCGGTGGGACCCGGCAACGGGAGGCTGGCTACCCATCGAGCCCACCCTGCTCCTGTCGACGTACCGTTCCGCCAGCCCACCACGCGTCGTACGGACCTTGGCCCGAAGGACCGCGTTCAGGAACAGTGAATAACCGTGTTGTCCCGGTTGGCTTTGGCGTCGTGTCAGACCCCTGCAGGTGTGTCGTGGGGCCAGCCGAGCATGTCGAACAGTTTGGCGGTGGGCACGAGCAGGCGGCGGCCGATGCGGATGGTGGGGAGCTCACCCCTCGCGGCGGCGCGGTAGGCAGCGGAGCGGCTGATGCCGAGGATGCGGGCAGCCTCGGAGATGGTGATGGTCGGGGGCCAATCGTGTGGGTCGAGATGTGCGATGTGGCTCATGGTGCACTCTTTTGGTGTCGGGTCGGGCATCGAGGTAGTCCCCCTGGCAGGGGGTCCGTTGTGACATCGGTGCGGTGGCTGCACGGTCCGTTCGAGGACCGACCGGTCCCACCTGATGCCATGGGGAGACGGGGTGTCTCCTGTGAAGGGAGTTGTTCCCGCTGCTCCCGGAAAGTGACACAAGTGCGTTGCCCGCACCGCCGTCAGCTCGCATCGCGCAACGGCCAGGTCGATCCTGTGTTCCTGCAGCGTGGAACCGACTGGCATCGCTGACCACACCCTGAGACGCGCTGAAACTCGAGACACGGGAACGCCGAGATCGTGGCGTTAGTCTGCCCTATGAGGCCGTTTCGGACCCTCGACACGAGGCTGTAACGGTCGCATCATCCGGCCATGAAGCGGCAACACAGACTGGCACTGGACCAGTGCGGGCGCGCGGCCGGGCGATGTTGAACATCGGGCGGATGGCTCCGGGGCGGACGGACTACTACATCACCGCCGTCGCCCGCGGCGACGACGGCGTCGAGGGCTACTACCTCGCCCGCAGTGAAGAGCCGGGCCGGTGGCTCGGCCACGGCGCGGAGATCCTCGGGCTGTCCGGTGAGGTCACCGGCGAGCAGTTGCGTGCCGTGCTCGACGGGCGTGACCCGACGTCCGGAGCGCAGCTGGCTTCGCATCCGGCGCGGAAGGTTCCGGGTTTCGATCACACCTTCCGGGCCCCGAAGTCGGTGTCGCTGCTATGGGCGCTGGGGGACCGCGTAGCGGCGGCCGAGGTGGTCGCCGCGCATGACGCGGCCGTCGACGCGGCGATCGGGTATCTGCAGCGGGCTGCCGGGTACAGCCGCCGCGGGACGGGCGGTGTCGAGACGGTCACGGCCGACGGGTTCGTCGCGGCCGCGTTCCGGCACCGCACCTCGCGGGCGGACGATCCGTTGCTGCACACCCACGTGCTGGTCGCCAACCTCGCCCGCACCTCCGATGACGGGGTGTGGCGGACGTTGGACTCGAGGAAGTTGTTCGCGCACGCCAAGACCGCCGGGGTCCTCTACCAGGCCCACCTGCGGCACGAGCTGACCCGTCGGCTGGGGGTGGCGTGGCAGCAGGTTGTCAACGGCCACGCCGATATCGACGGGGTCGAGCGTGAGCTGGTCGAGACGTTCTCGCAACGCCGCACCGCCATCGTCGCTCACATGCAAGTCCGGGGCGAGGGCTCGGCTGCTGCGGCACAGGCCGCGACGCTGGCCACCCGGCAGGCGAAGGCCGGGCATCCGTCAGAGGCGGAGCTTCGTGATGGCTGGGCGGGTCGTGCCCGCGCGCTGGGCGTCGGGCCCGGGTGGTACGAGACGCTGACTGGCCGTGCCAGATGGGAGTGGCCCGATGCCAACCGGCTGTGGCAACAGCTCGTCGGCGACGAAGGGCTGACCCAGACGGCGTCGTCGTTCACCCGCAGGGACGTCCTGCAGCAGCTCGCCGAACGGTTGCCGGCCGGCGCGCCGGTCGAGTGGTGCGAACGTGTTGCTGAAGTGTTGCTGACCCACGACACCGACATGCTCGTCAGCCTCGGCCCGACCCGCGGGCAGCTCACCCACGTCGACGTCATCCGCCGGACAGACGGCCGGGTCGTGCCGGTCGATGCCGACGAGCGCCGCTACACAACCAAGGGGCTGTTGCTCACTGAGCAGCGGGCCATCAACCGCAGCCTCGCCCGAACCAGATCGACCTTGGCGGTGGTCAACGAGACTGCGGTCGACGCTGCGCTCCGGCGGCGGACGCTCACCGGGGAGCAAGAGACGATGGTGCGGCGGCTGACCGGCTCGGGCGCCGGCGTTCAGGTGGTGGTCGGCAAGGCGGGGACCGGCAAGACCTACGCGCTGGACGCGGCCCGCGACGCCTGGCAAGCGGCCGGGATCCAGGTCACCGGCGTCGCGCTCGCTGCGCGTGCCGCGCTCGAGCTCAGAGAATCCGCCGGGATCCGCTCGAGCACGCTGGCCCGTCTGCTGGGGCGGCTCGACGACCACCGATACGACACCTCGCCGTTCGAACCCGGATCGGTGCTGGTCGTGGACGAGGCCGGGATGATCGGCACCCGCCAGCTCGCCCACCTGCTCGACCACGCCGAGCAGCAACACGTCAAGGTCGTGCTGGTCGGTGACCCGCGGCAGCTGCCCGAGATCGACGCCGGTGGACTGTTCCGCGCCCTGACCACCCGCCTGCCCGTGATCGAGCTCATCGACAACCGCCGGCAGACCCACACCTGGGAACAGACCGCGCTCGACGAACTGCGCCACGGCAACCCCGACACCGCCCTGCACGCCTACACGAAGCACGGCCGGATCCGGACTGCCGACACCGCCCAGCGGCTGCGTGACCAGCTCGTCGACGACTGGTGGCAGACCGCCCGCGACGACCTGCCCGGCTCGATCATGATCGCGCTGCGTCGTGACGACGTCGCCGAGCTCAACCTCCGTGCCCGAGCCACCATGCTCGCCGACGGACAGCTCACCGGACCCGCGCTGCAGGTCGGTGACGCCGAGTTCCAGACTGGGGATCGGATCGTCTGCCTGCGCAACAACCGCCGGCTCGGTGTCGTCAACGGCACCCGCGCCACCATCGCCAGCGTCGACCCCACCCTGCGGACCGTCGACACGGTCGACGACCGCGGTGTCCGACGACGGCTGCCCGCCGGCTACCTCGACGCCGGCCACCTCGCCCACGGCTACGCGATGACCGGCCACAAAGCCCAAGGCCTGACCTGCGACCACACCTACACGCTCGGGACCGAGAGCCTGTACCGAGAATGGGGCTACGTCGCGATGTCCCGCGGACGGATCACCAACCAGCTCTACCACGGACCCGCCGACCACCGCGACGACGACGGCCTCCACCACCACGTCCACCTCGACACCGACCAGACCGCAAACCTCACCAACCGACTCCGACGCACCCGCGCCGAAACCCCGATCACCGACCAGCCCGACACGCTCGGCGCAGACATCCGGCGGCTCGAAACCTTCCTGGCTCGCCCCGACGTCCAACGCCAACGCGATCTCGCGACCGCTCGCGAACAGCTCGTCGTCCGCGTCGGGCAAGATGAGGCCAGCCTCGATGCCCTCGACGCGCAGCTCGCGGAGCTGCCCAGAGGCCTACGCGGACTCGCGCGTCGGCAACAGCGTGATGAGCTCAGTCAGCAGCGCCGCTGGCGCCAGACCGCCCTCGACCGGACCGCCGCACGGCTGGCCGAGCTCGACCGGCAAGTGGCCGGGCTCCCCGACAGGCACCAGATCCAGGCATCCAAGGACGAGCTCGCCCGGTTGAGGACCGAGCTCCATGAGCGAGCCGAGCGTGCGATCGTCCGATACGAGGCGACATCGCCTCCCTTCCTTGTCGCCGAACTCGGGACCCCGCACTCCGACCCTGGCTCCCGGGCCCTTTGGAGTGCGGCCGCTTGCGCACTCGAACGCCACCGGCTGCGGTGGGACATCACCGATCCGAACCGACCCTTCGGCAACGAGATCACCAGCCCCACCCAGTCCGACGACCAGCGACGGGTCCAACAGCACCTCGACGAGACCCGACAACATCTCTACCCGCAGCTCCGCCACTCGTGGCGTCGGACGCGAGCGCGATAGGATTCGAAATAGAAGGATAGTATCTTATCCTTCTATTTCTACCGGGTTGGATGGAGGGTTCCGGATGCGGTTCACGCGCGGTCGGTACGTGACGCAGCGCCGGTCGGCGGATCTTGGCGCTTTCGGGGGTCGGGCGGCCAAGGCGGGGTTGTCCTACGAGGCGTTCGTGCCGGCGTCGATCATGGACATCGAGGTGCGTCTGTCCGGGGTCGCGGCCGCGGATGTGGCTGATGCCGAGGCTGCGCTCATGCGCCTGGCCCACAGTTCGGCTGGGTTCCCGAGTCTCGAGGCGCTGGCTCGACGCCTGTTGCGCTCCGAGGCGATCGCGTCGTCGTGGATCGAGGCGCTGCGGGTGTCGCACCGGCGTCTGGCGGAGGCAGAGCAGGGGGCGCCGGGCGGCCGCTACGACGAGGCGCGGCGGGTGCTGGGCAACGTGCGTGCGCTGGATGCGGCGGTCGACATCGGCGCGCGCAGCGGATCGGTCTCCATCGATGACCTGTTGTCCATGCATGGTGCTCTGCTGTCCACCTCCAGCGTGGAGGAGGATCGCGCACGCGCCGGACAGGTTCGCGATGGGCCGGTGTTCATCGGTGGGACCAACCCGACCAACGCCGAGTACGTCGGCCCTCCCCACGAGGAGGTCGCTGCGTTGCTCGAGGATCTCGTCGCCTTCGTGAACGTCAGGCGCGACCTCTCGCCCGTGGTGGTGGCCGCGATCGCTCATGCCCAGTTCGAGTCGATCCACCCGCACCACGACGGCAATGGCCGTGTCGGACGGTGCCTGGTGCACACGCTGCTCCGTCGGGAGACGGCGAGCTCGGTGTTGCCTCCGCTCTCGATCGCGTTCGCACGCCCGGAGGCTCGCTACGTGGAGGGCCTGAACGCGTTCCGTAGCGACGATCTCGATGGGTGGTTGACCGTGTTCGCCACGGCGATCAGCTTCGCGGCGCACGCCACGATCGGGCTCGCGCACGAGGTCGGGCAGCTCCAGCGGTCGTGGTTGGAGCAGCTCGCCGAGGCCCGTGCGAGGTCCGGGCTGCGGCCGCCGCGCGCGGACGCGGCCGTCCTCGCGGCCTTGAAGGCGCTGCCTGACATGCCGGCGTTCCACGCCCGTGATCTCGCCCAGCGGCTCGACCGGTCGTGGCGTGCAGCTCAGGATGCGATCGAGGAACTTGCGGATGTCGGCATCGTCAAGCAGCTGAGCGCGGGCAAGGGCAACCGGCTCTACGAGGTGCCCGAGATCTTCGCGCTGCTCGACGGCTTCGAACACGATCCCGAGCGCATGGTGGCGATCGGCCGTGCGCGCGGACACCCCGATTCGTGACCACGGCGTGACCACGAACGGGCTGACCGTGGTCAGCACCTGGCGGAACGGGCGAGGACGGGCCAGGTGCGTTTCCGCTGGTCGTGTGTCACGAACGCAGAAGGAGGACAGCATGTAGGCCCTCTTGATGCGGTGCTGTGCAAGAGATGGAGGTAGGTCCTCCGGGGTCGCCCTGCAGGGGGAGGCTCCAAACCGCCGCA
>PWTE01000176.1 GCA_003563915.1 Nitriliruptoraceae bacterium
CCCGGTGCCTCTAGCGGCCGCCTCGAGAGCCAGGCGATAGGCGCACGCTCGGGACCAAGGTCCGTGACCCGGACCACCCGGCCCGCGTACCGTCGCTCCGCTGACCCTGGAGGTGCGCTATGGCTGGTTCCCTGACCGACGCGTTGTCGCCCGACGTCGACACCGATCTGGCGCACCTCGAGCGCCACGTCGCCCCCAACTACCACCCCCTGCCGATCGTGATCGCCGAGGCAGAGGGTGCGTGGGCCACCGACGTTCACGGGCGCCGCTACCTCGACGCGTTGGCGGGCTACTCGGCGCTCAACTTCGGACACCGGCACCCCGACCTGATCGCTGCGGCCAAGGCACAGCTCGACCGCCTCACGCTCACCGCCCGCGCCTTCCACAACGACCAGCTCGGTCCCTTCGCGCAGGAGCTGGCGGAACTCAGCGGGCTGGGCTCGATGCTGCCGATGAACACCGGCGCCGAGGGTGTGGAGACCGCGATCAAGCTGGCTCGCCGCTGGGGCTACCGCGAGCGTGGCATCGCGGACGGCGAGGCGACGATCGTGGTCGCCTCGGAGAACTTCCACGGCCGGACCACCACCATCGTGAGCTTCTCGACCGACCCCTCAGCGCGGGAGGGCTTCAGCCCGTTCACACCCGGCTTCCGCCACGTGCCCTTCGGCGATGCGCAGGCGCTCGAGGACGCGATCGACGACACGACCGCCGCCGTGCTGCTCGAACCGATCCAGGGCGAGGCCGGGGTCATCATCCCACCCGACGGCTACCTCACCGACGTGCGCCGCATCACCGAGGACCGGGGCGTGCTGTTCATCGCCGACGAGATCCAGTCGGGGCTCGGACGGTGCGGGACCACCTTCGCCTGTGACCGCGAGGACGTCCGACCGGACGTGATGATCCTGGGCAAGGCGCTCGGAGGCGGGGTACTGCCGATCTCCGCGGTGCTGGCCGACCGCGAGATCATGGACGTGTTCACCCCCGGCTCGCACGGGAGCACCTTCGGTGGCAACCCGCTGGCCTGCGCCGTGGCTCGAGCGGTCGTCGCCCTGCTCGCCACCGGCGAGATGCAGGCCCGGGGTCGCACGCAAGGGGAACGGCTCGCGGCCGGGCTCCACGCGATCGACTCGCCACGCGTACGCGAGGTCCGCACCGTCGGGCTATGGGCCGGCGTCGAACTCACCGACGAGGTCCCGGCACGCCGCGTCTGCGAGCGGATGCTGGACCTGGGGGTCCTGGCCAAGGACGCGCACGAGACAACCGTCCGCTTGGCTCCCCCGCTGACGATCAGCGACGACGAGGTGGATCTGCTCGTCCGCGTGGTAGGCGAGGCGATCACCACCGCGTGACCTGATCGGAACCACGTCACGGCGGATCGCCGGTCGTCCCGAGGTGTCTGGAAACCTTCGACGGCTATCCGTGCGGAGTTTCCAGACAACCGCGGAGCGACCTCGGTCAGCAACCCAGGTCGCCCGGCTCACGGACCGATCAGAGGGCCCACGGTCAACGCTGCCCCCAGGGCGACCAGCCCGAGCACCGCAGCCGCCAGCGCCCCGACCGCGACCGATCGGCCCGACGCCTGCTTGATGTCGTCGCGGGTCACGCTGAGGCCCAGCCCGGCCACCGCGATCACGATCGCGATGCTCGCGGCCTCTGCCAGGACGTTACCGAGCTGCTCGTCGATCACCCCGACGCTGCGCAGCCCGGCCAGCGCCAGGAACCCGAGCACGAACAGCGGGAAGGCCTTGCGCCACCCCCCGGACGCTTCCGCGGAGCGGCCCGACCGCTGCCACCACCACGCCAACAGCGGCAGGATCGCCGCCAGCGAGGTGTTGCGCACCAGCTTGACCACCGTCGCGACGTCGCGCGCCTCATCGGAGAAGGCCGCCCCCGTCGCCACCACCTGTGAGGTGTCCTGCACGGCCAGCCCCGCCCAGATCCCGAACCCGACGTCCGACATCCCGAGGGCCCGGCCGATCCACGGGTAGACGAGCAACGCGACCGTGCCGCACAGGGTGATCGTCGCGACCGCCAGGCTCACGTCCCGCGAAGGCGCCTTGATGATCGGAGCCGACGCCATGATCGCGGTGTTCCCGCACACCGCCGAGCCGATCCCGAGCAGCGCCGACAGCTCCGCTGACACCCCGACCGCACGACCGACGAACCAGGCCGTGGCGAACCCGACGACCAGCGTGGCGACGACCAGCCCGACCGATCCCAGCCCGAGCTGGGCCACCTCGGCCAGGCTCAACCGCGCGCCGAGCAGGATGATGCCCAACCGCAGGATGCGCTTGGTCGCGACGCCGATGCCCTTCTCCACCGGGGCGCGTGGCACCACCTGCCCGATCGCCAAGCCGAGGACGACCGCCACCGGCACCGCCCCCACCGGCCCCGGCGTGACCACGCTGATCCCGTAGGCCACCGCCGCGACCACGACCGCGAGCGTGAGCCCGGGTGCGGCCTGGACGCTGTGGCGGTACGCGTTGGCCGCACGATGCTCGGATGCGGGCGTGGTCATGGGGCGGCTACCTCGCTGCAGCTGAGGTCGGTGGGACAGTGAACGGCGCGCACCCGCAGGCAGGCGTCAGCGACGGAAGGTGCGTCGGACCGATCGCGCCGGCCGATCTCAGCGGTGCCCGACGGCCGGTGCCGGATCGCGGTCGCGCCAGGCGACAGCGGTGTCGTCACCGGACGTGTCGCGGACCGGCCGGTCGAAGGTGCGGTTGATGCTGGTCCCGCAGGCGCGGATGTCGGCACCGTAGACGTGCAGCGAGATCGCCGCGGCATCCCCGACGTTGGTGACGCGGTGGATGTCCTCGTCGGGCGGGACGAGTCGGCAGGTCTGCCCGACGTGGTAACGCCGGACGCCTTGCCGCTCGAGCCAGGTCCCCTCACCGTTCGCATGCAGTCGGAACCGCTCCTCCTGCTCGTCGCCTTCCAACACCCCGACGACGCACCAACACCGGTGGTCGTGGATCGGCGTGGACTGCCCGGGAAGCCAGACGAGCGCGACCAGGGAGTAGCGGCCCTCCGGGAGGACGTGCACGACGTGCTCCTGGTAGCCGTCCTTGGAGGTCGCGCGATGCTCGTCGGCCAACCACGTCCCGTCGGCGAGCAGGGGCCGCAGCCGCGCGCAGGTGCCGTCCGCGACGGCCACAGGGTCCTGCTGCTCCGCGACCAACGTGTCCATGGCCACGGTGAAGCTCGCGAGCGCCGGATGCACGGCCACCCCCTCCCGTCGGCTCGGCACGGAGGGCTGCTGGGTCACCTTAGGGACGTCGAGGTAGGTCGCCCAGGCCGTGTCCGCACCGCGCATCCTCGACGATGCACCACCAGACGACCGCGGATGGACCGAGCTCATCGGGCCACGAACCGCTCGGGTCGGCGCAGCAGGGTCAGGGCCGCTCGCGCAGGGCACGAGCGATGAGCAACTCGCCGAGATCGCGACGGCCGTCCAGCACGGTGAGGAGTACGACCTCAACACCCCGGACGGCGAACATCAACCGATACGGGCCCACGAGCAACTCGCGGTAGCCATCGACCCCTTCAGCCTCGAGTTCAGGCACGACCCGCCATCGAAGAGGCATGGTCTCCGGGCCAGCAACACCGCGCGTGATCTGCCCGTAGAGATGCTGGGCCGCCCCAGTTCCGTCCCGATCTGCCACGAAGTCGATGATGCTCAGGAGATCATCGACGGCGGTCTGGGTCCACCGAACGGTGAAGCGGTCGCTCACGACGCTCCGCGACGCTCGGCCAGACGGTCGTTGACCAGGTCATCGACCGTCGCTTGGTCATGCATGCGCCCTGTCCGGTGGTCCTGCTCACCCTGCGCGATCAACTTCAGCAGGTGCAGTGCCCGCTGCTGGCGCTGATAGGAATCAACATCTTGCAGCACCGCGGTCGGCCTGCCGTTCTGCGTGATGACGATCGGGCTGTGTCGGTCCGTTGCCCGCGCGATGAGGTCGGCGGCGCCGCGCTTGAGAGCCGTGACCGGTTCGATGTCGTTCGAGAGGTCCATGGCACCGAACATAGCACCGAATCAGGCACCGTACTGAAGTTGGCTTGGATCCGGGGAGCGCCGTGGCAGCCCCTATCCGGGCACTCCCCGGCCTCGTACGCCCCAGTGCGCTCGACGCCGACGTCCTCCCGCGCCGCGACGAGCGGACGCCACGCACGAACGCCGAGAGCTACCGCGCGACTCGTTCACCTGCGAGCGGGAAGCCCGTTCGGTGCACCAGCCGGTCAGCGGTAGCGTTCCTCATCACGCGAGCGTGGCGGAACTGGCAGACGCGCTGGGTTTAGGCCCCGCCCGCGCACGGTTCCGCAGGTCCCGGCCGGTCCCCCGAACCCGTCTCTGAGCTGCGCAAACGCTCTTGGTCCGTTCCTGCCCATGACGCCAGATCTCGCCCTGTCCCGCTGCTCCCGTGTCCAATCCGTGTCCAAAACGGTGGTGGGGCGACGGGGCTCCGCGCCGATCCGACGAGATCCTTGACAGCGCAGATGTAAAAGATAGTTTTACATCCATGGTGACCAGCATGGACGTCCTCTATCCCCTCGCGGAACGCCGCGGCGGCTACCTCACCACGGCGCAGGCCGCCGAGGTCGGCGTCTCGCGCCAGCAGCTGTACTACCTCGCCCGGACCGGCTCGCTCGATCGCGTCGCCCAGGGCATCTACCGGTTGCGTCGCTTCCCCGCCCAGCGCTTCGAGGATGTGATCGTCGCCTGCCTGTGGGTCGGCGAGGATGCCGCCGCTAGCCACGACACCGCCCTGGCCGTCTACGAACTGACCGACGCGATGCCTGCCGTCATCCACATCACTACACCCCGACGCTTCCGCGGCCAACGGCCCGGCGTCACGGTTCATACCGCACCCCTGAGCGAGCGCGAGCGGACCGAACGCACTGGTGTGCCCGTCACCACGGCCGAGCGCACCATCATCGACCTGCTCCAAACCTCCGGACCGGACCTTGCTGCCCTGGCCGCCGAACAGGCTCTCGAGCGCGGTCTTGTGACCCGGCGGGCCCTGCGCACCGCCTTTGAGTCCTACGACGAGGTGCCACCACCGCTCGGCGAGCTCACGGCAGCCTCGACGTGACCGACGCTCGGCACCGCTACCCCACCGCCGCGGCGTTTCGCACCGCGCTCGAAGACTACCTCCGTCGCCGTGCGCACAGCACCGGCACACCCTTGGATCGACTCCGCAAGGAGGTCGCCCACCAATGCCTCCTCGCGCGGCTGGCCGCGGTTGCGCCCCCAGGCTCGTGGGCACTCAAGGGAGGCCAGGCGTTGCTGGCTCGCCTGGACAGCGCCGCACGAGCTACCAAGGACGCTGATGCCACCTGGCGGGTCGAACTCGCCCGCCTCGACGACATGCTGGAGGAGGCTGTCGCCATCGACCTTGGCGACGGCTTCCGCTTCGAGGTGGGCGCTGCCCGGCCGATGACTGCCGAGACCGATGAAGGTGGACTGCGCTACCCCGTCCTCGCCCTGCTCGACGGTCGCGAGTTCGAACGCCTCCAACTCGACGTCAATGCCGTGCC
>PWTE01000255.1 GCA_003563915.1 Nitriliruptoraceae bacterium
CACCAAGATCACGAACTCCCCATCCGCAACCTCAAGATCCAGATCGAAGATCGCCTGCGTCCCATCCGGATACACCTTGTCCAGACCCTCAAGCACCACCTTGGCCATGGTCGCTCTCCCTACGTCGTTCGTCGGACCGGTTTCGCAGACCGGCGGCTTCGGCCGGGAGCGTGGCCGCTCCCGCGGAGGGGCTCTCCTCCATCCCAGACCCGAACGCTAGCGTCCCACGGCCCTCCGCGCGGGCCGGGACGACGCGGATCTCCGGTGACTCACCTCGGACGTCCGCAGGCCGCGCTCACGCGTCCGCTTCCCGCTCAGCCCTCGAGCAGGTCGTCCACCGCGTCCAACAACCGGTCCACGTTGGCGTGCGTCGCGCCCTCCCCCATCAGCCCGACCCGCCAGGCCCGGCCGGCGAACGTCCCCAAGCCGCCGCCCACCTCGATGCCGTGTTCCGCGAGCAGCCGGGCCCGCAGCGGCGCTTCCTCGACGTCACCGGGCAGGGCGAAGGTGGTCAGCTGCGGGAGTCGGTGACCCTCCTGCGCCAACAGCTCGGCGTCACGGTCCTGGACGTGTTCCTGGAAGAGCGCTCCGACCTCGGCGTGCCGGGCCCACCGCGTCTCCAGCCCCTCCTCGAGCACCATCCGCAACCCCTCGTGCAGGCCGAGGAGCGCACTGATCGGCGCGGTGTGGTGGTACGCGCGCTCGCCACCCCAGTAACGGCGGACCGCACTGACGTCGAGGTACCACGATCGGACCGTCGAACTCCGCCGTTCGACGACGTCCTCAGCCTTGGCCGAGAAGGTGATCGGCGCGAGCCCGGGCGGGACCGACAGGCACTTCTGGGTACCGCTGTAGACGATGTCGATCCCCCAGGCGTCCACCTCGAGGGGCACACCGGCCAGGCTCGTCACGGCATCCACGAGGAAGAGGGTGTCGGTACCTCGGAGCAGCTCGCCGACCTCTTCTAGGGGTTGGTGCGCGCCCGTCGAGGTCTCGGCGTGGACCAGGGCAACGAGTTTCGCCCCCGGGTGCGCCTTGATCGCCGACGCCACCCGCTCGACCGGGACGATCCGACCCCACGGCTCCTCGAGGGCCACGACGTCCGCGCCAGCGCGCTGGGCGGTGTCCGCGATCCGCCCGCCGAAGACCCCGTTGACGCCGACGATCACGGTGTCACCAGGCTCGACGACGTTGGTGACGGCGGTCTCCATGCCCGCCGAGCCCGTCCCGGACACGGCGTAGGTGAGCTGGTTGTGGGTCCGGAAGACCGTGCGCAGCATGTCCGCGATCTGGTCGGTGACCTCGAGGAACCACGGGTCGAGGTGCCCGACCATGGCCCGGGCCTGAGCCTCGAGCACCCGCGTGTGCACGGGTGACGGACCGGGTCCGAGCAGCAACCGCTCGGGTGGGGACGCGACGGACACACCTTCCACGCTCCTGCTCCTCACTCGGGGCTCACCAGCGCCAGCCGGCATCGCACGCTACCCGCCCGCGTCGGGAACCTCGGATCGGCAGGGCTCCGCTTCAGCGTGCGACACAGATCCCTGCCATCACGGCGGTTGGCGCGGATGTCCACAGGCTGTACAGGATCGATCTCCCGCCATCGGCCTCGAGGTGGCAGCGTGCACCCATGTCAGGCACCCTCGACCGACTCGCCGCTGCCCGCAGCGGGATCGTGGCCCGGCGCCACCTCCTCACAACTGGGTGGTCGCCCAGCGCGATCCATCGGGCCGTGCACCGTGGGCAACTGTTCCCACTGGTGCCCGGCGTCTTCCGTGTGGCCGGGGCACCATGGAGCCGCTCCGCGGCACAGCATGCTGCGCTCCTGATCGCCGGAGAGGAAGCACACCTTGCGCGGTGGAGTGCCGCCGAAGTGCACGGCTTCGGGGAGCGACATCACGGCCCGATCGAGGTGCTCCTACCACGAGGTACGGGTCGCCCAGCTGGTCGCAGCGACCTGGTGCGCGTTCGCCACACACGCTCGTTGCCAGAGGCCGACCGGACCGCGAAGGCCGGCTTGGCGCTGACCGCGCCAGCGAGGACCCTGCTCGACCTCGCCGCCACGACCGGGGTTGAGCGACTCGCCGAGGTCGCTGCGGGGGCGCTGCGGACCGGTGCCTGCACACCACCGGACTTCGACGCGGTCATCGCTCGTCGCCTGAACGCTTCCGGTCGTGGCCGGCTGCGAGCCGCTCTGGCCCTGCTGGGGTCGGATGGGGTGCACACACGGTCCGGCGTGGAGATCGCGGCGTTCCAGGCCTTGGTCAAGGGGGGACTTCCCCGTCCGGCGCTCGCCCATCGCATCCACGATGCGTATGGGCGCTTCATCGCCGAGGTGGATCTGGCCTACCCAGAGCTCAAGCTCGCGATCGAGATCGACGGGTACCGGTGGCACAGCACACCGGCGCAGAAGCGCGCGGACGAAGAGCGTCAGAACCGGCTGATCCTCGCTGGGTGGACCGTCCTTCGCTTCAGCGCAGCCGAGGTACGACGCAACCCTGCGGCGCTCGTGACGACCGTCTCTCGCTACCTCACGTCGGCGGCTGCGATCCCTTGAACCCCGCGATGGCAGCCAACCGCTTCACCGCGGGAAGCAGATCCCTGCCACTGTCACTGCGCCCGCACGGTACTTCCCGCGATGGCAGGGAACCACATCCCCCCAGACGCAGATCCCTGCCATCGCGGCTCGGTGGGCGGACAGCTGACCGGGCGTCGCACGCAGGCCGCTAGACCACGCGTTGCATCCGGAGCTTCGAGCCGTCGGTGATGGAGCGGGTGCCGCGCGAGAGGGCGATCGTGCCGCTACGCACCATCTCGCGGATGCCGTAGGGCTCCAGCAGGTCCAGCATGGCGGCGAGCTTGCCCGGGTTGCCGGACGCCTCGATGGTCAACGCGTCGTGGTCGACGTCGACGATCTTGGCGCGGAACACGTCGGCGATCTCGATGATCTGGCTGCGGGTCTGCGCGTCGGAGGTGACCTTGACGAGCTGCAGCTCGCGCTCCACGGAGCCTTCACCCTCCAACTCCAGGATCTTCAGCACGTGCACCAGCTTGTTGAGCTGCTTGATGATCTGCTCGAGCTGGACCGCCTCGGTGCCGAGGACGATCGTCAACCGCGACACACGCTCATCGTCGGTGGGACCGACGGCCAGGGACGTGATGTTGTACCCACGTCGGGCGAACATGCCGGCGATACGAGCCAGCACCCCCGGCTTGTTCTCGACGAGGACGGAGAGGATGTGACGGTCGTGGTACATACGACGCCTCCTGGGCGGATCGGGTCAGCGGTGGCCTCGGATGCTCACGCCTGCCGTAGGGCCGCGACCCGCGCGTGCCACTCCTCGGGGGACTCGAGCAGTTCGTCGTTACTGGCACCGGCCGGCACCATCGGGAAGACCATCTCCTCGGGGTCGACCCGGAACTCGATCAGGACCGGCTGATCGGTGATCGCCCGCGCCTTCTCCATCACCGTGTCGAGCTCATCGACCGCGTTCACGCGGAACCCGGGGATGCCGTAGGCCTCGGCCAGCTTCAGCAGGTCCGGGCAGTCCTGCGGTAGCGCCACCTGCGAGAGCCGGTCCTCGTAGAACAGGTGCTGCCACTGGCGGACCATGCCGAGGTAGCCGTTGTTGATGACACAGAAGACGACGGGGATGTCGTGCTGCACCGCCGACGCGATCTCCTGGAAGGTCATCTGGAAGCACCCGTCGCCGTCGATCGCGACGACCGGTACGTCCGGGCCGACTCCCACCTTGGCGCCGATCGCCGCGGGGACCGCGAAGCCCATCGTGCCGAGCCCACCCGAGTTGATCCACTGCCCGCCCCGGGTGTACGGGATGATCTGCGCAGCCCACATCTGGTGCTGTCCCACCCCGGCGACGTACACCGCGTCGTCGCCCCACGTGTCGTGGATCGCGCGGACGGCGGTCTGGGGCTTGAGCACGCCGGTCTCGGGCTGGTCGCAGCGCAGTGGGTGCTCGCGCTTCATGACGTCGAGGTGGTCGCGCCAGGCCGCGGAGTCGGGAACGAACCGGTCGTGTTCGCCGCGCTCGGCCTTGTCATCGAGCACGCCGTTGAGCTGTTCGAGGACGATGCGGAGATCCCCGACGATCGGCACGTCGACCTCACGGTTCTTGCCGATCTCCGCGGGATCCACATCCACCTGCAGGACGCGGGCATGCGGCGCGAAATCGTCCAGCTTGCCGGTCACTCGATCGTCGAACCGCGCACCGAGCGTGACCAGCAGGTCCGCTTCCTGCAGGGCCCGGACGCCGGCGTAGTGCCCGTGCATCCCCGGCATCCCGACCGCCAGCTCGTGGGTGTCAGGGAAGATGCCGCGAGCCATCAGTGTGGTGACCACCGGCAGGTTCAGCCGGGTCGCGAACCGGTAGAGCTCATCCGCAGCCTGTGCACGGACCAGACCACCGCCTGCGTAGATGACCGGGCGCTCGGCGGAGGCGATGAGGTCCAACGCCTCACGGATCATCTTGCCGTGGCCGCGAACGGTCGGGCGGTAGCCCGGGAGGTCGACGCGATCGTCCCACTCCCACTCGAAGGTGGCGTTGAGGATGTCCTTGGGCAGGTCGACCAGCACCGGACCGGGACGGCCACTCTTCGCGACGTGGTACGCCTCCTTGATCGCGGGGGCGATGCGTTCGGGGTGGTGCACGAGTTCGTTGTGCTTGGTGATCGGCATCGTGATGCCGGTGACGTCCGCCTCCTGGAAGGCATCGGAACCGATCGCCGACGTAGCGACCTGTCCGGTGATGGCGAGGACCGGGATCGAGTCCATGTTGGCGTCGGCCAGACCGGTCACGAGGTTGGTCGCCGCCGGCCCGGAGGTGACGATGCACACCCCGACCTTGCCCGTCGCATGGGCGTAGCCCTCCGCCATGTGGACGGCGCCCTGTTCATGTCGGACGAGCACGTGGGTGAAGTCCGCGTCGATCAGCGGGTCGTACGCCGGGAGGATCGCTCCACCGGGGTAGCCGAACACCGTATCGACGCCCAGGGCCTCCAGCGTCTTCATCACCGCTTGCGCGCCCGTGATCTGCATGTCGCTCTCCTGGTCGGCGGCCCCTCCTACGAGAAGAACCTCCCGGGGCGGGAGGTTCGCGCGTGCTCGGAGCCGAGCACGCGCTAGGTAACCACGACGAGCACATCGACGGCGTCGCGACGCCCGTCGATGATCGTAGTGGCACGCAGCACGTGCGCTCCTTCGGGAAGTTCAGCCGAGGGGATAGTGACCTGTCGACCGCCCCCGGTCAAATCTCGGCGGTCAGCCCCGCTCGCTCAGGACCTTACGGGTGGCCGCGGCGATCCCCGGAGCGTCGAGCCCGAGCTCGGCCAGGATCACGTCCGGCTTGCCGTGGGGCAGGTAGGTGGCAGGCACGCCCAGACGCAGGACCGGTGGCGCGCTGAGCAGCCCCGCACGCTCGGTCAACCGGTCGGCGAGCTCCGCGCCGGCGCCGCCGCCGACGACACCGTTCTCGACGGTGACCACCAGCGGCGCTCGGGCGGCTGCCTCCAACATCGTCGGGTCGGCGGGCCGAACGGAGCGCACATCCCACACCGCGACCTCGAGGTCGTCCTCCGCCAGGAGGTCCGCCGCCGCCTGGGCGGCACCGACCCGATCACCGACCGCGAGGATGCAGGCGTCGGGGCCGTCGCGCAGCTGCCTCGCCGCCAGCCCTTCGGCCGCCGCTCCGACCGTGAGGCCGAGGTGCTCAGCCGTCGTCACCGTGCCCTTGGGGAAACGCAGCAGGACCGGGCCGTCCAGGTCGACCGCCACCTCCAGCAGGGCGGCGAGGTCCTCCTCGTGTGACGGTGCCAGCACGGTCATCGAGGCGATCCGCAACCCCAACGCCAGGTCGAGGATGCCGTGATGGCTGGGCCCGTCGTCCCCGGTGATGCCCGACCGGTCCAGGACGAAGATCACGTGTTCGTCGTGCAACCCGACGTCGAGGTTGGCCTGATCGAAGGCCCGAGAGAAGAAGGTCGAGTAGACCGCCACGATGGGCAGCCGTCCGGCGTGCGCCAACCCGGCCGCGCAGGTCACCGCATGCTGTTCGGCGATCCCGACGTCCAGCACCCGATCGGGATCGCGCTCCGCCAGGGGTAGCAGCCCCGTCGACCCCGGCATGGCGGCGGTGATCGCTATCAGCTCCGGATGCGCATCCGCGAGCGCGAGCAACCGGTCGGTGAAGACCGCCGTCCACCGCCGGCCATGCGCCGGCTTGCGCCCGGTCGTGAGATCGAAGGCGGCCGTGTCGTGCAGCTTCATGACCCGGTCGGTCTCCGCGGGTTCGTACCCCTTGCCCTTCTGCGTCAGGACGTGGACCAGCACGGGCCCATCGGCGCGAGCCGCGCGCGTCAGCGCATGTTCCAGCCGTTCGATGTCGTGCCCGTCGTACGGGCCGAGGTAGCGCACCCCGAGCGCCTCGACGAACGCCTGCAGCGTCGGGGCTTCGGAGATGGCGGACTTGATCGCCTCGAGTCCCGCATCGGTGAGTCGCTCCAGGCCGGGCACCATCCCGATGGCCTGGTCGACGCGGTCACGCAGACCCCGGTACCGCGGATCGGTCCGAAGGTCGGAGACGCGCGCCGACAGGCGGCTGACCGTCTCGGCGTAGGACCGACCGTTGTCGTTCAAGACGATGATGGCGGGGAGCTGGTGGTGCCCGACGTTGTTGAGCGCCTCGTAGGCCATCCCACCGGTCAGCGCGCCGTCCCCCACGACAGCCACGATCCGGCGACGGTCCTCCTCTGGGAGCGCGAGCTGGCCGCGTGCCAGGCCGGCGGCCCAGGACAGCGCGGTCGATGCGTGGCTGTTCTCGACGATGTCGTGCTCGGATTCGTCGCGGTCGGGGTAGCCGGACAGCCCGCCCGCCTGTCGCAGGGTGCTGAAGTCCCGACGACCCGTGAGCATCTTGTGCGTGTACGCCTGGTGGCCGGTGTCCCAGACGATGCGGTCCTGCGGCGACGCGAAGACGCGGTGCAGGGCGATCGTCAACTCGACCGATCCGAGGTTGGACCCGAGGTGGCCACCGGTGCGGGACACGGCGGTGATGATCGCGTGACGCAGCTCCTGCGCGAGCGTGTCGAGCTCGTCGGCGGGGAGTTCCTTCAGGTCCGCAGGCGAGGCGATCCGGTCGAGGACCACGCGGGGGCTCCTCAGGTCGTGGTGGCAACAGGGTAGAGCGGGTTCGGTGCTGACCGGGTCATCGGTCGGTTCCAACGATCACCGCCCCGTCGCGGGGCTCAGTCCGCCGTGAGCAGCTCCCGCGCGAGCCGATCGCCGATCGCGATCGCCGGTGCGTTGGTGTGGCCACGGATCAACGTGGGCATCACGGATGCGTCAGCGACCCGCAGCGAACCGACCCCGTGGACCCGCAGCTGGGGATCGACCACGGCGAGGTCGTCGGTGCCGATCCGGCAGGTGCCGACCGGATGGTAGAGCGTCTGAGCGGTGCGACGGACATGCGCGATCAGCTCCCCCTCGTCGGTGAGCACGTCCGGCGGGTCGATCAGGTGGGTGATGCGGTCGCCCAGGGCGTCGGGCTCGGTGGCGAGCCGTTGGCACCACCGCAGGCCGTCGACGACACGCCGGAGGTCGTGGCCGCCCGGGTCCTCGAAGGTCCGCGGCTCGATGACCGGCGGCACCTGTGGGTCGGGCGACGCCAGGCGGATCCGCCCACGGCTCTCGGGCCGCAGCAGGATCGCACCCAGGGTGACACCGTGCTCCGGGAACCGGGTGCGTGCGTGGTCGGTCATAGCGGAGGGGAACGCGATCAGCTCGATGTCGGGGTGAGGTTCGTCGTCATGCGTGCGGATGAAGGCGATCGCCTCGCCCAGGTTGGAGGTCAGTCGGCCTCGGTGTTCACGCAGGTAGCGGACCAGGTCGCCCAGATCCTTGTCGGCGCCGTACAGGCTGTCGCCGTCGGTGCCGGCGGCGATGCCAGACAGCACGTGGTCCTGGAGGTTCTCACCGACGCCAGGCAGGTCGACGACCACCTCGATGCCGTGTTCGCGGAGGTGGGCGGCGGGACCGATGCCGGAGCGCATGAGTAACTGGGGGCTGGCTACGGTGCCCGCCGCGACGATCACGCTCTCGGCGGCCTGGGCGAAGCGCAGGCGGCCGTCGACCAGCGCTTCGACGCCGATCGCCCGGCCATCCTCGACGACGACCCGCACCACCTCGACGTCCGTGCGGAGGAGCAGACGCGGGTCCTTGGCCTTGAGCAGCGGACGCAGGTACGCGTCGGCGGCGGACCAGCGTCGGCCATCCCGCTGCGTGACCATGGTCAGACCGCACCCATCCGGATCGGCGTGGTAGTCCTCGACGCGTGGGAGGCCGAGCTCCTCACAGGCGTCCAGGAACGCCTCGGACAGCGGTGAGGGATCGCGCTGGTGCTCGACCCGGAGCGGGCCCCCGACACCACGGTGGTCGGCCGGGCCCCGTTCGTCGTCCTCGATGCGGCGGAACGCGGCGGTCATCGTGGCCGCGTCCCAACCGGTCGCGCCCTGCTCGACCCACTCGTCGTAGTCGACGTCCATGCCGCGGACGTACATCATCGCGTTGATCGACGAGGAACCGCCGAGCACCTTGCCACGGGGCCACGTGTCCTGGCGGCCGCCGAACCCGGGCTGGGGTTCGGTGTCGTAGGCCCAGTCGTGGCGTCCGAACCACAGGTCGGCAGCCGCCGCCGGGATGCGTAGGCGCGGGTCACGGTCTCGAGGTCCGGCTTCCAGCAGCAGGACGGTCGCGTCGTGCTGCTCGATCAGCCCTGTGGCGATGGCGCAGCCCGCCGAGCCGGCGCCGACCACGATGTGGTCCGGGGTCACGTCCGCCTCCGTTCATCCCAACGCGCGACGTCTGGCACCGAGCGGTCAGGTGCCGATCGCCTCGCGCAGCAGTTCGTTCGTCTTGCGGGGGTCCGCCTGCCCCTTGGTGGCCTTCATCACCTGACCGACCAGGGCGCCGATGGCCTTCTGGTTGCCACCGCGGATGTCCTCGACGGTGCCGGCGTTGTCGGCCACCACCTGCTCCACGATGGCGCGCAGTTCGCCCTCGTCGGAGACCTGCTGCAGACCGCGTTCCTCGGCGATCTGAGCCGGCCCTTTGGCGCCACGCTCCTCGATCATGCCCTCGACGACCTGCTTGGCGAGGTTCGTCGACAGGGTCCCGTCCTCGATGAGGCCGATCAGCTCCGCGACGTGCGCGCCGGTCAGGCCGCTGTCGTGCATCGACCGCCCCGCCGCCGACAGCTGCCCGGCGATGTCGCCGGTCAACCAGTTCGCGACCGCGCCGGGGTCCGCACCAGCGGCGACCGCGTCGTCGAACCAGCAGCCGAGCTCGCTGGCCACGATCGTCGAGGCCTGCTCGGCCGCGACCCCCGCCTCGGCGAGCCGCGCCCGCGTGGCGGCCGGCAGTTCGGGCAGCTCGGAGCGGATCGCCTCGACCTTGTCGGCCGGCGAGACGACCGCGACCAGGTCCGGGTCGGGGAAGTAGCGGTAGTCGGTGACCGACTCCTTGACCCGCAGGGTCTCGGTGACGCCCTTGGACTCGTCCCAGTGGCGGGTCTGCATGACGATCTCACCGCCGTCCTCGAGCACGGCGATCTGACGCTTCGCCTCGTAGCGAACCGCCCGCCCGAGCGAACGCACCGAGTTGAGGTTCTTGATCTCCGTGCGGGTGCCGAGCTCCTCCCCCGGCCGCCGGACCGACACGTTCGCGTCACAGCGGATCGAGCCCTCCTCCATCCGCGCGTCGGACACGCCGACGGTGCGCACGATCGCCTGGAGCTCCCGCAGGTAGGCCTGGGCGGTCTCCGGGTCGTGGATGTCGGGCCGCGAGACGATCTCGAGCAGCGGGATGCCGCAGCGGTTGTAGTCGATCAGCGAGCGGTCGGCGCCGTGCAGCCGACCGGTGTCGCCGACGTGTAGCGACTTGCCGGTGTCCTCCTCCATGTGCAGCCGCTCGATCCGGATCCGGCGCGTCTCCACGTCCCCGTCGGGACCCGGTACCTCGACGTCCAGGTAGCCGTCGGCGATCAACGGCACGTCGTACTGGCTGATCTGGTAGTTCTTCGCGAGGTCGGGGTAGAAGTAGTTCTTGCGGTGGAACCAGCAGGTCGCGGCGACGCTGCCGTTGAGCGCCAGCCCGAGCAGCGTCGCGTCGTGGATCGCGCGTTCGTTGACCACCGGCAGCGCGCCCGGCTGTCCGGTGCAGACCTCGCAGACGTTGGTGTTGGGCTCGTCGCCGAAGGTCGTGGCGCACCCGCACCACATCTTGGTGCGGGTGGTGAGCTCGACGTGGACCTCGAGCCCGACGACGAGCTCCCAGCCGTCCTGGAACTCCGTGGTCATGCCGCACCTCCCACGGCCCGCGGGCCCGTCGGCAGGGGCGCGAAGTCCAGGTCCTGCTCGAAGGCCCAGGCCGCCCGGTACATCAGGTCGTCGCGGAGCAGCGGGGCCATCACCTGCAGGCCGACGGGCAGCGCGCTGCCCGGCGCGTCGGGTGCTTCGGCCAGTCCGGCCGGCAGCGACAGCGCTGGGATGCCGGCCAGCGACGCCGGCACGGTCGCCACGTCGTTGAGGTACATCGCGATCGGGTCGGCGGTCTTGGTCGCCAACCCGAAGGCCACGGACGGCGAGGTGGGACTGACGAGCACGTCGGCGGTCTCGAAGGCGGCCCGGAAGTCCTGGGCGATCAGGGTGCGGACCTTGCTGGCCTGGAGGTAGTACGCGTCGTAGTACCCGGACGACAGCGCGTGGGTGCCGATCATGATGCGACGCTTGACCTCGGGACCGAACCCGGCGGCACGGGTCGCCGCGTTCATCTCCTCGGCGGTCGGCGCGTCAACGCGGTTGCCGTAGCGCACGCCATCGAAGCGAGCGAGGTTGGACGAACACTCCGACGGTGCGATGAGGTAGTAGGCGGGCAGGCCGTAGGGCGCGTGGGGTAGCGACACCTCGACGATCTCCGCGCCCAGCGCGGCGAAGCGCTCGAGGGCCACCTGGAAGGTCTGCTCGACGCCGGGTTCGTAACCCTCGCCCTGCAGTTCACGGACCACGCCGATCCGCAGACCATCCACGCCGTCGTGCAGGTGTTCGAGCAGATCGGGTGGACGGTCGGTGACCGACGTCGAGTCGCGTGGGTCGTGGCGCTGGATCACGGTCTGCAGGCGGGCGGCGTCCTCGACGGTACGGGCGAAGGGCCCGGCCTGGTCCAGCGACGACGCGAAGGCGACCAGTCCACGACGCGACACGGTGCCGTACGTCGGCTTCGCACCGACGAGGCCGGTGAGCGCGGCGGGCTGGCGGATCGATCCACCGGTGTCCGTCCCGATCGAGAGCGGCGCCTGCAGGGCGGCGACGGCCGCTGCGGACCCGCCGGAGGAGCCCCCCGGCACCCGGTCGAGGTCCCACGGGTTCCGCGTGTCACCGAAGGCGGAGTTCTCGGTGGACGAGCCCATCGCGAACTCGTCCATGTTCGTCTTGCCGAGCACGACGATGTCCGCCTCCCGCAGCAGTTCCGTGACGGTGGCGTCGTACGGCGGGATCCAGCCGTCGAGCATCTTCGATCCGCAGGTCGTCGGGGCACCGCGCATCGTGAGGACGTCCTTGAGCGCCAGCGGCACTCCGGCGAGCGGCCCCAACTCCTCACCGGCCACGCGGCGCCGGTCGATGTCGTCGGCGTGGTCGCGCGCCGCCTGCGCCGTGACCCGCAGGAAGGCATGGACGTGATCCGGACCCAGTTCGTCCGCGGGTGGCGCCGCCCACACGTCTCCGTCGGGGGTGCCCCCGTCGGTCGCGGCGATGCGGTCCAGGTGAGCATCCACGGCCTCGCGGGAGCTGACCTCCTCCGCGGCGAGCTTCGCGGCGAGCTGTGCAGCGCTGAGACCGGTGAGCGAGACCCCCTCGGGCACCATCAGCCCTCCTCCGCGACGATGCGCGGGACGGCGAACCGGTCCTGCTCGACCTCGGGCGCGGACGCGAGGATGTCCTCCCGCGGCAACGACGGCCGGGGATCGTCGGGGCGGGTGACGTCCTGGGGCGCGAAGGGGTGCACCGTCGGGGTGACGTCCTCTGCGGCCACCTCACCCACCTGTTCCGCGTACCCCAGGATCCCGGACAGCTGCGGCGCGAGGTCGGTGACCTCGTCGTCGGACAACGCGAGGCGCGCGAGCCGGGCGACGTGCCGGACCTCGTCAGCGGACAGGGACATCCGGGCGGCTCCTTCACGGGGCGCAACAGGGGCGGCCCCGCAGCCTAGAGCAGTGCGCGGCCACCTTGGTTCGTCGGGCCGGTGGGCGGAGACGGCCTCGCGTTCGCCGGCGCGCGCCGGTAGCCTCGAACCAGTTGTAGTCACAGTGACCAGAACCGCGCCACCGGAGCGACCATGCCCGTGCCCGCCCGCGCCACCACGCCGACGGTGGCGCCGCCATCCACGGCCCTGCTGACCGACCGCTACGAGCTGACGATGCTCGATGCCGCGCTCCGCGACGGTGCCGGCCAGCGCAAGGCGGTGTTCGAGATGTTCGCTCGCGGGCTGCCGGACGGACGTCGTTACGGGGTCCTCGCCGGTACCCGACGGTGGCTCGAGGCGTTGACCGACTTCCGGTTCCGCGACGAGGAGCTGGCCTACCTCGACGACGACGGCGTCGTCTCCCCGGAGACGTTGACGTGGCTGGCCGACTACCGGTTCAGCGGCGACGTCGACGGCTACCGGGAGGGCGAACTGTTCTTCCCGAACTCCCCAGCCATGACCGTCCACGGCACCTTCGCCGAGTCCGTCCTGCTCGAGTCCCTGACGCTGTCCGTGTTCAACCACGACAGCGCGATCGCCGGCGCGGCCGCCCGGATGGTGCAGGTCGCCGAGGGCCGGATCCTGCTCGAGTTCGGGAGCCGTCGTACCCATGAGGACGCTGCCGTCGCCGCCGCTCGCGCCGCGGTGCTCGTCGGGTTCTCCGGCACCAGCAACCTCGAGGCAGGTCGGCGCTACAGTCTTCCGACCCTCGGGACCTCGGCGCACGCCTTCAGCCTGGTGTACGAGGACGAACCAACCGCCTTCCGGGCACAGGTCGCCGCACTGGGGCACGAGACCACCCTGCTCGTCGACACCTACGACATCCCGACGGGGATCGACCACGCGATCGACGCCGGAGGACCCGAGCTGTCCGGCATCCGGATCGACTCCGGGGATCTGGGCGCCGAAGCTCACCGGGCTCGCGAGCAGCTGGATGCTGCGGGGCTCACCGGCACGAAGATCGTGGTGTCCGGCGACCTCGACGAGTTCGGCATCGAGCGGCTCCGTGGAGCGCCCGTGGACGGCTACGGCGTCGGCACCTCGGTCGTGACCGGGGCGGGAGCGCCCACCGCAGGGTTCGTCTACAAGCTCGTCGCCCGCTCCCTGACCACCGACGGGCCGCTCGAGCCCGTCGCCAAGGAGGGCGGCCAGAAGGCCACGCTCGGCGGGAAGAAGGAGGCCCGCCGAGCACTCCACGATGGTGTCGCAGCCGAGGAGGTGCTGCTGCCCTGGGGAGCAGGCAGCGATGACGACGGCCGTCGTCTCCAGGTCCCGCTCGTGCGGGACGGCGAGGTGGTGCACCACCCCGACTGGGAGGACAGCCGCGCCCACCACGCCGCCGTCATCGCCGAGCTGCCCCCCGCCGGACGTGACATCACTCCCGGCGACCCCGTCATCCCGACGGTGGTGCGATTGCCCGAGGAGGTCGCTTCCCCGCCCCACGACGGACGACACGATCAAGGACGACGACCACAGGAGGTCACCGGATGACCACCGAGAACATCTCGACCTACGACGACACCACCGCGCTGCTCGTCGTCGACGTGCAGAACGATTTCGCCGACCCCGAAGGCGGGCTCTACGTCGACGGCGGCGAGCAGGTCGTACCCCCGATCAACGATCAGATCGAGGCTGCGCGTGACGCCGGCGCGCTGATCGTCTACACGCAGGACTGGCACCCCCCGGAGACGCCCCACTTCGAGAAGGACGGTGGCACCTGGCCGGTCCACTGTGTCCGCGACACCTGGGGCGCGGAGTTCCACCCCGACCTCGACGTGATCGACGCCCCGATCGTGAAGAAGGGGGTCGATGGCGGCGACGGCTACTCCGGGTTCTCGGTACGCGACCCGGTCAGCGGTGACGAGGAGGCGACCGAGCTCGGCTCGATCCTGGAGGACGCCGGGATCAGCGAGGTGGTCGTGACCGGACTGGCCGGCGACGTCTGCGTCAAGGAGACCGCCCTGGACGCCGCACGGCTGGGCTACGACGTCACGGTGCCGGCCGCGCTGACCCGTTTCGTGGAACTCGAGGAGGGGGACGCGGACCGGGCGCTCGACGAGCTGCGGGACGCGGGGGTGCGGGTCGTCTCGTGAGTGTCCCCGGCTCGACCGCGACCGCCGCGGTGCGCACGTCGACCGCACGGGTCTCCACCTGTGCCGTCGCCGTCGACGTGGCCCTGCTGACGATCCGTGACGGCGAACTGAAGCTGCTGCTGGTCCAACCAGACAGCCCGGAGCTGGCCGGCTGGTGGGCCCTACCGGGACGGCGGGTCCGCGACGACGAGAGTCTCGACGACACCGCCCACCGGGCCCTCGCCGAGCTCGCCGAGATCAACGCCCCCGGTGCTCACCTGGAGCAGCTGCGAACATACGGTGACCCCAGCCGCGACCCCCGGGGCCGGGTCGTGTCGGTGGCGTACCTGGCGCTCACGCCGACCCCAGGTGACCCGGCGGACCACCACCGGGCGCGGTTCTTCGACGTAGCCGAGGTGGGCATAGCGCGCGGTCTCCGACTCGCGTACGACCACGACCGGATCGTGCCCGATGCCATCGAGCGGGCGCGCTCGAAGCTCGAGTACACCGCGCTCGCGACCGCGTTCGTGAAGGAGCCCTTCACCCTGGCTCAGCTCCGCCGGGTCTACGAGGCGGTCTGGGGGGTCCCCCTGGATCCCGCCAACTTCCGCCGCAAGGTCGTCTCGACCCCGAACTTCGTGGTGGAGACCGACGAGCTGGCCCCACCCGGTCCCGAGGGTGGGCGGCCTGCCAAGCGCTATCGCCGGGGGCGGGCGATCCGCCTGCATCCCGCGATGCTGCGACCCTGAGCGACGTCGAGGTGGCAGGCCACGACCCAACGGCGGCGCCCGACGCCCGCCTCCTGCTGTCGTGGAGCGGCGGGAAGGATTCGGCGCTGGCCCTGCAGACGCTGCGGGACCGCGGGATCGAGCCCGCCGGGCTCCTCACCACGGTCACGGAGCCTGACGGGGCGGTCGCCCACCACCACGTGGCCCCTGGTCTCCTGCGCGCCCAGGCGGCCGCGACCGGCCTGTCGCTGCACACCGTGGCGCTACCGGACCCCTGCCCCAACGAGGTGTACGAGGCCCAACTACGCGCCGCCCTCGACGCACCACCCCTGGCGGGCGTCACCGAGATCGCGTTCGGGGACCTCCACCTCGCCGACGTTCGCGCCTACCGCGAGACGCTTCTCGAACAGCTGGGACGCAGCGCGAGCTTCCCACTGTGGGGACAGGACACGCGCGAGCTGGCGGAGCGGTTCGTCGCCGAGGGCTTCAGCGCCGTGGTCTGCGTCGTCGACACGCAGCAGCTCGACACTGGCTTCGTGGGTCGCCCGCTCGATGCGCGCTTCCTCGCCGACCTGCCCGTCGGGGTCGACCCCTGCGGCGAGAACGGCGAGTTCCACTCGTTCGTCACCGCCGGCCCGGCGCTCGCCCACCCGATCGACGTCGCGGTCGGCAGGGTGCATACCGACGGGCGCTTCGCCCGCGCCGAACTCACCCTGCGCTGACCGCGCGCGGGTCAGCCCAGCGGTTCCAGCGGCGTCGTCGGCCAGGGGCCGAGGACCGGGTCGGGCACCGGCGGGGGTGGCCGGCTCGGGCCGTCGCGCTCGACGTGGGCCGCGGCCGCGGGCTGGTCGTGCTCCGGCCAGGTCCGCCAGGCCTCGTCGACGACCTGCACCTGCGTCGCCGGGCCCGGGAGGTAGGCGAGCGCGTCACGCAGGCGCGCGACCCCGGCCACCTCGACCTCGCCGACCCGTCCGAGCTGGTAGGTGCCCGGCGGCGCGAACCGTCCCCCCGGCTCCTCGGGCCCAGGCTCGTCGGGGGTGCCGTCGGGCACCCGGCCCTCGGTGCGGTCGAGCAGCGGGGTCAGCTCTTCCGGCAGACCCAGCACCCAGGTCGTGGTGCGCGCCCCCGGCGCCGGCACGAAGGTCAGCGGCACCGCCCCGTACCCGGTCCGTCGCGCCTCGAAGGCGGCCACCCAGTCGGGGATGACTGCCGGCAGCAGCAGCGCACCGTGAGCGGTCAGCTCCTTGTCCCGCAGTCGCGCCGGTGCGGCGTTCGACCCGTACGCCACGCTGAAGCGGGCGACGCCAGGCTCCAGCAGGCTGGCCGCCGCATCCGGGACGTCGCGCGCCGGTCGCAGCACGGGCGTCGAGGCAGCACGCTCCACGGTGAGCGGCACCACCTCGCCGTCCAGGACCAGGACGGGACCGTCGGGGCGGCGGCCCGGGTAGCTGGCGGGGTCGAAGCGCGTCAGGACGGCAGCTCTCCGTGTTCGAGGAGGTGGCGGAAGGCCGCCTCGTCGGCGATCGGGACGCCGAGCTGTTCGGCCTTGTCGCGCTTGGAGCCGGGGCTCTCGCCGACGACCACCAGCGAGGTCTTGCCTGACACGCTGCCGGTGACCTTGGCGCCGCGGTCCTCCAGGGCCTGCTTGGCGTCGTCGCGGCTGAAGCCGTCGAGGGTGCCGGTCACGACAACGGTCCAGCCGTCCAGGGGCAGCGCCGCCTCCTCGCCCGGCGGGACGTAGGCGTCCGAGGCGGTGGTGATGCCGAGGTCGATCAGCTCGTCGACGAGCTCCGCGTTGCGCGGCGTCGAGAACCACGAGTGCACCGACGCGGCGATCTTCGGGCCGATGCCGTCGATCGCCTCCAGCGTCTCCACGTCGGCGTCACGGATCGCCTGCAGGTCGGGGAACGCGCGGGTGAGCAGCTTCGCGTAGGTCGGGCCGAGGTGGCGGATGTTGAGCGCGACCAGGATGCGGTCCAGGGGCTGCTGGCGGCCGGCGTCGATCCCGGCGAGCAGGTTGTCGACGCGCTTCTCGCCCCACTTCTCCAGTGCGAGCAGGTCGTCACGCTTGTCGTGCAGGCGGAACACGTCGGCCAGGTCGCGGACCAGCTCCTCCTCGACCAGCAGCTCGACGGTCTGCTCCCCCAGCCCCTCGATGTCCAGCGCGCCGCGGCTGGCCAGGTGCGACAGCGACTCGAGCAGACGGTTCGGGCAGTCGACGTTCTCGCAGAAGTGGTGGGCCTCGCCTTCGGGCCGGACCAGCGGCTCTCCGCAGAAGGGGCAGTCGGCGGGCATGGACCAGGACTCGGTCCCGTCGGGACGGTCCTTCAGCACCGGGCCGACGACCTCCGGGATCACGTCACCGGCGCGGCGCACCATGACGGTGTCGCCGACGCGCACGTCCTTGGCGTGGACCTGGATCTCGTTGTGCAGCGTGGCGTAGGTGATGGTGGTGCCGCTGACCAGCACCGGCTCGAGCACGGCGTAGGGGGTGGCCTTGCCGGTGCGACCGATGTTGACCTCGATCGCCTTCAGCGTCGTGGCCTGCTCGACCGGCGGCATCTTGTAGGCGATGGCCCAGCGGGGCGCGCGGGCGGTGAACCCGAGCTGCTCGCGCTGCGCCAGGTCGTCGACCTTGATCACGACCCCATCGATCTCGTACGCGACGTCGTGGCGGCCGTCGGTCCACCGCTGGACGAAGTCCCAGATCGCGTCGACGTCGTCGAGGACCGCGGTCTCCGGATCGGTCGGCAGGCCGGCGTCACGCAGCCACGCGAGCGCCTGGCTGTGTCGCTCGAAGGCGACGCCCTGAAGCGCCCCGATGCCGTGGCACCAGACCGACAACGGCCGGTCGCGGGTGATCTCCGGGTCCTTCTGACGCAGCGCGCCGGACGCGGCGTTGCGCGGGTTCATGAACGCTTCCTCGCCGCGCTCGATGCGGGCCTCGTTCATCGCGTCGAAGGCGTCGAGCGGGTAGTACACCTCACCGCGGACCTCCAGCACCTCCGGCGGGTCGTCGACGTCCAGCCGGTAGGGCACGGCGTCGATCGTCAGCACCTGCGCGGTCACGTTCTCGCCGACGGTGCCGTTGCCGCGGGTGGCGGCGGTCGCCAGGACCCCAGCGCGGTAGACGAGGTTGATCGCGACCCCGTCGATCTTGAGCTCGCACGTGAAGCGGGCGGCCTCGGCGTCCTCCCCCAGGCCACGCTGCACCCGGTCCGCCCACGCATCGAGCTCCTCCCGGCTGAACGCGTTGTCCAGGCTCAGCATCGGCTGGAGGTGCTCGAAGGGCGGGAAGGCGGTCTGCGGCGCGGAGCCCACGGTCTGGGTCGGCGACTGGGGGGTCACGAGCTGCGGGTGCGCCGCCTCGAGCTCCTCGAGCTCGCGGAACAGCGTGTCGTACTCCGCGTCCGGCATCGGCGGGTCCGACAGAACGTCGTAGCGGTACCGGGCGTCACGCAGGACGCGGGACAGCTCGTCGTGACGCACACGGGCGTCGCGGGGAACGGCCACACCGGCTCCAGGACGGTCGTGATCAGGGGTCGTCGCGATGCGACGTCGACACGCGGCGAGACTACTGCGCGGCCGCCTGCAGCCGATCGTGCAGCCGGGCGGCGCGGACCAGGCCGCCTCGCTGCACGTTCGCTTCCAACTGGGCGCCTGGCCGGCCGATCGTGCAGCCACCCGGCTCGGATCAGGCCACCTCGCTGCACGACCTCACCGGGCGGCCACCGGCAAGCCGGCGGGACGCTCGGCGCGGGTCACGCGGCCGCCACCGAGGCAGTGCTCGTCCGCGGCGTCGTACACGACCGCCGCCTGGCCGAGCGCCAGCCCGTGGACCGGCTCGTCGAGCTCCAGGCGCACCGCGCCGTCGTCGCCC
>PWTE01000068.1 GCA_003563915.1 Nitriliruptoraceae bacterium
AATCGGTGGGCAGCTCTTCGAGGATCTTGTTGACCACCGTGGTTTTTCCGGAGCCGGATCCTCCGGCAATTCCAATAATCAGCATAGGGGGTAAGGATTTTTTGTAAAAATAGTCAAATTTAAGAATCTGAATACCTTCTGTCAATGTATTATCTTTGCACCCATGATGAAATACAATTTCCACACCCATTCGAAGTATGACGACGGCTCAGAAACGCTGGAGGATTACGTGGTAGCGGCCATAGACAAGGGGTTTAAGGCCATTGGCCTGTCCGGGCATCAGCCCCTGCCGTTTGACAACCAATGGAGTATTCGCAAACAGGATTATCCTGATTACCTGGCCGAAGCCCGGCGTTTGCGCGAACAATACAAAGACCAGATCGACATATACCTTGGCCTGGAGCTGGATTATATCCCCGGGTTTTCGGATGATTTTCGTGCTTTTAGGGATGGGGCTGGGCTGGATTATTGCATCGGATCGGTGCACCTGGTGATGAAGCCCGGCAGCGACAATCCCGACAACATCTGGTTTGTGGATGGGTCGCTCGATGGGTATGTCCAGGGGATCCAGGCCATTTATGGCGGCGATGTGCAGGCTGCCGTGGAGTCTTATTATGACCAGCAGCGCGAAATGGTGGCCACCCAGCGACCTGACATCATCGGGCACCTCGACAAGGTGAACATGCACAACAAGGGAAATAAGATTTTTGATGCCTCTGCCGAATGGTATGGAAAAGCGGTCGACCGGCTGCTGGATGCCATCGCTGAATATGGCACCATCGTGGAACTCAACACCCGCGGGGTGTATACCGGCAAAACCGAATCCTACTTTCCCAATGGGGACATCATGAAAAAATGCCTCGACCGCGACATCCGCGTCATGGTCAACACCGACGCCCACCACCCCTCACAGCTTGACAGGCATTTTGATGCCGGCGTGGCCCTGCTCAAAAAGATGGGCTTCCGCAAGATGCATACGCCCTTTTTTGAGGTGGGGTTGTAGGTTGTTTTTCTAATTCCCCGAAACATGAATAATGGGAATGGCGGCAATCCTGGGGCTGCTGATCATAAAGGCTGTGACAAACCCGTCCAACTCACGAATCGCCCACAATACTTCACTGGCTTCCGGTATGGTTGGATATGACTCGGTGCGCAGCGCATAGCGTCCGGTAAGGTTGTCGAATTCAATAGTAATGGAAACGGGTATGCTTTCCCTGATGTCTTCCAGGTGTTCCCTGGCCTGATTTTCGGTGTTGTGCGAGGCAATTTGTATTTGATAGCGTATCGGTTCGGGACCGGGCATCTGAACGGATTGCACCCGGGCCACCAAAAACCCGTCTTGCATCAAACGTTCTAAATGGAAAGCAGCCAGCTGCGGATCTTCTATCATGTGTGAATATACCTTGTACAGGCCCTCCGGTTCATGATACCGGATAAAAAATTCGGCATCCACACTTTGGATGGCCAGCTGTCTGGCTGTTTCGGCACGGTAAATGGTTGGGTAGTTGTCCAGGATCAAACAATACCGATCTTCAATCACAGCATCGTCGGGCTGGGGTTCGGGTTCTGGTTCGGGCTCGGGTTCGGGTTCCGGCTCGGGTTCGGGATGCACTGCAATGACCGGCTCCGGCTCCGGATCTGGCTCCGGCTCCGGTTCAGGTTCGGGTTCCGGTTCAGGTTCAGGTTCGGGTTCGGGATGCACTGCAATGACCGGCTCCGGCTCCGGCTCCGGCTCCGGCTCCGGTTCCGGCGTTGGTTCCGTTCTCGGTACAATGAGCAGATTCAGGTTGTCAACGAAATCTCCTTCCGACAGAGCACGTATTTCAAATTCTACCGGGCCATCGGGCATATGGGCATTGAGAAAATCAAGCTGGGTCTGATCTATTTCAATGGTATACTGACCGGGTGGCATATCCATGGCGTAATAGGAGCCGTCGCTGAAATTGCGTATGACCTCATGGAAATCATTGTCGATGCCGGTGACAATCAGGCGAAGGCCGCTTTGTGGGATCATTTCATCTTCGCGCATAATATATACAGTGCCATCAATCACCCCTGAACGATAAAATGGGATTTCGATCCGCTTATACTGGTTGGGGTCAGCCACAAAGGAGAAGTTGTCCTTGGCAGGCACCAGAAGCGGATTGGGGAGCGCCGGGCGGATTACTTCCAAATTGTAACGGAAATAGCTCTGCAGCTGGCTGAGCCGGATTACTCCGTCGCGCCCCACCTGTACCTGGGCAGAGCGGTCGAGACGTATGGCGCGGGCGGGGATGATCTCGTCACCTTCGTCGAAAGTGCCGGAGTTGTTGTTGTCAACAAACAGTATGACCGACACGCCGGCGCGTCCCACCTGGTTGCGGTTGCTGGTGATGATCCGGTCGGGATTGCGGTCAAAGCCCAGGGATCCCCGGAAGTTTTGACGAACGTTGACCCGGTCGCCGCGCATATCTACATTGGTGGTGGTGCGCATGCTGTTCAGGTCCATGATAAAGCCCAGCCGGATGGTGTGTTGTTGGCTTCGCAAGTCGTAGCCTGCATCCAAATTGATGCGGGCTGATTGACGGATGCTTCGGGTCAGCTGAAAGGATATATTTTCAAACTCGTTGTTGGCGGTGCTGTATGTAACATAACTACGCAAAAACATCCCACGAATGAAAACCGGAATGCCGGGCGAGCGCATAAATGTATAGGTAAGGCTGCCGGTGATCAGGCCCTGACCAAAAGAGTAGGTGTCGTCAGAATAGTACAGGACGTCACGGTAGTTGGCCCGGAGGTTCATCCGGCCAATGCGCATGCTGAGGTCGGTGCGGTAACGGGTTACCGAATTTTCTCCCAGTATCCTGTGGTCGGCGCCAATACGAAAACCCATTTGGGTGTTAAACAGCCTGAAGGGTGTGTAAATGGTGGTCTGAATGTCCTGGTCAACCCCGCTTACACCAAACAATGGGTTGTCTTCGTAATAGGTGTACTGCAGGCTGAAACTTCTGCCACTGGGATACATTACACTGGCAATGCCACGGTAGAAGGCTTCAGGTGCGATGTCTGCATTTACCAGGTATTGTGAGAACAACCTGGCGGAAAGACTGCCGTATGTATATGGCCTGTTGCCGGAAATTTCCTCGATGTATTCACTGCCCACCTTGGCAGTCAACCAATCGGTGACCCCTACGGCCACATCTCCGTGCAGCACCAGCCTTTCACTTTCCTGTCCACCCAGAAAAGTTTCTGTGAATCCACCCTGAATATTGTAGGCCACCTCCCCGGGTGGCAAAAAGACAAATGGGATCTGCACCCGCCGGTCAATAACCCTTACTTCTCCGGAAGGGGTAAATATATTTATAGACAGCCTGGTGGTTCCGTAGGTGAGTGGAAACTCAAAACGGTAATAACCTGCCGCATCGGCCCGAATAAAATCCACAAGCCGGTTATTTAAATACAACTCCACTTCGGAGTCGGGTTCGGTGTTGCCGTCTACGATATAGGTTTCGTATATGCGTCTTGGTTCCACAGGGCTGTTTGAGATCGAGGCTCCGCGAATGCTTCGCTGTTGCAGGCCTGTGGTGGACATTTGTCCTGCCTGAAAGTTTGAAAACCACTGGCTGTCACGCACAACATAACGCCATCGCAAATTTCTGGTGCGGATCTGGTGGCCATCATCTGCCCAGGAACCGATCACCGTGCCCTGTATATCGCCTCCCAGTATTTCGGCGCCGCCAATCAATGAATAATTCATGTTGGGATTGTCTTGCGAAAAATTGCCACTGATATTGTAATCGGCAAAACCTATACCCACCAACCGGCGGTTGCGGTCATATTCCAGGGGATAAAATTCGCGGGTTATTTCCCTTGCCTCCAGCAAACGACGGGCACGTTCGCGCTCCGCAGCTTCTTCGATCGGCATGGTATGATCGCTTTCAAGTGTCAGTACCAGGGTGTTCAGGTTGATGGTAAAATACATGCCAAATACCTCTTCAAACACCAGCGGTGAGGCAAAATAGTCCATTTCGCCAATGCGGAAGTCGTCGAATTCAAAATAAAATACTTCATTGCCCAGCGTTACCCGTTGCTGGGTAAAAAAGATACGAAAAGGTTTGTCGGGTGTCAGGAAGTTCCCGTAAATGCTGAAGTCGCCCGGGCTGGGCTCATAATAGATTTGCAGCAGGCTGAAGAGCTCAGACACCGGCAGAAACATCTTGTTTACATCGTAATCATACAATCCGGTAATGTATACATTGCCGACGCCCCGAAAACGAAAACTGAGCAGCACCTCTTCGCTGTCAGGAGCGTACAGGGCTTCGTCCATGCGCCCTGATGCCTGACCCGGCTCAGCAAATGAAAGGGTTTTGGCCGGCAGCAACACAAAAGCCGGCAACAAGATCAGCGTCAGAATGGGTTTGTATGTAAACCAACGGACATGCAAGGCATTTTACATTTAATGTTCGGGTTTTCACGGCCCTGGCTTGCTTACGGAATCGTTATCTCAACAACTTCCGTAATGGTGGGTGCCTGCACCAGATCGGTGGGAGAGATGTCGCTTCTGCGGGTTTCAAAGATCAATTCCGCACGGTAATTGCCCGGAGGGAGATCACTTGTGTTGATCTCAATGCGGCGGATTACATCAAAATAAGCCGTGGTGGTGCTTTGACGCTCTTTAACAAGATTCCCTGCATGATCGTAAAGCAAAGCCCTCATACTGCCAATAAAAGGGGCATTGCCGGTTCGTTCCAGGTGTGGAAGCAAGATCATTAAATCATCTTCGTGCACTACGTCTACTTTGTTGACATTGACACCGGTGGTGACGCTTCCTTTACGGTAAATAGCGGCAATGATCTGTTCAAAACGAAACGTGATGCGGGTGGTAATGCCTTCTTCCGTGGCCGGCATGTCAATTTCAGGAGTTTGCGGGTTGGCCGTGATTCGTGCACGCGTCCAATAAACGCCGTCTTCGGCCTGTGGTTGTGGCCTGACCTGAAAACGAACGGTTTGTTGCTGCCTTGGTCCCAGCACAAATGAACGTGGGAATACCCTGATCCACTCATTAATGGCATATTTTTCATAAGCCAGGGAGTCGTCGTAATTCACAATGGTATTGCCTTGTTCGTCAGATGAGGGATAACCGAACACAAAATCAATGCTTACTTCTTGTGGGTCATCGGACCGGTTTGAAATATACAATGTGCCGATATTTGTCTGATCATTAATAAACAGGGCAGATGGTGCAATGGCTACCTGCGCGTTTACCATATAAAAAGATGAAGTGAGCACAATGGCCAGCAATAACAATATAAGGCGTTTCATCATGGGTTGGATTAGGTGGATATAATGTATTCAAATATAAACAAAATTAATATTTTACACATTCAGGCTGATACACAAAAAAGCCCCTGCATCAGGGGCTTTGTATTTTTGGGGGTTGTTTGTTTCTTATATGGAGTTGTAGTCAATTACAACCGGGATCTCTGTGGCAGTGTAAGTACCTTCGGCAGCGTCGGTGC
>PWTE01000381.1 GCA_003563915.1 Nitriliruptoraceae bacterium
CGGGTTCGGGGAGACCACCCAGGTCCTGATCGAGGGCGACGACCTGGCGACCCCGACGGTGTTCAACGCCATGGCGGACGCGGTCGACGACCTGGCGGACACGCCGGGAGTGCTCACCGTGCCGACCGTTGACGGCGAGGCAGCGCAGGCCAGCTCGCCGGTATCGCTGGTCCAGCAGCTGCTGGCGCCCGGTCCCGACGGCACGCCGGGCGACCCCGACCTGGCCCGAGAGCTGATCGCGGCGGGCTACGACCCGCAGACCGGCCGGGTCGACGCTGACGCCGACGTCGAGGCGATCCTGCGCCTGACGGCGACGGCGGATCCGGAAACCCACGACGCCTTGGTCGCCCACGATGGCGACGCCGTGATCGCGACGCTGATCGACATCAACACCCGGGCGGGGGACCGCGGGGCTCTGGCGCTGCGCGACGCACTCGTCGCTGATCTGGGGCCGGTCGTCACGGCGGGGGCGTCGGTGATCGTCACCTCGCAGGACATCATCACCGCGGGCATCGTCGAGTCCCTGTCCGACTCGCAGGTCATCTCGCTGGTCATCACGCTGATCGCGGCGACGATCGTGCTGATGATCAGCTTCTGGTTCGAGAACCGCCGGCCGATGCTGGGCTTGTTGACGATGATCCCCGTCGCGCTGGTCGTGCTGTGGACCTTCGGGTTGATGTACGTCAGCGGCATCCCCTTCGGTCCCGTGACCGCCACGCTCACCGGTCTGGCCGTCGGGATCGGGGTGCCCTACACGATCCACATGGCCCGCCGGTTCGACGAGGACCGCCGCATCTACGCGGACGTGCACGTCGCGATCCGTGAGAGCACCCGCAACACCGGGGGCGCGTTGGCGGGTTCGGCGTTCACGACCGCCGCCGGCTTCGGGATCCTGGTCACCTCGACGTTGGTGCCCTTCCAGCAGATGGGGCAGGTCACGGCCTACGCGATCATCCTGTCGCTGCTCGGCGCGGTGCTGGTCCTGCCATCGCTGCTGGTGCTGTGGGAACGATCGCACCGCCGCAAGGCTGGGCCCGCCGTCGTCGAGGACCTGGAGGCTCCCCTGGTCTCGGCGACGTTCACCGCGGCCCGCCGGCCGCGGTAGCTCACCGCGACCCCGTGCCATCCGGGGCTTGCGCAGGGCCGTACCCTGGCCACGAGCTCCCGGTGAGGTGCCCACTGTGCCGCTGGTCTGGTTCCTGTTCTTCCTCCTCTCGCTGTACTGCCTGTTGGACGTGGCGATGTCCGACCCGAAGCAGGTGCGCAACCTCCCGAAGTTCGCCTGGTTGCTGATCGTGCTATTCATCTTCGGTCTCGGTGCCGTCGCGTGGCTGCTGGGCGGACGCCCCGAAGGCTCCGGCCTCACGCCGGGTGGCGCCCCGAGCGGTGTCGACCGCGCGGGTCCGGTCCGCCGGAAGGACGCGGGAAGGAGCAGCTTCGATCAGCCGCCCTCACGCCCGAGTGGCGGGGGACGCACCCGTCCGAAGGGTCCCGACGACGATCCGGAGTTCCTGCGCAAGCTCGACGAGCGGCTGCGGCGTGACGGGGGCGACGGCCCGGGCAGCGACGCCTGACCATCGGGTCAGTAGCGCTCGCCGACCGGAGGTGGGAGGGCGTCCAGGCGGCGCTGGTGCTCCGGCGCGAGTCGGAGGTCGGCAGCCGCCACGTTCTCCTCGAGGTAGCGGCGCCGTTTGGTCCCGGGGATCGCCACCAGCCGCGGAGATCGACCGAGCAGCCACGCCAGCGCGACCTGCGCCGGGGTGGCATCGACCTCGGAGGCGACCGCGCGGATCTCGTCGACCAGGGGGCGGTTCGCCGCGATCGCAGCGTCGGTGAAGCGCGGGTTCCCGGCCCGGATATCGCGCTGCTCGAACCGCGCGTGGGTGATCGTCCCGGTCAGGTAGCCCCGCCCGAGGGGGGCGTACGGCAGGAACGTGGCGTGGTGTCGTTCGCACCAGGGCACGACCTCGTCGAGAGGCCCACGGGTCCACAGGGACAGCTCCGACTGCACCGAGGTCACCGGATGGATGGCGTGCGCCCGCTCGAGCGTTGCGATCTCGACCTCGCAGAGCCCGAGGTGGCGGACCCAACCCCGGGCGACCAGTTCCGCCATCGCCCCCCACGACTCCTCGACGGGGACGGCGGGGTCCACGCGGTGCAACTGGTACAGGTCGATCACCTCGACGCCGAGTCGCCGCAGCGAGCCCTCGCAGGCCGCGCGCAGGTGGTCCGGTCGCCCGTTCGGGACCTCCCGACCCTGGTCGGGGTCGTGGACCAGACCCGCTTTCGTGGCGATGACCACCTCGGCGCGGTGGGGGCCGAGTGCCCGGCCGACGAGTTCCTCGTTGACGAAGGGCCCGTACACGTCGGCCGTGTCGAACAGGGTGACGCCGAGTTCGACCGCCCGGCGCAGGACCGTGAGCGACCGGGTGTCGTCCTGTTGGCTGGGGTCGTACTCGGCCGACATGCCCACGCACCCCAGGCCGATGGCGCCGACCTCCGACGCCCCGAGAGGCACCTGACGCACCGCCTACCTCCCTGCCCGCCGGTGGGAGGACGGTACCGTCGTGCGTACCCAGCGCACCGGGGGTGCCCATGTCGCTCCTGTTCCTCGATCCGGGGCTGCTCGCGCTCCTGCTCGGGGCGCTCGTGGTCTGCCTCCTGGTGTGGGCGGGGAGGCTCGATGCGTGGCTCGGGCGTGACGCGATCTGGACCGTGCTGGTCTGGCCGGCTCCCGTCGCGACGCTGTTGCTTCCCGTGGTCGGGGCGCCACTGTGGGCGGTGGCACGGGCGATGGGGGTGATGGACACCGCTGGCGGCCTCGCCGCTGGCCTGATCTACCTGGCGATCTTCGGGATCGCCTGGGTCGCCGTGGTCGTGTGGCCGCCCGCATGGTTGCTCCCCTCCTGGGCTCGTGCGCGGGTCATGACGACGCCCTCGCCTCGCGCAGCCCCCCGGCCGGACGCGGTACCGGCCCTGCACGTGGTGCGCGGACGTGGACATGGCTCCCGCGCACGTTGGGCCTGGCGGGTCGACGCCGTTCCGGGGTTCCTCTGGCAGGAGGGTGAGCTCCTCCGGTTCCGTGCCCTGGGAGAGTTGACGGAGGGCGACGTGCGGACCTGGCTGGACGACGCACTCGAGGGTCTCGACGAGCCGCACGGCGCTCCCGGAGGTGGCGAGGAACGCTCGGTGGACGCTTTCTCGCCGGGCAACGAGATCCGGTTGGACGCCCCGGAGGGCGGATGGTGGACGCGGCGCAGCGTGGACGTCGACCTCACGGCGGTCGCGACCTGGCGCGTCACCGCGACCCGCCCCTGGTCCGACGCCGGTCTGCTCGAGCTCGAGATCGCCGGACGAGGGAGGCTGGGGCTCTGGGTCGAGGACGTGCGGGCGATCGCGGTCGGTGGCGATCGACGCCGGAGCGACCGGTGAGTGGCAGAGCGAAGCGGTGGCGCGGGCCGAGCGCGGAGCGCGTAGGGTTCGGGTGACGGGGCCGGACGATCGAGGGGCCCGGTGTTCAGGCCAGGAGAGCCCAGTCGCGACGATGCGCACGGGAGGTAACGAGCATGACGAACGGCGAGATCCCCGCGGGCTGGTACCCCGATCCCAACGGCCAAGGCGAACGGTGGTGGGACGGCAACGCCTGGTCGGAGCACACCCGTAACGCCGCCGCGGAGGCGGCCCCGGCGCAACCGGCGCAACCGGCGCAGGTGCCAGCCGGGTGGTATCCCGACCCGTCCGGCGGGGGCCGTCAGCGCTGGTGGGACGGCAACGCCTGGACCGACCACGTCCACCCGCCGGAGTCGTCGGGCGCCTCGGCGGAGGCCGCCGCTAGCCAACAGCCGACCGCGACGCAGGGGGCGGCGACCGCGCAGGCGACGACGGCGTCGCATGGCGACATCCCGGCGGGGTGGTACCCCGATCCGTCGGGGGGTGACGGGCAGCGTTGGTGGGACGGCAGCCAGTGGACCGAGAACGTCCATCCGGAGCAGCCCCTTGCCGTCGAACCCGAGCCTGAGCCAGCGGCGGTGGAGCCCGAGCCTGAGCCAGCGGCGGTGGAGCCCGAACCCGCCACCGTCGAGCCGGCGGCCGATGACCGTGCCATGGATGACCAGGGTGAGGCCTCAGCTGACGAGGAACCGGTCGAGAGGCCGGCCTCTCGACCGAGTTACGCCGCAGGGGATCTCGGCGCCGTGATCACCCCGATACCGACCCACCGAGAGGACACTCCAACCGCGGACGTACCCGCCGAGGACGTACCGGCCGAGGATGTACCGGCCGAGGACGTACCCGCCGAGGACGTACCCGCCGACCCGGCAGCACTGAGCTCCGAACCCTCCGTGGAGGATCACGCTGCGCTACCGGACGATCAGGCGACGTCGACGGAACACGACCTCGGAGAGGCCGCGGCCGAGCCGTCGATCCCGGCAGGCTGGTACCCGGACCCCTCTGGGGGTGGAGGACAGCGCTGGTGGGACGGGACCCAGTGGACGGATCAGGCCCAAGCCGACCAGGAGCCCAGCGAAGCGGCCGCTCTGGCGATCCCCGCTGGCTGGTACCCGGACCCCTCCGGGGGTGGAGGACAGCGCTGGTGGGACGGCACCCAGTGGACCGAGCACGTCCACCCCGCCCAGGGCACGGGAGCCGCCGACCGGTCCGCCGGACCGGCCGCGGCGCAGCAGGGGACATCGCCGCAGGCCGATGCGATCCCGGCGGGGTGGTACCCGGACCCGAACGGTCAGGGTGAGCGGTGGTGGGACGGCAGCGCCTGGTCGCAGCACACGCGACCGTCTGGCGGCTGAGCACCTGCGGCTCCCGGCACGTCGGGGGACCACGATCCGCGGTCGCTGACAGGGCCGTACCGTAGGTAGCCCCTGACCCCGCACCGACACGAGCCCATGAGCAGCGACAAGACGCCCACCTACGTCGAAGACGAGTTCCAACGCGACACCAACTACATCCCCGACCGCATCACGCGGGATGCGCGCGACGGCTGGCCCGTCGAACCAGGTCGCTACCGGTTGGTCGTAGCCCGCGCCTGTCCGTGGGCGAACCGTGCGATCATCGTCCGACGTCTCCTCGGCCTCGAGCCGGTCCTGTCGATGGGGATCGCCGGCCCGACCCACGACGCCGACAGCTGGACCTTCGACAAGGATCCCGACGAGGTCGACCCGGTCCTCGGCATCACCAGACTCAAGGATGCCTACCTCGAGCGTTACCCCGGGTACGACCGGGGCATCACGGTGCCTGCGATCGTGGAGATCGCCAGCGGCAAGGTCGTCACCAACGACTTCCCGACGCTCACCCTCGACCTGTCCACGGAGTGGACCGAGTACCACCGCGAAGGGGCACCCGACCTGTTCCCCGAACCGCTCCGCGACGAGATCCTCGAGGTATCGCAGCTGGTCTACGAGGACGTGAACAACGGTGTCTACCGTGCGGGTTTCGCGGGTACGGCGCGCGGCTACGAGAAGGCCTACCACGACCTGTTCTCGCGCCTCGACTGGCTGTCCGAACGTCTGGCGACCCAGCGCTACCTCGTCGGGAACGCGATCACCGAAGCGGACGTGCGCCTGTTCACGACCCTGGTCCGCTTCGACGCCGTCTACCACAACCACTTCAAGTGCAACCGGAACAAGCTCACCGAGATGCCGGTGCTGTGGGCGTACGCGCGCGACCTGTTCCAGACCCCCGGCTTCGGGGACACCGTCGACTTCATCGACATCAAGCGGCACTACTACGAGGTCCACCGCGACATCAACCCCACCGGGATCGTCCCGCTGGGCCCGGATCTGCGGAACTGGGCGTCGCCACACTTCCGGGAGGAGCTCGACGGGTCCCCGTTCGGGGACGGCACACCACCGGGGCCCGTCGCCGACGGGGAACGGGTGCCACCCGAAGCCAACCCGGCCCTCTACCCTGTGGAGGGTTGAGTCGCCCGATGGTGGCCGCGGGCAGCGTTCGTCCCCGTCGCTGAGCGCGTACGGTCGCTACGCACCGGTCGGTGGCGATGACGTCGGGTGGAACTCGGCCAGAAGGAGGACATCGAGGTGGAGGGTCAGCTAGCCCGGGCGCCGCGTCTGTCCTCGCTCCGTGGGCTCCGTGAGGACGCGCCACGGTTGCGGGGGTGGGTCCACGCGGCAGCCGCCCCCGCGGCGGTGGTCGTCGCCATCCTGCTGTGGCGAGCTGCCTCCCCCGGACTCCCGCGTCTGTCCGTCGCGGTCTTCGGTGTCGGTCTGGTCGCCCTGTTCGCGACATCTGGGGCGTACCACCTGCCGCGCTGGCCCGTACGGATCCGTTACTGGCTCTCGCGCGCCGACGTCGCGATGATCCAGTTGTTCATCGCGGCGTCGTACACACCTTTCGCCGTCCACACGCTCAGCGGAGCCTGGCGGTGGTGGAGCCTGATCGTCGCGTGGAGCGTCGCGATCATCGGCGCGCTGGTAGCAGCTTCGCCGATCCGAGCGTCACGCTGGGTCGCGGTGGTGGCCTACGCGGGCTTCGCCTCCTTGGCGGTCGTGCCGCTGAGCCGCATCGCTGCGGTCCTGCCGCTGCCGGGACTCGGACTGATCGTGATCGGGGGCGCGCTCTACCTCACCGGTGGTGTCATCTACGCGCGGCGCTGGCCGGACCCCTGGCCACGGACCTTCGGGTTCCACGAGGTGTTCCACCTCCTGGTCGTCGCGGCCGGGGCGGCTCACGTCGCCGCCGTCTGGGGGTTCGCACTGCCGCTCGGCTGACGAACTGCGGCCGACGGTGCCGGTGGGAGGCTGTTACCGTGCCGAGCGGACGCCCGAGAGGAGAGCGGTGAACCTCGCCATCCTGTCCCGCGCGAGGGACAGCTACAGCACCCGCCGGCTGGTCGCTGCAGCGGAGGAACGTGACCACCAGGTGCGTGTGCTCGACACGCTCCGCTTCGCGATCGACCTCACCGGCGACGAACCCGACCTGCAGTACCGCGGGAAGGCTCTGGCGGACTACGACGCCATCCTGCCCAGGATCGGGGCGTCCATCACGTTCTTCGGGATGGCGGTGGTCCGCCAGTTCGAGCAGATGGACGTCTACACACCGACGACCGCCGCGGGGATCGCCAACTCGCGCGACAAGCTGCGGTCGATGCAGATCCTCTCCCGTCACGACGTCGGGATCCCCGCGACCGCGTTCGTCCGGGACCGCGCCGACGTGATGCCAGCGATCGAGCGGGTCGGTGGCGCCCCCGTGGTCATCAAGCTCCTGGAGGGGACCCAGGGCATCGGCGTGATCCTGGCTCCGGACAACAAGGTCGCCGGCGCGGTGATCGAGACGCTGCAGTCCACCCGGCAGAACGTGCTGATCCAACGCTTCGTCTCGGAGAGCAAGGGCCGCGACATCCGAGCGTTCGTGCTCGGTGACCGTGTCGTCGCGGCCATGCGGCGGGTCGCTCAGGGTGACGAGTTCCGGTCCAACGTCCACCGTGGCGGGTTCGTGGAGTCGGTCGAACTCGACGAGGAGTACCAGCGGGTCGCGGTGAAGGCCGCGCAGATCATGGGACTCAAGGTCGCCGGGGTCGACATGCTGGAAGGCAAGGATGGCCCGAGCATCATGGAGGTCAACTCCTCCCCGGGCCTCGAGGGGATCGAATCAGCGACCCAGTTGGACATCGCCGGCGCGGTGGTCGACTACGTCGCGAACCAGGTCGACTTCCCAGAGCTCGACGTCCGTCAACGGCTCACCGTGAGCACCGGGTACGGCGTCGCCGAACTGCTCGTGCGAGAGGGCCTCGACCTGGTCGGGCGCACCCTCGCCGAGTCCGGTCTGCGTGAACGTGACATCTCGGTGCTGACCCTCACGCGTGACGCCAAGGTGATCCCGAACCCGCGCGGACACCGCGAGCTGGAAGCGGGCGATCGGCTCCTGTGCTTCGGACGTCTCGAGGAGATGCGTGACCTGGTTCCGGCGCGGCGTCGTCGGCGTGCGCGCGCACAGCTCGAGCCGCTCCCCGACGACCCGCTGCACGAGGAGGACGACAGCTGATCCGATACCACGGGCTGAACGGGTGACTCGGAGTCGAGATCGACGGGGACACGGGACGTGACGTCGCGGCGCAGCGAGCGCTCCTGCGCCAGCTGGGGGTCGGCCTCGGGGTCCACCGCCTGTACCCGGATGACCCGAACGCCAGCGCCTTCCTCGCGGCGGTCGAGCGGATCCAGGACGCGACACGCACGGCGCTGAGCTTCGGACCGTTCACGGTCGAGGTCCGATCGGGGTGTTTCATCCTCGATGATCGAGCGCTCGAGGACGAGCCGACGCGGCGGCTGGCGAGAGCCTGCTACGAACGTCGGATCGAGCACGTGGCGGTCGCTGCACTCCCGTCCCGTGAGGAGCTCGCCGCTTGGTACGAACTGCTCGGTCGTGACCCGCACGAGGTCGACGAGGCCGGAGGCATGGAGCCCCTGTCGAGCGCCGCCGGCATCACGTCGATCCGATCCGCGGCTGGTGCTCCGGAACCGGCGACGGGAGAGGAGGTGGCCGACCACCTGCTCGGTCTGGCGGACTGGGTCGGCACCGTCGCCGAGGAGCCCAGCGCACCGGAGGTCACAGAGCTCGAGCTCGCCGCAGAGGAGACCGCGGAGCAGCTCTACGAGCGCCTGCGCGAACTCTCCGATCGCATCGGCGCGGATGGCACCGTCCGGTCGACCTTCTTCCGACGGGCAGCCTGGCTCGTGGACGAGCTCCCGGTGCAGGAACAGGCGAGGTTCGGACGCCTCATCATCGACCGCCTCCAGCAGGACCCGTTCGCGGAGCGCTTCGCCGGACACCTGAACGACCTCGCGCTGGCGACCCTGATCGTGACCGTCGCTCGTCACGAGCGTCTCGATGCCAGCGACCTCGCTCGCGACGTCGGCCGAACGGCAGAGCGCCACGGCACCCTGCTACGTCTGGTCGACGCGGTGAGTCAGAGTCTCGCCGATCTGGAGGATGCGCACAGGCTCCGGCGCCATGGCGGGCACGAGCAGGTCGGCCCCCTGCAGGCGGCCGTCGATCCCGCGGTCCTCTCGAGCGTCAGCGCGGCGATCTCCGAGGAGGACCGCGAGCTCGCCGAGAGCTTCCCGCTGGAGGTGGAGCAGGGCCGTGCTCTGGCCTTGGTCACGCTCGTCGACGTGTTCCTCGCCGGACCCCGGGAGGAGCAGCTCCCGAGGCTGCTCGAGAACGTCACCCTTCGGCTCCGCGAGGCGGTGGTCCGCGGGGACGCGGCGCTGGTCGGTGAGGTCATGGCCGCGCTCGAACGCGGCGTGCAGGTCGCCTCGCCGGAGGTCCGCGCCGCGATCGAGCGGGCGTGGGCGCAGACCCTGACAGGCCAGGTGGTGGCTGACGCGGCGGTCTCGCTGGCTCGGGAGGGATCCCGACTGCAGGCTCGCGTGCTCGAGCCGTTCGGTGCCGCGGCGATCGGTCCGGTCGTGCGCTCCCTCGGTGAGGACGTCGGCGACGCGATCAAGGAGGAGCTCTCGCACCTGCTCGGAGAGGTCGCCGAGGGGCACCGCGCGCTGCTGCACGATCAGGTGAGCCGCCAGCGTCCCGACGTGATCGCGCAGCTGCTTCCCGTCGTGGCGCGCGCCGATGACCCCTCGGCTCAGGCGTTGCTGGCGAGGTTGGCGTCACGATCCGAACCAGAGCTCCTCCTGGCGGTCGTCGACGTCCTGGAGCGCCAACCGCCGGTCACCGCGGCCTCCACGGTCGCCGGGGTGGCGCGGCGAGCCGCAGCACCCGAGGTGCGCCGACGGAGTCTGGAGGTCCTGGCGGGACTCGGCGAGCCGGGACGTGAGGAGCTGCAGGCGCTCGGAAGCGGCCGGGCTGAGCCGCGGCTGCCCTTCCGCTGGCGATGGACCGCACGACGGCTGCTCCACCGCGCCAGGAGACCCGGATGAGCCGCGAGGAGGAACGTCAGGAGCTGGCGGGGGACCTGCTCCGCGAACTGTCGAAGGCCCGGCAGTCGGCCCTGCTCTACCCCTTCGGGCATCCCGAACGACGCGTGCTCGGGCAGGGTCTGTTGGAGCGCGCCCGCGCGCTCCAGGACCGGACGGATACGGGCAACCCGTCGGTGTTCGTCGACCGTGGCGGCTTCTACCTGGGACCGATCCTGTTGCCCCGCGAGTCGCTGTCCCTGGGACGGCTCGCGGAGGACCTGGAGCGCGCCGGGGTCGAGTCGCTGACGCTGACCCCAGGGCTCGCAGCCGAGGACTTCGATCACCTGTTGACCCTGCTGGGCGGGGAGCCCGTACCCGAGGAGGACCTCGGCGGGGTACGCGTCAACGTCGTGCGACCGCTGCACCGAGACGAGCAGGACTGGGAACACCGGCTCACGGAGCTCCGACGTGCCTACGCGAGCGGCGTGACCACGCTGCGCACGGCATCGGCGCGGGTCGCGGCGGGCGAGCCCGTGGATCTCGAGAGTGCCTCGGCGGTCGTCGAGCGCCTCCACGACGAGGTCGAACACGACCCTGGGTACGGCTTGCTGCTCAGCGCGGTCAAGTCCTACGACGAGTACACCTACTTCCACATGGTCAACGTCTGCCTGCTGTCGGTGGCGTTGGGACAGCTGATCGGCCTGCGTCGTGACCAGGTGATGGTGCTGGGCCTCGGCGGGCTGTTGCACGACATCGGCAAGGTCTTCGTGCCGCAGGACGTGCTGAGCGGCACCGGGCGGTTGGACGAGGAGGGCTGGCGACTGGTGCAACGCCATCCGGTCGACGGCGCCGGCCTGCTCCTCTCTACCGGGGAGGGCCTCTACCACCCGGCAGCCGCCATCCTGCTCGAGCACCATGCGGCCTACGACCTTTCGGGCTACCCGAGGTTGCACGACCACCACCCGTCGCTGCCGAGTCGGTTGGTCTCGGTCGCCGACAGTTTCGATGCGGTGACCAGCCAGCGCTCCTACCGGGACCCCCTCGATCGGCACGGCGCGCTCGAACTGCTCGCGTCGGCTGCCGGCCACGGGCTCGACCCCCGCGCCGTCGCAGCCTTCCAGCGCCTCCTCGGCCGGTATCCGGTCGGGTCGCTCGTCCGTCTCACCTCCGACGAGGTGGCCGTCGTGGTGCGGCAGCGGGCGACCGCGCCCGACCGGCCGACCGTCCTGGTGCTGCTCGATCACACCGGCACCCCGACGGAGGTGGAGGAACGGGACCTGGACGAGGAACCCGAACGTACGCCCAAGGTCGCCGAGCGGATCGACCCCGAGGTGGTGGGTATCGACCTGGCACGGTTCGTCGTCAGTGGCCAGCTCCACGAGCTACGCCCCGTCCGGCCACGTCCTGGGGGTCTGGTGCACGAACCCGCGCCAGGCGAGCACGCCCCTCGTGGGTACGTCGACACCCACGCCGAAGGGCAGGGGCACCACGAGCATCTGGATGGTGACCCCGATCCCGACGTCGCCCCACCGATCGAGGACTGAGCGGCGGCTGCCCGCCGGTCCAGTAGCGTCACGCCTCCGAGGTGCGCATCGTCCGCGGACGCCCATCCCCGCACCCGTCACGAGGAGCTGCGATGAGCCTGACGGTCCTGGGCATCACCGGGAGCCTGCGGAAGGGCTCCTACAACACCGCGCTGCTGCGGGCCTGTCAGGAGCTGGCCCCGGACGACGTCGAGGTGGAGATCCACCGCCTGTCCGAGATCCCGCTGTACGACCGCGATGTCGAGGTTCAGGGGTTCCCCGAACCGGTCGCCGCCCTCCGGACGGCGATCGCCGAGGCAGACGGCCTGCTCCTCGCGGCCCCGGAGTACAACCACTCGGTGTCGGGTGTCCTCAAGAACGCCATCGACTGGGCGTCGCGAGGCAAGGACTCGCCCCTGGACCACAAGCCCACGGCGCTGATCAGTGCGGCGGGAGGAAGCGGCGGCAAGCACGCGCAGGACCATCTCAGGCAGGCCCTGGGTCACAACCGGGTCCGGGTCCTGGAACCGGCGGTGGGGATCGCGCGGGCCTGGGACCACGTCGAGGACGGGGTCCTCGTGACCGACGAGCACCGTCGCGCCCTGCAGGCGCTGCTGGTGGCCCTCCGTGCCGAGATCCTCGGGGCGACGGTGGACGACTGAGAAGCGGGGCCGACATCCGGACGGGGGACGTTCGACGGGGCTCCTTCGTCGGGTCGGGGCCCGATGCGCAGGCGTCAGGTCGTGGTACCACGGGACACACGACGAGACCTCTGGAGGCGGTATCTCCTTGCGTGCACGTTCCTACCACCCCGCTGCCGGCCAGCTTGCGCTGGGCGGCGCCGCTCTCGCCCTGATCCTCGGGGCATGTGCTCCCGCGGAGGAAGGTGTGGGGCTCGAGGAAGCGCCCACCGAACCAGCCGAAGCGCCGGTCGAACCGCCGGAGACCCCAGAGGAGCCGACCGAGGCTCCGGAGGAACCGGCCGAGGAGGGCCCGAACGACGACGAGGGCGGCGAGCCGACCGGCGATGCCGCGCAGCTCGAAGGAGAGACCACGACCGGTCCCGCCAGCGCGGACGGTGAGTTCGGTGTGCTCGCGGTGACCGACGTCCGGACCGCGACCCACGACGGGTTCGACCGGGTCGTGTTCCAGCTGGAAGGCGAGGGGATCGTCGGCTGGGATGTGCGCTACGTCGACGAGGCCACCTCGCAGGGCTCCGGCCAGCCGATCGAGGTCGCCGGTGACGCGATCCTCGCGGTGTCGCTGTCCAACCTGACCCTGCCCCCTGAGCTGCCCGACGACATCGTGCGCTGGGACGAAGGTCGGCTCGAGGGCACCGGTGTGGTCGTGCAGGAGGTCGTCGAGGACACGATCTTCGAGGGGATCCAGAGCTTCTTCGTCGGCCTCGACGCTGAGCGGGCGTTCCTGATCGAGCGCTTCGAGGATCCGCAACGCGTCGTCATCGACCTCCCGCACGACGGCTGAAGCTCACGGCTGAAGCTCACGGATGAGCTCGGGGTGTCCCCACCGGTCCGTGGGGGCACCACCTGATGGTCGGTCTCCGTCCGCCAGCCTACGGTTCACCGCACGACACGTGCCGGAACGGTCGGGAGACGGACGAGGATGAGCCAGCTGCGACTGACCGCGGACGAGATCGCGGCGCGTACTCCTGACGGACGTAACCGCTACGCCGATGCGCTGCGGTTGCTCTCGATCGTCGTCGTGGTGTACGGACACTGGCTCCTGGCGGTGATCACGGTCCGCGACGGGCAGCTCGATGCGGTGAACCTGCTCGCGGTCGAGCCCTGGACCCACTGGCTGACCTGGATCTTCCAGGTCATGCCGTTGTTCTTCTTCGTCGGTGGCTACGCGAACGCCGCGGCGTACCGGTCCGCTCGCCGCAAGGGGGTCTCGTGGGCCGACTGGGTCCGGGGACGCGCTCGTCGCCTGTTGCGTCCGGTCGTCCCTCTGGTGGTCCTGTGGATCCCGGTGGCGGGTGCGTTGGCGGTGCTCGGGGTGTCCCGTAACCTGCTGCAGTTCGCCACCCAGGTCGCGATCGTGCCGGTGTGGTTCCTCGCCGCGTACCTGGTCATCTGTACGGTGGTGCCGGTGACCTACGGGTTGCACGAGCGGTGGGGGCCCGCTGCCCTCGGGGTGTTGGTCGGGCTGGCTCTCGTCGCGGATCTGCTCCACCTGGCCGGGGTCCCCGCTATCGGGTGGACCAACTTCCTCTGGGTCTGGGGAGCGGTCCACCAGGCTGGGTACCTGTGGCATGACAGCGACCGTGCCACGTCGGGGGAGCCGGACGTCCGGTCGCTCCTCCCTCGGACCGCGTCCTCCGCACTGGCCCTGGCGCTCCTCGGTTACGGGGTACTCGTCGTGCTCACACAGGTGCTCGGGTACCCGGTCTCGATGGTCGGCGTCGATGGCGCGACCCGGAGCAACAACTCCCCGCCGTCGATCGCCCTGCTCGCGCTCGCGACCGGACAGGTCGGGCTCGCGCTGGCGTTCCGCGGACCGGCGGAACGGCTCCTCGATCGTCCGAAGGTCTGGGGGACCGTGGTCGTGACCGGATCGTTCACGATGACCCTGTACCTGTGGCACATGACGGCCATGGTGGCGGTCGCGGCGGCCCTGATCCCGACCGGCGTGTGGCCGACGCGGGAGACGATCGATGCCACGTGGTGGTGGCAACGCCCCCTGTGGTGGCTCGCCTGCACCGTGGTGGTGGCGCTCCTGCTGCCGCTGTTCGGGCGGTACGAGCACGCCGGGGCGCCCCGTTCCCGACCGTCCCGTATCCGCGCGACGATCGGGGTGTCGATGACGACGGCAGGCCTGGGTCTGCTGGTGTTCGGGGGCCTGCATCGACCGGGGACCGCGACCGGTATCCCGTGGGTGCCGCTCGGCATGGTCGTGGTCGGGTTCGGTGCCCTGGGTGTGCTCCGCAAGCCGCAGCGTCCCGATCGGCTGCCACCTCCCGGCGGCGCAGCTGAGCCCGCCGAGGTAGCTCCGCTCGAGTCCGACGACGCGGGGGCTCCCTGACCTCTACGCCCCGATCGCGGTGAGGCTCTGTGTGGCGATCTCACGCTCCTCGTCGGTCGCGATCGCCAGCACGGCGACGGGCGCGTCGTCCGGGTGCAGCGCCACGACGCCGTCGGGGGTGGTCCGCACGTCGGCTGCGAGGTTGCGATCGGGGGCGAGGGACACGCCGAGCAGCCCGAGTCCCTCGACCACCCGTGCCCGCATCGTGGGAGAGTTCTCCCCGACCCCGGCGGTGAACACCACCGCATCCAGCCGACCGAGCGCCGCCGCGTAGGCGCCGACGTACTTGCGTATCCGATAGGCGTAGACGTCGAGTGCGCTCGCCGCCGCCTGGTCACCCTGCTCCGCACGCTCCTCGATGACCCGTAGGTCGTTGTCGCCACAGAGACCGAGGAGTCCGCTGCGGCGGTTGAGCAGCTCGTCGACCTCGTCGAGCCCCATCCCGGCCTGTCGGACCAGGTGGAAGATCACCGCGGGGTCGATATCGCCGGACCGTGACCCCATCACCAGTCCCTCGAGCGGTGAGAGCCCCATCGAGGTGTCGATGCTGTGCCCGGCGTCGATCGCGGCGGCCGATGCGCCGTTGCCCAGGTGCAGGGTCACCAGCCCGAGGTCGTCGCGGCCGAGGTGGTCTGCAGCTCGCCGTGCGACGTACGCGTGTGAGGTCCCGTGGAAGCCGTAGCGGCGGATCCCGTGCGTCTGCGCCACCTCGTCGTCGATCGCGTAGCGGTAGGCCCGGGTCGGGAGGGTGGCGTGGAAGGCCGTGTCGAACACCGCGACCTGTGGCACGTCGGGTCGCAGGGCCGTGGCCACCTCGATGCCCGTGAGGTTGGCGGGGTTGTGCAGGGGCGCGAGCGGGATCTGGGCCCGGATCCGCTCGACGACGCGCTCGTCGATCACCGTGGGCGCGACGAACTCCTCGCCGCCGTGGACGACGCGGTGCCCGATCGCGACCAGCTCCGTGAGGACCCCGGCGCCCTCGAGCGTCGCGACCAGGGTCGCGAAGCCGTCGGCATGGTCCGTGACCCGTTGCTCGTCGACCAGCTCTTCGACGTCACCGTCGCGGTGGATCCGCGACGTGGTGCGGCTGGCGGTCTCACCGATCCGTTCGATCGTTCCGGTCGCGCGTTCGGTCAGGGTCGGGGTGTCGCCGCCGCGGTCCGCGTCGAACAGCCGGTACTTGATCGAGGAGCTGCCGGAGTTGAGGACCAGGATCTGCATCGCCGTCTCCGTCATCCCTGCGCCTGGATCGCCGTGATGATCACCGTGTTGACCACGTCGTCGACGTTGCAGCCGCGGGAGAGGTCGTTGACCGGCTTGTTCAGCCCCTGGAGGACAGGGCCGATCGCGACGGCACCGGCCGAGCGTTGCACGGCTTTGTAGGTGTTGTTGCCGGTGTTGAGGTCCGGGAAGATGAACACCGTCGCGCGGCCGGCGACCTGTGAGCCCGGCAGCTTCGCTTCACCGACGGCGGCGTCGATCGCGGCGTCGTACTGGATCGGTCCCTCGACCTGCAGGTCCGGGCAGCGTTCGTGTACCAGCGCGGTCGCGGCGCGCACCCGGTCGACGGCGGCGCCCGTGCCGCTCTCACCGGTCGAGTAGGACAGCATGGCGACCCGCGGTTCGATCCCGAAGGCGTCGGCGGTCTCCGCCGAGCTGATCGCGATCTGGGCGAGCTGCTCGACGTCCGGCTCGGGGTTGACGGCGCAGTCGCCGTAGACGAGGACGCGGTCTGCCAGGGCCATCAGGAACACCGACGAGACCACCGCGACCCCGGGGGCGGTGCGGATCACCTCGAAGGCCGGGCGGATCGTGTGCTGGGTGGTGTGCGCCGCTCCCGACACCATCCCGTCCGCCAGGCCCTCGTGCACCATCATGACGCCGAAGTAGCCGACGTCGACCACCGTCTCGAACGCGAACTCCCGGGTCGCGCCCTTGTGCCGTCGGACCTCGAGGAAGGCATCGGCGAACCGGTCGCGCAGTTCAGAGGCCGCGGGGTCGATGACGGGGATCTGCCCGAGGTCGATGCCGAGGGACGCGGCTCTGCTGCGTACCTCCTCCTCGTCGCCGAGCAGCGTGAGGTCCACGACCCCCCGTCGGGTCAGCACCTCCGCAGCACGCAGGATGCGTTCGTCGGTGCCCTCCGGCAGGACCACGTGCTTGCGGTCCGACCGAGCCCGTTGTGTCAGCTCGAACTCGAACATCAGGGGCGTGATGCGTTCAGGTCGGACCAGCTCGATACGGGACTCCAGCGCGTCACCGTCGACGTGTTCCTCGAAGATGCCGAGGGCGGTGGCGATCTTGCGGTGGCTGTCCGGGCCGATCGCGGCCTGGACGTCGGCGATCGCGGTGGCGGTGGCGTAGGTGTCGATCTGCGTGCGCAGGATCGGCACCGGCTGGTCCGTCAGGCCCTCCAGCAGCCGGACGATGTTGGGGTCCAGGGGCAGACCGCCGGAGAGCACGATCCCCGACAGGTGGGGGAAGGTCGACGCCTGGTGGCTCAGCAGCGCGCCGACGACCACGTCCGCTCGGTCACCCGGTGTGACGACCAGCGTGCCCTCGTGGACGTGGTCGAGGACCCGGGGCAGGGTCATCGCCGCGATCTTGACCTCGGTGACCTCGCGGTCGAGGTGGCCCTCGTCCCCGTCGGCGTCGACCTCGCAGCCGAGGGCTGACGCGATCTCACCGACCGTCGGCATCGCGAGCAGCGGCGTCTCCGGCAGGGCCCAGACGGGGGTGGAACCGGACCGCTCGGCGAGTCGTGCGCGGACCTCCTCCAGGTCGTCCGGGTCGACGCGGTTGACGATGGCCGCGGCCAACGTGCAGCCAGCCGATCGGAGGGACTCGCCCGCCATGCCCAGCGCCTCGATGACGGCGTGGGCATCGCGCCCGTGCCCGTTGACGACCGCGAGCACGGGTGCACCGAGGTGGTTGGCCACCTCGGCGTTGAAATCGAACTCCTGGGCCCCGACGACGCCGGTGTAGCGGGTGCCGTCGCACACGACGAAGGCGTGCTGTGCCTCGACGGCCTTGTACCGCTCGAGGATGCCCTTGAAGAGCTCGTCGTCGCGGCCCGCGGCCAGCATCGACGCGACCTCGTCCGCCTCGAAGCCCGCGACCTCACGGGTGGTCTCGGGGAGTCCGTAGCGGGCGCGGACCAACTGGGTGCGCGGGTCCGCCTCGTCGGCGGAGCGCACGACAGGTCGGAAGTAGCCGACATCGCCCAGGCGGCGGGTCAACAGCTCCATCACGCCGAGGGTCACGACCGAGCGACCGGCGCGGGGTTCCAAGGAGGCGAGGTAGAGGTTGCGGGCCAGGACGACACCTTCCGTGTGCGCTCGCGGTGGGGCTGCGGTGAGAAGTCAACCAGCCCTGATCGACCTCTGCCCGGGGACCATGGCGGGTCCCGACGGGACCAAGGTCAGTCGCGGGATCCAGACGCCCGGTCGATCCGTGACGCGCCCACGCGGTACAGGGGGGCGGCGACGTGGCGTGCCACCACGAACGCGCGGTACCAGGCGGGCACCGTGCGTTCGGTCGCGCCGTCCAGCAGCGTGCGGTGGATCGCGCGGGCGACGTCGTCCGGCTCACCGACGACCCGGGCCGCCGGGGTGCGTTTGACCTGCGTCTGCGGGAAGCCCTCGGTCTCGATGAAACCGGGGTTCAGCTGACAGACCGTGATGCCGCGGCTCGCCCAGGCGAAGGCGGTGGCCTCGCTGAACCCGACCATCCCGAACTTCGACGCGGCGTACGCCGCCGGACCGACGCCGAGCTTGCCGGCCACCGAGGCGACGTTGACGACCCGGCTGGGCGCACTGGCCGCCAACAGTTCGGCGAACGCGGCCATGCACCGCACCGTGCCGCCCAGGTTCACGTCGATGGTCCGGAGGGCGTCATCGAGGTCGTCGCGGCCGTCGAACGCTCCGCCACCGACACCGGCGTTGTTGATGAGCGCGTGGCAGGCCCCGAACTCCTCCGCCACCCGAGCGGCCAGAGCATCGACATCGGCGGTCGACGTCACGTCCGCCACGTGCGGGACGACGCCCGGGACCTCGTCCGCGAGCACCTGGAGGCGCTCCTCACGTCGGGCGGCCGCGATCACGGTCATACCTAACCGTCCGAGTCGACGGGCGGTGGCCTCACCGATCCCGCTGGACGCCCCGGTGATGACGGCCACCTTCCCGGTCGGATCCCAGCTCATCGACTCCTCCTCGCTCCAGGTCGCGTCGTCGGTCCCGCCCACGGTAGGGCAGGCTGCGGCTGGGGCTCGGACCTGTGGCACCATGGGCCGGACCTGTTCCGGGAGGCCGTCCGATGGGTATCAGCCGACTGAACCACGCCGTGCTGTACGTGCGTGATGCCGAGCGCCACGGCCGCTTCTACGGCGACGTGTTGGGTTTCACGGAGGTGGGTCGTCTCCGGTTGGGTCCCGGCAAGGTGGGGGTGTTCCTGCGGGCGCCGGGATCCACGAACGACCACGACATCGCGTTCTTCGGGTTGGGCGAGGGCCTGAGCGCGTCCACCGCCGGGCGTGAACAGGTGGGTCTGTACCACCTCGCGTGGGAGGTGCCGACGCTGGGCGAGCTCGCTCAGCACCGCGACCGTCTGGCGGAGGCCGGTGCGCTCCGGGGTGCCAGTGACCACGGCACGACCAAGGCGCTGTACGCGGAGGACCCGGACGGACTCGAGTTCGAGATCAGCTGGATCGTGCCACGGGAACTCGTGGAGGCCGGGGACGAACCGACGATCGCCCCGCTGGACCTCGAGGCCGACATCGCTCGTTACGGAGCCGACACCCCGGGGCACCCGACGGTGGCCCAGCCCTGAGCGTGCCACCCCGACCAGATCCGCGCGTCGCAGCTGCGGCCGTCGTCGGTGCTGTCGGGGTGGCGATCTACGTGGGCGCCTGGCTGACGGCCGGTCTCGTGACCCCGGGGTTCGATCAGCTGCGTCAGGCGATCAGCGAGACCTTCGCCCTGGGAGCCCCGCTCCTGCCTGCGACCCTGGTCCGGGTCGCGCTGGTGCTGTCCGGCGTCGGACTCGTCCTGTTCGGGTGGGCGCTCGAGCGGGGGCTGCCCGGAGAGGGGCGTGCGGCGCCGCTGGTCTGTGCGATCTCCGGCGTGTTGACCGTCGCGGTCGTCGCGGTGCCGTGTACCTCCGGGTGTCCCGGTGCTGGGGCGAGCCTCCTCGACACGCTCCACACCGTCGTGGCTGCCGGGGGGTACCTCGCACTCATCGCCACCCCGCTGCTGGTGGCGCGCCGGGTCCGCCAGCACGCGCGCTCCCTCGCTCGTTGGTCGCTGATCCTGGGTGGACTGGCACTGGCCGGCTTCCTGGCACGTGCGGCAGGGTGGGAGCCGCTTCCCGGGCTCCAGCAGCGGGTGTTCAACACCGTCGCCGATGCGTGGTTCGTCGTCGCGGGGGTGTGGTTGTTCCGGCGGCACCGCGGCGCAGATGCCGGTTGACGGCCGACCGGTCCGGTGGGACGGGGCGGTACCGGCTGACCCCCCGGTAGGGTGTCGCGTCCGGTCGGTGGCCGGAGCCGATCGAACCCGTGGCTCCAGCCAGGTGAGGCTCCCCCGAGGACGGGTATGACGATGTCGACGTCCGCACGCCGATGGTTGGCCATCGGGGGTGCCGTGGTGGTCGTGGCAGCGGTGACGACCGGCCTGGTGCTGTTCTTCAGCGGCGACGAGCCCGACCAGGTCGATGCCGAACGGGCACTCCAGCAGGAACAGGAGGGACTGCCAGGCCTGGGGGAGATCCAGGGCGAGCTCGAGACGCCGCTCCCGTTCGAGGAGCCGGACGGGGAGGGTCCCGAGACCGGAACCGAAGAGCCGGTCGCGCCGGAGCAACCGACGACACCGCGTCAACCCGAGGATCTGGACGGTCGATGGGTGGTCGACCGCTCGCGGCCGTTCGACCGCGAGGAAGGGCGTGGCACCTTCGCTGGCTACCGCATCCAGGAGGAGCTCTCGGGTGTCGGGAACACGACCGCGGTCGGCCGCACGCCGGAGGTCGAGGGCGAGGTCGTCTTCGATGGGGGCACCATCGTCGAGGCAGCTGTCACGGCGGATCTCACCGAACTGGTCAGCGACGATCGCCGTCGCGACAACCGCGTCAGGTCCCAGCTCGGGCCCGATGCCCGAGCGCGGTTCGACCTCGCCGGATCGATCGAGCTCCCCGAGGTGCCACCGGTGGGTGAGGTGATCGAGTTGACCGTCGCCGGGACGCTGACGCTGCTCGACACCTCCCGCGAGGTCGACGTCACCTTGCAGGCCGTGGTGACCGACACCGGCCTCCTGGTGACCGGTTCGACGGACATCGTCCTGAGCGACTACGACATCGAGGTCCCGTCGGCCACGATCGTGCTCTCGGTCTCCGACGAGGCCACGCTGGAGTGGCAGCTGTTCCTCGTCCAGGAGTGAGCTCCGCACTCACCTCTGGGACCTGAGCTCGCTCAGCCGACGCTGGAGCCGGGTGGCCTCGGCGTCGAGGCGTTCTCGGGTCCCCGCTGCGGCATGTGGGGGGACCTCCCGCAACGCCTCGTGTACCTCGCGGAGCCGCCGTTCGAGCTCCCCGCGTGATGGTCCTTCACGTCCTGACACGGGCGCACCACTCCCTGGGTGGTCGCGAGGCTACGCCGTCACGCGGTCTACGCTCTGCGCCGATGGCGATCCTGGTCGACCACGCGATCTGGCCGCACCGTGACCGACGGTGGGCGCACCTCGTGAGCGATCGTTCGCTGGAGGAACTCCACGGCTTCGCGGACCGGCTCGGGTTGCGTCGGGTGTGGTTCCAGGGCGATCACTACGACGTCCCCGCGGAGGTGAGGCTGCGCGCGATCTCGTTGGGGGCGCAGCCGGTCAGCTCGGCCGAGCTGGTCCGTCGTCTGCGGGCGGCCGGGTTGCGGCAGCGGTCGCGTATCGGCCAGCTCCCCGGCGAATGATCCGCTCGCCGAAGCACTCCTCCCGGTACGCCTCCTCGTCCCAGGTATCGAGGAACGCGTCCATCTCGCTCCGGCCCCGCGCCACCACCTCGTCGCCGGCGTCGATGTCCACCTCCAACGCGCCGACCTCACTCACATCGATCCGGACGGTGCGCCGCTCGTCACAGGTCGTCAGCGGTTCCAGGAGGTCGCTGGCATCGAGCAGCGCTTCGAGGATCATCCGGGTCGTGGCTGCGTCGTTCGGCAGCCCCTCCTGAGGTCGCTCGCGTGCCAGCAGGCGGATACCGAACGTCGGCCACCGCGGCTCGGCACCATCCGGGCGGTCGAAGATCGAGACCGGGAACCCCGACGTCAGCCCACCGTCGACCAGCAGTCCGGCGGCCTCGGTGCCCGGGTCACCGAGCGTGACCGGCTGGTAGACGAACGGGATCGACATCGACGCGCGGACCGCCTCGGCGACGGGCTGCTCGTCGGGCTCCAGCCCGTAGCGCGGGTAGTCCCACGGCAAGCGAACGACCCGGCGATGGACCACGTCGAGACAGCGGACGACCAGCCGGTAGCTGCGTTCCAGGGGCTCGTCGTCCGCGTCGACCCGGAGGTCACCGAAGGTGCGGATACCGCCGGCGTCGAGGACCTCGCGGATCCACTCGAGCGGGTCGACCCGGTCCTTGGAGAGACGGTCGACGATGCCGCCGATGCCGCGCTTCGACGACAGCCGTGCCAGCACGTCGGCGAGGGCGAAGGACCGGAAGTCCAGCTCGGCGAACCGCTCGGCGACCTGTGGTGCCCGGAGGCCAGCCACGATGAACGCGCCGAGCACGGCTCCGGCGCTCGCACCGGCGACCCGTTCGACCTCGTAGCCGTGGTCCTCCAGGGACTCCAGGGCGCCGATGTGGGCCAGGCCGCGGATGCCACCGCCCCCGAGGACGAGGTCGCAGCGGTGCGTCGCTTCGGTGTCGTCGGCGGTCACAGCCACCTCCCCGGGTTGAGCAGTCCCAACGGGTCCAGCTCCCGTTTGATGCGCCGCTGCACCGCGAGGTTGGCCGTGCCGACCTCCTGTTCGAGGAACGGGGCCTTGATGGTGCCGACGCCGTGTTCGCCGGTGATGGTGCCACCGAGTTCCAGCGCGGCCAGCACCAGGTCGTCGAAGGCGGCCAGAGCCCGGTGCAGGACCGTGCCATCATCGTCCCTCGGCACGACCAACGTCGGATGCAGGTTCCCGTCCCCTGCATGCCCGAAGCTGCCGATCGTGACGTCCCGCTGCTCGGCGATGTCCTGGGCGCGTCCGAGCAGTTCTGGTACGCGCGAGCGCGGGACGGCGATGTCGTCGAGCAGGGTCGTGCCCTGCTGCTCGAGTGCCGGGATCGCGAGGCGTCGGGCCTGGAGGAGTGCGTCGGCTTGCTCCGCGTCCTCCGTGGTCACGGTGTAGGTGGCGTCCGATGACTCGCACAGCTCGGCCGCCCGGGCGATCTCGGTCCCACGCAGCGGGTCCGGGCTGTCGGACTGCAGGAGCAGCAGGGCGGCAGCGTCACGTTCCAGATCCATCCGATAGGCGTCGTCGACCGCGACCACCGTGGTGCGGTCCATGATCTCCATCAGCGACAGGCCGAGTCCTGCGCGGGTGATGGCGGCGACCGCGTCGCCCGCGGCGGTCAAGGTGGGGAAGAACGCGACCAGCGTGGCGGTGCCGTCGGGGCTCGGTCGCAGCCGTAGCCGCGCTCGTGTCACGATGCCGAGCGTGCCCTCCGACCCGACCATGAGCCCGGTGAGATCGAGCCCGGCGACCCCCTTGATCGTGCGTCGCCCGGTCTCGATCACGGTGCCGTCGGCCAGGACAACCTCGAGGCCCATCACGTAGTCACGGGTCACGCCGTACTTCACGCAGCACAGCCCCCCGGCGTTGGTCGCGATGTTCCCGCCGATGGAGCAGAAGGCCTTGCTGGCGGGATCGGGCGGGTACCACAGGCCGTGAGGGGCGGTGGCCTCCGAGATGTGCGCGTTGAGCACCCCCGGTTCGACGGTGACCGTCTGGTCGACCTCGTCCACGTCGAGGATGCGGTCCATGCGTTCGACACACAGGATCAGACACCCGTCGATCGCCTGCGAACCGCCGGCGAGGCTGCTGCCAGCTCCCCGCGGAACGATCGGGATGCGGTGCGTGGCGGCGACCTTCACCGCGGCGGCGACCTCCGCGGTGGTCCGGGGGAAGGCGGCCGCCTGTGGCTGACCGGGGGTGAGCCAGTCGGTCCGGTCCCGCCGGTAGGTCTCCAGGAGATCGACATCGGTCACGACCGCACCGTCGGGCAACGCCGCGGCGAGCTCGTCGAGGAAGGCCATCACGACTCCAGTCGGATCCCTGGTCGTCCACGGGTCGAACCTGCGGTGCGAGCCTACGATGCGTGCGCCGGGTCGCCACCCCCGCGCTACCGTTGCCGACCGTGCAGCGTGGGCAACGTCGGCAGCGGATCGAGGAGGAGCCTGTGGCATCGTCGCCGGCCGTGGGGACCGCGGCACCGACCTTCGGCACCGTCACGGCTCCATCGATGGTGCGCGCCGTCGTCACCGACGGCGGGTTCGGGCCGGTCGAGACCGTCCCGACCGCGGAGTTGTCCCTGCATCCCTTCGCCCACGTCCTGCACTACGGCAGCGCCTGCTTCGAGGGGCTGAAGGCCCACCGCGGCACCGACGGCGTCGTGCGTCTGTTCCGTCACGAACGTCACGTCGTGCGGATGCGACGGACAGCAGAGCTGCTGTTGCTCCCGGTCCCGCCGGTCGAGCTGCTCACCCACGCGATCGAACAGGCGGTGACCGACAACCTCGACGTCGCACCTGCCTCTCCCGGTGCCCTCTACCTCCGGCCCCTGCTGTTCGGTACGGACCCCAACATCGGTGCTGCTGCGGCCCCGTCGCGGGACGCCGTGCTGCTGGTCCTCGCCTCTCCCGTGGGGGACTACTTCTCCGGAGGAGGCCGAGCGTTGCGCCTCTACGTGGAGACGGAGCTGCCGCGGACGACCCCCCAGTTCGGGGAGGCCAAGGCCGGGGCCAACTACGTGATGGCGCTCGGCGTGACCCGGCGTGCGGCCGCGGAGCACGGCGTCGACCAGGTGCTGTTCGCACCCGGCGGATCCGTGCAGGAGACGGGTGCGGCGAACTTCCTGCTGCTGGATGACGACCGGGTCATCACCCGAGGACTGGACGCCACCTTCCTCCACGGGATCACGCGGGACTCGATCCTGACCCTGGCACGGGACCTCGGCTACGCGGTGGAGGAACGGGACATCTCCGTCGACGAGCTGCGGTCCTGGCGCGGTGAGGCCGCCCTCGCCGGGACCGCCGCAGTGCTCGCCGGTGTCGGCACGCTGGTGCTCGATGGCCGTGAGCACACCGTGGGCGACGGCGGGGTCGGGCCCAACACGACCCGCCTGCGCGAGGCTCTGGTCGCGATCCAGCGGGCCGAGGCGCCCGACCGGCACGGGTGGTTGACGCCGGTCGGGTGACCTGGCCGACCGGCCTCCGGCGATGACCAGGCAGACTGGGCGCATGGAACCGATCGACCGCTTCGTCCGGATCACCGCGTCCGACGACCCCCGCCTGGCTGACTACGCCGCGCTCACCGACGCCGAGCTGCGCAAGCGTTACGAGCACGAGCACGGCGTGCTGATCGCCGAGGGCCCGAACCCCGTACGTGAGCTCGTCGCCTCGCCCTACCCGGTGCGCTCGCTGTTGCTGGCGGACGACCGCATCGACCGGGTGGCGGACCTGCTGCCCCGGATCGCGGCACCCGTCTACCTCGTCACGCAGGAACTGCTGCACGAGGTCGTGCGCTTCAAGCTGCACCAGGGCGTGATCGCCTGCGGCAGCCGCCTGCCGCCGCGGACGGTCGACGAGGTGGTGGCAGGCGCCCAACGCCTCGCGGTGCTCGAGGGGCTCAACGACCACGAGAACCTGGGCACCCTGTTCCGCTCCGCCCGGGGGCTGGGTGTCGAGGCGGTCGTGCTGGCCCACGGCTGCGCCGACCCTCTCTACCGCCGCAGCGTCCGCGTGTCGATGGGGCACGTGCTGCACGTCCCGCACGCCGCTGGCGGCCACCTCGACGATCTGCTCCCCAAGCTCCGCAGCGAGGGGTTCCGCACGCTCGCCCTGACCCCGGACCCGGGTGCGACCGACCTCCGGGACGTCCAGACCGGCGCGTCGGAACGCGTCGCCCTGCTGCTCGGGGCGGAGGGGCCCGGCCTCAGCGACGCCGCGCTCACCGGCGCGTCGGAGCGGGTGCGTATCACGATGCAGGACGGGGTCGACTCGTTGAACGTGGCCACGGCCGCGGCCATCGCCTTCCACGCGATCGCTCCCGCACGCTGACGCGCACCCGCGCGGCCGCCCACGTGCGCGGCGGTGACCACCGCGTACCGTGAGGGCGATGGGACCCGGCCGGGGAAGCGCGACGCGGACCTGCACGGTGTGTGGGTCGGTGTGGGCTGCACGGGCCGCCCGGTTCTGTGGGCGCTGTGGTGCCCGCCTTGGGGGCCCACGCGGTATCGACAGGGTGCGTCGCCGCGGACTCCGGGTCGCGCCGTTGCTCGGGCTGACGCTCGCCGCGTCGGTGGTCGGCGGGCTCGTGGTCGCGGTGGTGGCCGGTACCGGTGACCCGGTCGCCGACGACCCGTCCGCCGCGCGGACCTGGGACGCGGTGGAGTTGCCGCGACCCGCAGGGACCGACGCCGCTGCTGCCGAGCGGGCGACGGTGGACGTCCCCATCCTCGCCGACCTGGGTTGCGACCCGCAGCCGTGCGTGCGGTGGCGCCGCGACCTTGCCCCGGGGGAGGTACGCCTGCTCGGCGGCGTTCTCCTGCACGCCGCGATCGAGCCAGCCCACGTGGGCGCCGCCACCGGTGAGCGTCGGCCACCGACCCACGAGATCGCCGTGACGGCCCTCGGGACCTCCGACGGCGAGGTGCGCTGGACCCAGCGTCTGGCGTGGCCCTCGCAGCAGGGTCCGGAAGGGGTCGACCTCGAGGTGGCCGACGGCGAACTGGTGCTGGTCGGCGGGCCGGGGGAGCTGCACGCCCTGGACGCCAGGGACGGCGAGCGGTACTGGTCCGCGGTCGGTGACGTCCGGATGGTCACGGCACGCTCGCTCGGCGGTGGTGAGGTGGCGCTCTGGGGCGAGCGGCCCTCCGACGACGCCGCGGGAGCGAGCGAGCCGGTCCTCGTCGTGCGCGACCGTGACACCGGTGATCTCCGCTGGCAGCGGATCGGTTTCGAGCTGGTCGTGTGGATGAACGACCGCATCGTGGGGCTGGACCGGACCTCCGGGGGGCGGGAGCTGGTCGCGTTCGGCCGCCACGGCGAGGAGCGCTGGCGCCGCGTGCCTGCCGGGACGGAGGAGCGGTTGGTCGCGGGGAGCCGGGTCCTGGCACTGGTCGACCCCACCGGCACCGAGGTGGTGGATCTCGTGGACGGTGCCACCCTCGGTCGGCTCGAGGCCTCGGTGGCGCGCGGGGACGTCGTGACCTTCGTCGGGGACACGCGCACGCTCGCGCGTCGGCGAGCCGCTGGCGATGGCGTCGTGACGCTGGTCGATCCCGCGGCGGGGATGGCTCCTACCCAGGTCACGCCGGTGGCCGGCACCGGTGTGGCGCGGCTACACGCCCTACGGACCGACGTGCCCTGGGAGCCTCCACCGACCGATCTGCTGCTGACGGTGCGGCAGGACCGGCTCCGACTGGACATCCGCGCCTTCGGCCCCGATGGCGGCGAGCGGTGGCGGCAGCAGCGCCTGGTCGACGATCCGACCTGTTGCTGGCAGCTCGGGGAACCGGGGGCAGCCGGCACGGTGGGCCTGGTCCCGCCGCGTTCCGTCCCTGCGGATATCGAGCTGCTGTCGGCCTGGGACGGCAGCACCCGTGGACACATCCCGGCGCCGTCCGTCGGCAGCGACGAGCTGCGGCGGTGGAACGCCGGGATCGTCGAGGTCGTGCTCCCTCGACCGACCGGTCCCCGTGTCGTCCTGCACGGTGTCGCCGGGTCGATCCGCATCGACGGGCGGGCGGAGCTGGTGACGACGGCGCCCGTCCCCGTGGTCCGGACCTCCGACGGTCTGCTGGGCTTGGATCCGGCGGTGTTCCTCGCGCCCTGACCAACGGGACGGAGCCGCGGCCGTCCGCCCCGGTCCGTGGAGGCGTACCTTGCGGGTGAGGAGTCCACCCGTGCAACGAGGATCGTCGCGCTGTCTGGCCTGCGGCACCGAGTGGGAGGTCGCGTCCGCTCGGTACTGCGGCCGCTGCGGTGCGGCTCTGGACGTCCGTTCGTCGACGACCCCATCGGGGTCCCGGCGCGGGCGCGGGTCCCTGCTCGTCGTCGCGATCGGTGGCATCGTGCTGGCCGTGGGTCTGGCGGTGCTCACGAACCAGCTGTGGGGTGCACCGGACGAGAGGGCCGCCCAGCCGGACTGGGACGTCGAGCTCCCCGACGAGGACGTCCCGGCGGACGACGCCACCTTGGACCTGCCGGTCGCGTTCCCCTCTCCCGAGGCGCTGGGGTGCGAGCCTCAGGGTTGTGAAGCCTGGCGCACCCGGCTGACGGACGGCCGTGTCGCGGTCGCGGACGATCGGATCGTGCACACGAGTGCCTCCGACGTGATCGCGGTCGACATCCTGACGGGGCAGACGCTGTGGTCGCACCGGTACTCGGAGCTCGGTATCCCCCCGGTCGTGCAGGGAGCCCGGCCACACGTGCTGGATGCCGGGTCGTTCGCCGTGTCCTTCGCCGACGGTGGCGTGCAGTCGCGTGACCTGGACACCGGCCAGCGGCGGTGGCACGTCGAGCTCGACCTCGATCATGTCGACGACGTGGCCCTGCACGACCAGGCCATCGTCGTCACCGGGTGGGGTCGGCTGACCCGTGAGGTGCAGGTGATCGGGCTCGCCGCAGATTCCGGTGACGAGCTGTGGCGAGCGCGTGTCGACCGTGCGGTGACGGTCGGTTCCGACCCGCTGCTGCTGCTCCTCGAGCGCGGCGAGCTCGCCGGGGTCGACCCCGGCACGGGGTCGTTGCGCTGGACGCGTCCCTCCATCGGTCCCGTCACCGCCCACGTGGGCGGTGAGGCTCACGCGCTGATCTCACCGACCGGCGTCGAAGCACTCGATCCCGCGAGTGGCCAGACCCGCCTGCGTCTACCTCGACCGGTGAGCAACGCCGGGCCGACGCGCCTGTTCGGACGGCTGTTGCTCACCAACCTGCCCGCGATGGTCGAGCCAGGCGGCCCCCAGCGCACCGAGGTGCTCGGGGGCGATGTCCGGACCGGTGTCAGCTGGTCCCTTCCCGACGTGACGGGTGTCGCGTCCAGCGGTGAGGGCGTCGTCCTGGTGCAGCAACAGGGCCGCGATCTGACGCTGCGTGGGTTCGATCTGGACGCGGACGAGCGCTGGGTCCGCGAGGTGGGTGCGCCGGACGACGTCTGCTGCTGGACCGCGCATGCTGGTCCGTACGACGGCACCGTGCTGGTCGTGCCTCCCTCGCTCGATCGACAGCCCGTCCGCTTGGTCGAGGTGGTGACCGGCCAGACCGTTGCGTCCCTCCGACGCCCGGGCGATGTGGAGCGTGAGGAGCTCGACTGGCGATCCGGACTCGGGGTCGACCGCCGTGACGATCGGGCGGTCCTGGTGGGGCCCGGGGGGAGAGTCACCGTCCCCGCGCACGCCGAGCTCCTGACGCTCGGACCGCGTCCGGTCCTGCGGGTCGGAGGGGGCCTGCTCGGGTTGGACGGGCGGCTGCTCATGGGTCGGTCCGAAGCGGCTCCCGACTCGGGGGTAGGCGAGCCGACCACGGACGGTCGCTAGGCGAGGTCGGTGAGTTGGTCGGCCTGGGTGACGAGCAGCTCCCGCCCATCCGCTTGCAGCCGCAGTTCGAACGTGCGCGCTGGCAGGTCGGCCTGCAGTTCGGCCAGCGACTCACCCTGCCGCCAACGCATCCCGAGCAGGTGACTCGGTCCCTCGAGCAGCTCCCACTCGCCGTCGAAGGCCGGGTGCGTGTTGCGTAGCCGCAGCAGCCCGAGCAGCTGCCGGACGGCGGGGCGGGTGAGCGCCTGGTCGATCTCCTCAGGGCTGTAGTGGTGTCGGTTGATGTCACGACCGACGCCCGTGCGGTGCAGCAGTTCCAGGTCGTTGTGCCCCGCAAGGAGACCCACGTAGTAGATCTGTGGGACGCCGGGCAGCCACAGCTGCACCATCCGGGCGATCAGGTAGGCCCGGTCGTCGGCCCCCAACGCGTCGAAGAAGGTGCAGTTGACCTGGTAGAGGTCGACGTTCGACGCCGCCTCTCCCGTGGCCAGGCGGCTGCTGCCGTGGCTGTGCTCGTGGATGCCCTCGACCAGTTCGTCGATCTCGTCGGCGTCCAGCAGACCCAGATGCTGGACGTCCGAGGTGTCCGGTCCGACGTCGATCACGCCGATGCCGTCGTGGGTGTCCAGGACGGTCACGGCGTTGCGGGGCCGGACCTCGCACCAGTGCCGTAGGCGCTCGCTGGTGCCCGTGTAGAGCGCGTGGAGCACCAGCGGGGGGAGGGCGAAGTCGTACACCCGGTCGACCTTCTCCGCGATCTCCACCTGCTTGCGCCAGTACGAGTGGACCTCGACCAGCACCTCGATGTCGCGGGCGTGAGCGCGGGCTGCCAACTCGTCGATGAACGTGAAGGTGTCGGGGGTCATGAACGACGAGGTCCCGGGCGTCTTGACGGCGTACCCCACGGCGTCCAGCCGGACCATCCGGATGCCGTGCGCCGCGAACCGGTCCAGGATCGAGTCGAGGTACCGGGTCGTCTCCGGCGCTCGGACGTCCACGTCGATCTGGTTGGATGTGAAGGTCGTCCACAGGATCCTGCGTGTGCGGTCGGCCAGGGTGATCGGTGTGAGCGGGAGCCCCGGTCGCGGTCGGTAGATCGTGAGCAGATCGCGTTCGGTGGCCCCGTCCGGGAAGACCTTGTCCAACGTCAGGAACATCGCGGCGTGGGGGGACGCGTCACCGTGGGCCACGACATCCTGGAACTGCGGTGACCGCGCGGAGACGTGGTTGACGATCAGGTCGGCCATCAGGGGGATCTGCGCGCCCAGCGCGTCCACATCGGACCAGCTCCCCAGTCGGGGATCGACCTCGCGATGGTCGATGGGGTCGAACCCCGCATCCGCTCCATCGATCGGGTCGAAGAAGGGCAGGACGTGGACCCCGCCGAACGCACCCTGCAGGGGACCCTCCAGGAGGTCCCGCAGACCAGCGAAGGTGCCGCCGAGCCGGTCGACGTAGGTGATCAGTTGAGCTTGGTTGCGCACGCGGAGCCTCGGTGGGAGCGGTGGAGAGCGAGGCGCCAGGATAGGTCGGCTGCCGGCCCCACCTCCGGCCGGTTCGTGCTCACGCTGGTCGCCGCAGGGTCAGTCGGACCTGGGGAGCCCGAGCGGATCGGTGTCATCCAGACGCTCGTAGACCCGCTTGACCTTGCCGACGGCCGTTCGGGGCAGCGTGTCCTCGGGGTGCAGGGTCACGCGCGGCGTGACCCGGAGTCGGCTTGTCAGTCGGTGCCGCAGGTGATCGGCGAGCCCCTCGGGCGGGACGGTGCCCGCGACCTCGGCGTGGATGTCCAAGGAGACCATCGTCTCACGGCGGTCGACCACGATCGCATACGCACCGTTGAGTTCCTCGGCTTCGAGGAGCACCGTCTCGATCTCCCGGGGGAAGACGTTCACGCCACGGACGATCAGCATGTCGTCGGTACGTCCCTCGATCCGGGCGATCCTCGGATGGGTACGTCCGCAGGCGCAGGTACCACGCTGCAGGGCGGTGACGTCCCCGGTCCGGTACCGGACGACCGGTAGCGCCTCCTTGGTCACGGTCGTGAGGACCAGCTCGCCACGCTGGCCGTCGGGGACGCGCTTGTCGGTCTCGGGGTCGAGGATCTCCGGCAGGAAGTGGTCGTCGAAGACGTGCAGGCTGCCGGGGGACTCGGCGCACTCCATCGCGACCCCCGGACCGATCACCTCCGACAGACCGTAGATGTCCCGGGCGATGACGGGATGACCCGCCAGCTCCGTCCAGGCGGCCTCGAGCTTCCCGCGGAAGCCTTCGGACCAGGGCTCGGCCCCGCAGACCAGGTACCGCACGTTCAGGCCAGTGAGGCCCTGGTGGGCGGCCCGTTCCGCGAGCAGCATCGCGAAGGAGGGGGTCGCCGCCAGGCCGTCCGCTCGCAGATCGGTGAGCAGCTGGAGCTGCAGTTCGGTGTTGCCTCCGGATGCGGGGATCACCGTCGCTCCGAGCTTCTCCCCGCCGTAGTGCAACCCCAGCCCTCCGGTGAACAGGCCGTAGCCGTACGCCACGTGCAGGACGTCCTCCGACCGCGCGCCTGCGCAGACCAGCGACCGCGCCACCACCTCGGCGAAGAGGGTGACGTCGCGGGAGGTGTACGCGACGATGGTCGGCCTGCCGCTGGTGCCCGACGAGGCGTGGGCGCGGACGGTGAGGGAGCGCGGCACCGCGAGCATGCCCCAGGGGTAGTTGTCCCGGAGGTCGGCCTTGGTCGTGAACGGCAGCTGCTGCAGGTCGTCGACGGTGCGGATGTCCGCAGCCTCGATGCCGTCGAGTCGGTCCAACCAGAAGTCGCTCCGGCAGTTCTTCAGCACCTGCACCAGTTCGTGGAGCTGGCGTCCCTGCACGTCGCGGCGTGCCGATTCGCTGGCGGCTTCGGCTTCGGCTCGGAACATGGCTGGCTCCCTGGCCCGGTCCTCGTCTCGTTCGAGCTTGCTCCCCCGAGGCAACGGTAGGTCAGCCGGCGTGCTCGTGCGGTGAGCCTGGCCCGGTCGCGTGGCGAGCCGCACTAGGTTGCCGTCCGCCGGGAGGGAGTCAGGTGACGACGATCCAGGTGCGGTTCCACGAGCTCGACCCCTACGGACACGTCAACCACGGGGTCTACCTCAACTACTTCGAGCACGCCCGCGTGGAGCTGCTGGAGCGGATCGGGTTCGGTCTGCCGCGGCTCGCCGAGCTCGGGCATCACATCGTCGTCGTCGAGGTGCACGTCCGGTTCCGTACGCCCGCCTTCGCCGGGGACGTCCTGACGATCGACAGTCGGATCACCGACCTGCGGCGCGTGTCGTCGACCTGGCACCAGCAGATGCGGCGGGGTGACGAACTGATCGCAACCAACGACGTGCGCGCGGCGATGACCGACCTGCACGGTCGACCGGCCGCTCCACCGGAGGACATGGTCGAGGCGCTGCAGCGACTGGCGGCGGACCCGGGCGGACAGCCGGTGGGCTCCACGGCGCCGTGAGGCGGTTCTCGGTCGCAGCCATCGCGGCGTTGGTCGTGGCCCTCTCGGCCTGGCGGCTCCTCGCCGCGACCGCCGGGCTGGAGGTCACGACCGCGACGCTCGACGGGCTCCCGGTCACGGTGATGGCGCCGGTCGCCGTCGGGGACGACGCACCTGGGATCGTGGTGGCGCACGGGTTCGCGGGGTCTCGGCAGCTGATGCGCAGCTTCGGTGTGAGCCTCGCACGGCATGGGTACGTCGTCGGACTCCCCGATCTGGCGGGGCATGGGGCGAATGCGATGCCGCTCGATCGCGAGGGTGACGTCCTGCGGGACGACGTCCTGCGCGTCCGTGAGTTGCTGGTCGAGCGGCATCGTGTGGCGGACACACGGGTGGTGATGCTCGGCCACTCGATGGGATCGGGGGCGGTGATGCGCGCCGGCATCGAACGACCGGACGCCGTAGCAGGTGTCATCGCCGTCTCCCCGATCGATGCCGACGTGTCGGAACAGCTGCCTCGGGACCTCCAACTGCTGGCCGGGTCGCTGGAGGGTCGCTTCGTCGCCAACGCGCAGGACCTGCTGGCGCGCGCGGGCGGTCCGGGTGGTACGCCGGGGACCGACGGGACGGCTCGCCGCCTCGAGATCATCACCGGGGTCGAACACGTCACGATCCTGTTCAGCCCGCGTGCCCAGGCGACGGCCGCTGGGTGGGCCGACCGGGTCATCGGGCAGGACCCCGGCGACTTCCGGTCGGTGGGGTTGATCGGGTGGTGGCTGGCCGCGCTGCTGGGCGTGATCGCGTTGTGGCGGGCCGTGGTCCCGTCCCTCGCGCCCGTGCAGGGGCGGGCCGCGGAGGATGGGAAACCCTCGACGGATATCCGTTCAGATGTTCCAGATCTCCCGGAGACGACCGGGGTGGCGGGGCGGCGGTCGGTCATCGGTGCGGTCGTCGGTGCGCTGGTGGCGACGGCCCTGTTGGCGGTCGTCGGTCGTCAGGTGGCGTTGGGCGGACTCGGCGGGATGCTGGTCGGCCCCGCGCTGATGTTGTGGTTCGCCCTGGCGGGACTCGCGTGGGGCTGGATCGTGACCGGCCAGCCGGGAGGAGCGGTGTCACGGGAGCTCGCACGGCCCACCGGCCGTGACGCGCTGGGGGTCGCCGTGCTGACCATCGTGCTCACCGCTGCCTTCGGCGCGTTGGCGCCACTCGCCTGGCTGGCCGCTGTCCCGGGACCGTCCCGGGCCCTGTACGTGCTGCCCTTCGCCGTCCTGATGCTGCCCTGGACGCTGCCGATGGCGGCCGGCCTGCAGGACCGGACCGGGTGGCGCACCGTCGGGTGGTGGGTCACCACCTCGACGGCCCTGCTGCTCGGCGTCGGAACCGCGGCGTTCGTGGTCCCGGGGATCGGCTTCGTCCTCCTGCTGCTCCCGCTGCTGCCGCCCTTGGTGGGGTTGCTGGTCGCGGTGCTCGCGCCCTGGGTGCGTCGTACCGGACAGGTGTGGGGAGCCGGCGTCGCGGCGGCGCTGTTCCTCGGCTGGATCACCGCGGTGCTGTTCCCCCTCAGCTGACCGGTCCGGGACCCAAGGGCGCCGCGACTATCGTCACCGCTCCGAGACGGGAGGCGGTATGGAACTGGCCGGCAAGGTGGCGCTCATCACGGGTGGTGGCAACGGGATCGGGGCCGCGATGGCGCGTCGGTTCGCTGTCGAGGGCATCGCGGGACTCCTGCTCGCCGACCTCGACGAGGTGGCGGTGACCGCTCTGGCTGCGGAGCTCACCGGAGCGGGAACGCCCACGGTCGGACGGCGCGTCGACGTGGCCGACCCCGAGCAGGTCGCGACGATGGTGCAGCACGCGCAACGCGAGCTCGGGCCGGTCGACGTGCTGTGTTCCAACGCCGGCATCGGGTCGGGCGAGGGACTGGAGGCCTCGCCCGAGACCTGGGACCGGGCATGGGACGTCAACGTGATGGCGCACGTGCACGCTGCACGGTGCGTCGTCCCCGGCATGGTGGAACGCGGCGAGGGCTACGTCCTCGCGACCTGCTCGGCAGCCGGACTCCTGACCATGGTGGGGGATGCGCCGTACAGCGTCTCGAAGCACGCGGCGGTGGCCTTCGCCGAGGGGTTGGCGGTGACCTACGGACCGAAGGGCGTTCGGGTCAGCGCGCTCTGCCCCCAGGGCGTCGACACCGCGCTGCTGCAGGGCGGCTTCGAGCAGGGGTCGCTCGCGACCCGGGTCGTGCGGGCCGCCGCCGACGTGTTGACCCCCGAGCAGGTCGCCGACGAGGTCGTCGCCGGGATGGCCGCCGAGCGGTTCCTGATCCTGCCGCACCCGGACGTCGCCGATCACCATCGCAACAAGGCGGCGGACCCTGACCGGTGGATCGGGGCGATGCAGCGCTTCGCCGCGATGGTCGCGGACGGCTGATCAGCGGATCGGGACGACCCTGAGCAGCGCCGATGCGCCCCAGTCGACGATCAGGATCTCACCGTCGTGGTCGGTCCCGAAGCTCGACGGTTGACGCAGCTCGAGCTCCTCGGTGCGGTCCACCACGTCGCTGATCTCCCCGTCGGCGTAGCGGAAGGTCTCCGCCAGGCCGCGGCACCAGTCCGCGTGGATGTAGTGGCCGTCGAGCTCGGGGATCGCCGTCCCGCGGTAGACGACCCCGCCGGTGATCGAGCAGTGACCGTCGTCATGGGTCAGCTCTCGGACCGGGTCGGTCAGCGGCCCCTCCGGCTCCCCGCCGTAGAACGCGCGTGTGCCTTCCAGGATCGGCCACCCGAAGTTCGACCCGGCGTCGGTGAGCGGGACGATGTTGATCTCCTCGATCGTCTCCTGGCCGACGTCGGCGATGTAGAGCAGTCCGTCGACCGGGTCGATCGTGAACCGCCAGGGGTTGCGCAGGCCGTAGTGGTAGACCTCCGGCGCACCTCCTCCGGCGACGAACGGGTTGTCGGTCGGGATCGCGTAGGGCTCGCCGGCGTCGACGTCCAGCCGCAGGATCGTCCCGAGCAGCGTCTCGGGATCCTGCCCGTTGACCGACGCCTGGGCGCCGTCACCGACGGAGACCCACAGCATCCCGTCCGGACCGAAGAGCAGCTTGCCCCCGTTGTGCCTGACCCGCTCCGGGTGCTTGTCGATCTCCAGCAGCACGGTTGCCGTCGTCGGGTCGATCGCGGACCCGTCGGACAGCACCTCGAAGCTCACGAGGTGGTTGTCGTTGCCCGGCACGGAGTAGTAGGCGAAGACACGGCGGTCGTCCGGGAAGGCTGGATGGAAGGCGAACCCGAGCAGTCCCTGTTCGATGCTCCCCGTCTGGACGACCGCACGCACGTCCAGGAACGGTTCGTCCAGGATGGCACCGTCGGGGGAGACCGCGCGGACGAGGCCTCCGCGTTCCGCGACGAACAGTCGGTCGTCCTCGGGCGTGACGGCGACCTCGAGCGGTTGGGAGAACCCCTCGGCCACCACCTCGACCTCCAGGCCCTGCAGCGGATCCAAGGGCTCGGGTTCGGGTTCGGGTTCCGCCGGCTCCTCCTGCGGTACGGGACCCTCGGGAGCGGGCTCCTCGGACGGCGGCTCCGGGTCACTGGCCGCGGGCTCCGCTGACGTCGGCTCCTCAGGAGTCTCGGCGGGGTCCTCGGAGGCGCAGGCGCTCAGCAGCAGCGAGGCCGCCGTGACCAGACCCGCGACCGTGACCCACCCTGGAGCCGGCCGCCTCACTGCGTGAGCCGCCGGTAGAGCGGCAAGGCCTCCAGCCAGCCTTCCGGGGCCCGCTCGCCCCCCTCGAGCGCACGGTAGAGCGCATGTCGCTGCTGCTTCAGCCAGGCGAGCGCGGCGGAACGCTCGTCCGCGTTGAGGTCGTCGGTCTCGACCAGCGACCCTTCGTCGCCGTCCAGGAGGAAGCGCAGCCAGCTGGGGCGAAGGACCCAGGTGTCGGGGTCGTCGAGGAGTTCGCGGAGCCGCTCACGCTGAGGCTCGGTGAGGTTGCGGGGCACGGATCGTCGCGACCCCGGTTCGCGCGGTGGCATGGACTTGATCATCGCGTTCCTCCGGTGGTCGGCCGATCGGTCCTGCCACCAGTGAACCATCCTCACCGACCACCGACCGGGTCGAGCCCGAACGACACGTCCCCTAGGCTCGGAGGTGATGGGTCACCGCCGATCGCTGCGCCCACCCGCAGAAGCCACTCGACGGCCCAGGAGGACCTCATGAGCCAGGAGATGCCGTACCGGCGGCTCGGCCGTTCCGGTATCAAGGTCAGTGTGCTGAGCTTCGGGTCGTGGGTGACGTTCAAGAGCCAGTTGGACGTCGACCGCGCGATCGACTGCATGGCCGCCGCCTACGACGCCGGGGTGAACTTCTTCGACAACGCCGAGGCCTACGCCGGCGGTGAGTCCGAACGCATCATGGGCGAAGCGATCAAGAAGCTCGGCTGGCCGCGCCACAGCTACCTCGTCTCCAGCAAGTACTTCTGGGGACTGCACGACGGCCCGAACAGCCGCCACACCCTGAACCGCAAGTACCTGCTCGAAGCGATCGACGGCTCGCTCGAGCGCATGGGGCTCGAGCACCTCGACCTGATCTACTGCCACCGGGCCGACCCGGACACGCCGATCGAGGAGACGGTGCGCGCGATGTCCGACGCGATCGACCGCGGCAAGGCCCTGTACTGGGGGACCTCCGAGTGGACCGCCGACGAGATCCGGGCGGCGTGGGACGTCGCGGACCGCCACGGCTGGCACCAGCCGGTCGTCGAGCAGCCGCAGTACAACCTGTTCCACCGCGACCGCGTCGAGCAGGAGTACGCCCGGCTGTACGAGGACATCGGGCTCGGCACCACGATCTGGTCGCCACTGGCGTCCGGCCTGCTGACCGGGAAGTACCTCGACGGCGTGCCGGAGGACAGCCGTGCGGCACTGAAGGGGTACGACTGGCTGCGCAAGCACCTCACGGACGAGGAGGCGAACGCGAAGGTCCGCCAGCTCAAGGAGGTCGCCGACGACCTGGGTGTGACCCTCGCGCAGCTGTCGATCGCGTGGTGCGCCGCCAACCCCGACGTGTCCACGGTGATCACCGGGGCGTCCCGTGTGGAGCAGGTCAACGACAACATGGGCGCTCTGGATGCGCTGGCGAAGCTGACCCCCGACGTCAAGGATCGGGTCGAGGGCATCTTCGCGGCCTGACCTCCGGATCGCTCCGGCGTCGGGTCACCAGCCGCGGTCGAGCGGCCGGCCCTCGTCGTAGCCGGACCGGCCCTGCAGACCCATCACGGCCTGCTCGGCGAAGGCCGGCAGCGTTGCCGCGCCCGCGTAGGTGCAGGCGCTCCGCACACCCGCGGTGATGACGTCGACCAGGTCCTCGACCCCTGGTCGATCCGGGTCGAGGTAGCGGCGCCCTGACGAGATGCCCTCCTCGAACAGCGTCTTGCGCGCACGGTCGAAGGGCGTCTCGTGCTCCGTGCGACGTTGGACCGCGCGGGCGGACGCCATGCCGAACGAGAGCTTGTAGGGACGGCCATCAGGGTCGTGCTCCACGTCACCCGGAGATTCGTAGGTGCCGGCGAACCAGGACCCGATCATCACGTTCGACGCACCGGCGGCCAGGGCCAGAGCGACGTCTCGTGGGTGGCGCACCCCGCCATCGGCCCAGACGTGCGCACCGTGCTGTCGGGCAGCTGCGACGGTCTCGAGCACCGCCGAGAGCTGTGGTCGCCCCACCGCGGTTAGCATGCGGGTCGTGCACATCGCTCCTGGGCCGACGCCGACCTTGACGATGTCCGCGCCGGCGGCGATGAGCTCGTCGACGCCGTCTCGGGTCACGACGTTGCCCGCGGCGACCGGAACCCGAGGTGCCAGTCCCCGGACCGCGTGCAGCGCGTCGAGCATCCGGTCCTGGTGGCCGTGCGCGGTGTCCAGCACCAACACGTCGACGCCCGCGTCCAGCAGCTGCTGCGCCTTGTCCTCGGTGTCGCCGCCGACCCCGATCGCCGCTCCGACCCGCAGCCGACCATCGGCATCGAGCGCGGGCTGGTACAGCGTGGAACGCAGCGCGCCGACCCGGGTCAGCAGGCCGACCAGACGTCCGTCGTCGTCCACCACCGGGCCCAGACGGTGGCGTGCCTGCGCGAGCTGGTCGAAGGCGGCCCGTGGATCGACCGTGTCGGGCAGGGTGTCCGGCTCGGCGGCCATGATCCGCCCGACCTGCGTGAAGCGGTCGACCTCGCGCAGGTCGCGTGGGGTCACGATCCCGACGGGATGGCCGTCCTCGACCACGATCGCGGCCCGGTGCGACCGCTTGGGCAGCAGGTTGAGTGCCTGCCCCACGGTGTCCGTCGGCCGGAGGGTGATGGGCGTCTCGAACACCGGGTGACGCGTCTTGACGTCGGCGATCACCGTGCGTACCACGTCGATGGGGATGTCCTGCGGGAGCACCGCCAGCCCACCGCGACGGGCCAGGGTCTCCGCCATGCGTCGGCCGGAGACGGCGGTCATGTTCGCGGCGAGCAACGGGACCGTGGTGCCGGTCCCGTCGACGGTGGCCAGGTCGACGTCCAGACGGGAACTGACGTCGGAGCGGCGGGGAACGAGGAAGGCGTCCTCGTAGGTGAGGTCGTGTGTGGGCTCGTGACCGTCCAGGAAGCGCATCGCTGGTCCCTCCGTGCGGGCGACCATCCACCGTAGCGGGCGCACCGTCCCCCGATCCGTCCCTGCCGTCCCCGCGGTCGGTGCCGCTTGTCGTCGGGGAAGTACCTCATCTACAGTTGAGTCGATGGATGCCGAGGTAGCTGATCCCGCTCCGGGTCCCGCGTTCGCCGCGGGACCGTCCGCGGCGCGTCCCTCGGCCGAGCGGCGCGCCCAGATCCACCACGCTCTGGGAGAGGTGCACCGCCTGACGATCGTCGATGCGCTGCGGTTGTCCGACCGTTCCCCGACGGAACTGGCCGACCTGACGGAGCTCGGGTCGAACCTGGTGGCGTTCCACCTCGACGTCCTGGAGGAGGCCGGTGTCATCGCACGACACGCGTCGGAGGGCGACGCACGGCGGCGCTACGTGACGCTGCGTGCCGACGTGCTGGCGGCGTTGCACGGTCTGCCGGCGATCCGTGCCGACGACGTGGTGTTCGTCTGCACGCGCAACTCGGCCCGCTCGCAGCTGGCAGCGGCGCTGTGGCAGCGGCGGACGGGATGCGTCGCCCGGTCCGCCGGGCACGATCCGGCGCCCGAGGTCCACCACCTGGCGCGCGCGGTGGCCCGCGGCCACGGGCTCGACCTCGATGCGGTGCAGCCCCAGGGCTTCGCAGCGCTCGGGGACGGGGTGCCGGACCTGGTCGTGTCGGTCTGTGACCGTTCCCGTGAGGCTGGGATCCCGATCCCCGCCCCCACGCTGCACTGGTCGGTACCGGATCCGGTGACACGGGACCTGCCGGCCTTCCACGACGCCTACCGCCAGTTGGACGAACGCATCGCCGCGTTGGCCGCTGCCAGGGAGACCGCCGCGTGACCGCACCCGATCCCGCCCGCACCTCGTCGTCCTACCAGGCCGCGCGGCAGCAGCGCCGCCTGCGCTGGCGTCAGCTCACCGCGGAGTTCGTCGGGACCGCCTTCCTGCTCGCTGCGGTCGTCGGGTCCGGCATCGTCACCCAGCAGGACGGGCCGGCGTCGGCCCAGCTGTTCCAGCACGCGGTGACGGTCGGGGTCGCACTCACGGCGCTGATCCTGACCTTCGGTCCGGTCTCCGGTGCCCACTTCAACCCGGTCGTGACCGTCGCCGATGCGTGGTTCGGCGGGATGCGCTGGTCGCGGGCGGGGGCGTACGTGGTGGCGCAGGTCACCGGCGGGATCGCGGGCACGATCGTGACCAACGCCACCTTCGGGTTCGCGGCCGTGCAGGTCGCCACCGTCGAGCGCGTCGGACCCGGGCAGGTCGGCGGCGAGGTCATCGCGACGGCCGGCCTGATACTGGTCATCTTCGGGCTCGTGCGTTCCGAAGGTGGACGGGTGGTTGCGGGCGCCGTCGGCGCCTACATCGCCGCGGCGATCTACTTCACCGCCTCCGCGTCCTTCGCGAACCCGGCGGTCACCCTCGCTCGGCTGCTCACCGACACCTTTACGGGCATCGCGCCGGTGCACGTACCCGGGTTCCTCGCCGGCCAGCTGGCCGGGATGGTGCTCGCGATCGCCCTGGTCGCGTTCCTCTACGACCCCGATCCGCAGGACGCGGCCGACGTCGTCGTCCCACACACCGTTCCGACCGGCCATGCTGATGGCTGAGGAGACCCCGATGTCCGACCGTCCTGCTGTGCTGTTCCTGTGCGTCCACAACGCCGGCCGTTCCCAGATGGCCAGCGGCTTGCTCCGCCACCTCGCTGGCGATCGCGTCCAGGTGTTCTCCGGTGGCTCCGAACCCGCCGACCAGGTGAACCCCGCAGCGGTGGCGGCGATGGCGGAGAAGGGCATCGACATCGCCGACCAGCAGCCCCAGCGCTGGAGCGACAGCGACCTCGAACAGGCCGACGTCATCGTGACGATGGGGTGCGGGGACACCTGCCCGGTCCTGCCGGGCAAGCGCTACGTCGACTGGCCGCTCGATGATCCTGCTGGTCAAGGGGTCGAGGCGGTGCGGCCGATCCGCGACGAGATCGAGAGCAAGGTCCGTGGTCTCATGACCGAGCTCGGGGTCGAGCCTACGGACGGCTGACCTTCGGCGGTGGGGGTGGACCGCCGCCGCGTCGTTCGGCACGTCTGGCCTGGAGCCGTCGCCGCCCCCGTCGGGCCAACGAGACCAGCATGAGTGCCAGGGCGGTACCGGCGACGAGCAGGACGGCGACGGCGACGATCGCCAGGATCGGTGCGATCACCGCGAGCACCAGGACCCCGACCACCAAGCTGTCCTCCGCGATGCTCGCGACGATGTTGCTGACGGGCTCGGGTGACGCGTTGATCGCGGCCCGAGCGGTGGCTTTGGCGAGGTGGCTCGCGAGCGCCAGTCCGGCCGAGGTCAGCGCCGCGGTGATCTGCTCGGCGCCGGGGGCGTCCCCACCCAGGGCGTAGCCGACCATCGCGGCGCCGAGAGGTCGTATGGCCGTGTGGACCACGTCCCACGCCGAGTCGAGCAGCGGGATCTTGTCGGCCACGAACTCGAGCGCCGTCAGCACGATCGCGGCGATCAGCACGTCGTTGCGCAGGAACAGCTCCGGGACGTCCAGCAGTCCCAGCCGGCCCGCCCCGCTCAGGAGGGTCACGACCAGGTAGAGGTTCACGCCGGACGCCCACCCGGAGCCGGCGACCAGCCCCCAGACCGCGAGATCCATCGGCCCGACGACCCCCTCGTGATGCGTGACCAGAGAACCGTAGGCCGTCGGCGCAGGGAGCGCAGCCCTCCGGATCAGCTCACGTCGGTCAGTCCGTCGGCCAGGTCGAGCCACAGCTGGGTGGACAGCCCCAGTGATGCGACGTCGATGCGCTCATCGTGTCCGTGGAACCGTGAGGCGAACTCCGGCAGCGTGATGGCGCCGCTGTACAGCCCGGCGCCGTAGGCGGGGACACCGCGGTCGCGGAAGAACGCCGCGTCGGTCCCGCCGACGATCGTCCAGGGCATGACCTCGGCTCCCGGGTGGGCTGCCTCGGCCCGGCGTCGTAGCAGCTCGAACATCGGGGTGTCGGCGGACGAGGCGGACGCGGGTCGTGTGGTGGTCAGCGACTCGACGTCGACCTTGTGGAGCAGGTCCGGACCGATCGCCTCGGCCAGCATCGCCTCGACGTCGTGCTCAGCGACCCCGGGCACCGTCCGGATGTCGACCTCGAGTTCGACGCGGTCGGGGATGATGTTGGTCTTGTTCCCGCCAGCGACGACGTTCGGGGAGAAGGTCGTGTGGGTGACGGCGTGGCAGTAGCGGGCCAGGGTGGGGTCGAGGTCGCCCAGCGCGGCCCCGATCGTGTCGGGATCGAGCAGGCGCTTCCGTAGATCGTCGTCGATCGGCAGCGTCCGTACCCATGCGCGCCAGCGATCGTCGAGCCGAGCGGTCGGGAGGTAGGCGGCCAGGCGACGGACCACCTCGGACGCGGTGACCAGCGCGTTGTCCGTTCCGAAGGGCATGGATCCGTGGCTGGGGGGGCCGTGGACGATCAGCTTGCGCCAGCCGATGCCCTTCTCGGCGGTCGCCATGACGAGCTTGCGGCCGTCCGGGGTGTCGAACGGGATACCCCCACTCTCGGTCAGCACGTAGTCGCATGCGACCTGGTCCCACGCATGCTGGGTGATCCAGTCCGCGCCCCAGACGCCCCCAGCCTCCTCGTCGGCGACGCCGAGGAACCTGACGGTGACGGCCGGCGGCTCCGGCCGTCGATGCAACTCCCGGATCGCCACCGCCATCGATGCGGTCAGGTTCAACATGTCGACCGCGCCGCGCCCCCAGACCTCATCGTCGATCAGTTCGCCACCGAACGGATCGTGTCGCCACTCGTCGGGAGTGACGGGGACGACGTCCGTGTGGCCCATCAGCAGGATGCTGGGCGCGTCGGGATCGCGGCCCTCGACGGTCGCGAGGATCGAACGACGACCGGGTAGCGGCTCGAAGTGTTGGCGTGGCAGCCCGTCCAGCGCGTCGTCCAGCAGGTCGGCGTTACGGACCTCCTGGCCGGAGGCGGTCGTGCCATCGTTGACGCACGCGTTGCGGATCAGCGCTTGGAGCAGCTCGACGGTCTCGCCGGTGAGACGGGGGTCCTGCGCGGTCATCTCAGCGTTGACCCGTGACGGTCTCCAGGCCCCACGCGACCAGGGACACGATGATGGCGGCGGCCAGGGTCCAGCCGAAGCCCTGACTCGACAGGCCCAGGTCGAACTGCTCCGCGAGCCAGATCACGATCGAGAGCACGACCGCGTTGATCACCAGCAGGAACAGTCCGAGCGTCAGCAGGATCGCTGGCAAGGCGAGGACCTTCAGGATCGGACGCACCACGGCGTTGACGACCCCCAGGAACAGGGCGATGACCAGCAGCGCGGGGATGGTCCCATCGAACTCGAGACCGTCGAGCAGCACCACCGCGACGTACAGCGCCGCTGCGGTGATCAGGGTCTTGAGCACGATGCCCAGGGGAGGCCTCCTGCCACGGTCGCCGTACGGTAGCCGGTGTCGGCCCGCTCCTGCGCGTACGCGTAGGTGGCCAGGTGACCGGGACTACCGTGCGGGGTATGTCACGATCGACCGACTCCCCGCGGGAGGATCTACGGCGAGGCGCCGACCTGTCACCTCTGCCGGTCGATGGGGTGGTGCCGGAACTGCTCGACGCCCTCGACCGCGCTGGTCATGCGGTGCTGGAAGCCGAGCCGGGTGCTGGCAAGACGACCAGGGTCCCGCTCGCACTCGTGGCGGAAGGCGCTGCGCAGCGGCTGATCGTCCTCGAACCACGGCGGGTGGCGGCGCGGGCTGCGGCACGCCGACTCGCTTCACAGCTCGGCGAACCGGTCGGGCGCACCGTCGGGCTCACGACCCGCGACGATCGACAGGTCTCCCCGGGGATGCGGATCGAGGTGGTGACCGAGGGGGTCGTGCTCCGACGGATCCAGCAGGACCCGAGCCTGACGGGCGTCGACCTGCTGGTCTTCGACGAGTTCCACGAGCGCTCCCTGGAGGCGGACCTCGCCCTGGCCTTCGCCCTGGAGGTCCGCGGGGCGCTCCGCGACGACCTTCGGCTGCTCGTGATGTCCGCGACGATCGAAGGACCGCGCGTCGCACGGCTCCTGGGTGATGCCCCGCTGCTCACCACCGTGGGGCGCAGCTTCCCGGTCGACATCGAACACCGTCCCGGCCCCGTGGACCGTCGGGACCTGCCTGCCGCGATCCGCGCGGCCGTCAGCGACCTGCTGCCCGATGGCGACGTGTTGGTCTTCCTCCCCGGTGCCGGCGAGATCCGCGCCACGATCCGGGAGCTGACCGGGTCGCCGCTGCCCGGCGATCCGGTGGTCCTGCCGCTGTACGGTGCCCTGAGCGGTCAGTAACAGGACCGGGCCCTGCGGTCCGCTCCCGATGGGCGCCGTAAGGTCGTCGTCGCGACCGACCTCGCCGAGACGAGCCTCACCATCGAGGGTGTGCGGGGTGTGGTCGACGCCGGCTGGTCCCGGGAACCGCGCTTCGATCCGGCCACGGGGATGTCGGGTCTGGTGACCGTCCCGGCGTCACGATCGTCCGCGGAACAGCGGGCCGGACGTGCCGGGCGCACCGCCCCGGGACGCTGCATCCGGTTGTGGCCGGAACGTGAGCACCTGGCACGTGACGCACAACCTCGCCCCGCCATCCTGACCGATGATCTCAGTGGTGCCGCCTTGGAGGTGGCCGCCTGGGGTGCGGAGGTCGCCGAGCTCCGCCTCCTCGACCGCCCACCGACCGCGGCGTGGCAGCAGGCCACCGACACCCTCCGTCAGCTCGGGGCGTTGGACGCCACCGGCCGCATCACCGAGCACGGTCGTCACCTCGCCGGGTTGCCGCTGTCGCCGCGGCTCGGTCAGCTCGTGCTGACCGGCAGGGCAACGGGAGATCTCCGACTGGCCTGCGAGCTGGCCGCGGTCCTCGGCGACCGCGACCCGCTCCTGACCGACCGCGACCACCCGAGTGCCGATCTGGCTGCACGGGTCCGCGTCGTGCGCGGTGACCAGCCACCGACCGGGACCGGCGTGCGCCGCGGTGCCCTGCGGCGGCTCCGCGAGCACGCCCGGCGCCTGGCACGCCAGGTCAACGACCTCCCCGCCAGGCCCCCGAGCACGGGCACGGCCGCTGCTCACCCCGAGGCCCAGGAGCCGGACCGGCCCGACCGTGCCGGGCGACTCGTCGCGGCGGCGTGGCCGGATCGGGTCGCCGGTCTGCGCGCCGACGCACGGGGGCGGTTCCTGCTGGCGTCGGGGCGGGGAGCCACCCTGCCCGACGGTGACCTGCTGGCGGGGGAGCCCTGGCTCGCGGTCGCCCACCTCGATCGCGGTGCCGAACAGGCCCGCATCCACCTCGCGGCGGCCGTCGACGCCCAGGACGTCCGTGAGGTCCTGGGCGACCGGATCGGCGAGGTCGAGGTGGTGGAGTGGCGCGACGGGGACGTGCGCGCCGAACGACGCGTGACGCTGGGCGCACTGGTGCTCGACCGCGGTCCGCTGTCGGACGACACCCCTGCGCGGCGCTACCCGGCGCTGCTCGACGGGCTGCGGAAGGAAGGGCTCGCCCTGCTGCGGTGGGACCGCGATGCCCAGGACCTGCAGGCCCGCGCCGCCTTCGTCCGCCACCACCGGGGGGATCCGTGGCCGGACCTGCGCGAGACCGCGCTGCTCGCCGACCTCGAGACGACCGTCGGCCCGTTCCTGCTGCAGGCCCGCCGCCGTGCCGACCTCGCCCAGGTGTCGGCCGCGGAGGTCCTCGCCGCACAGCTCACCCCTCAGCAGCGCCGCGAGCTGGACCGGCTGGCGCCGCGCCACCTCGACGTCCCTTCAGGCTCGCGGTTGCGGGTGACCTACGACGGGGACACGGCGATCCTGGCCGTCCGACTGCAGGAGCTGTTCGGGGCACGCGCCACGCCGACGGTGCTGGACGGCCGGGTGCCCGTGCTGCTCCACCTGTTGTCGCCGGCGCAGCGCCCCGTGCAGGTGACCGACGACCTGGCGGGGTTCTGGTCACGCAGCTACCCCGAGGTGCGCAGCGAGCTCCGTGGTCGCTACCCCAAGCACGCCTGGCCGGAGGACCCCACCACCGCGACGCCGCTGCGAGGTGCGAAGCGGCGCCGCTGAGGCCGTCACCGCCACCCGAGCCCGTCCAGCCGTGAGGTGACCGCACCGAGGTAGCCGGCACCGAACAGGCGCACGTGGACCAGCAGGTGGTACAGCTGCAGCGCGGGTCGCCGCCGTTCCCACCCGTCGTCCAGCGGCCAGACCTCCTCGTAGCCGGCGAGCAGCGCCGGAGGCACCCCACCGAAGAGCGCGAGCATCGCCAGGTCGAGCTCCCGGTCCCCGTGGTTCACCGCCGGGTCGATCAGCCAGCGGTCGCCGACGATGTTGCCGCTCCACAGGTCCCCGTGGACCAGGCTGGGGGCCACGTCGTGGTCGAGCAGGTCCGGGAGCGGTCCCGAGGTGGCGCGCTCGAGCCGGCGTGCGACCTCGGTCGGGAGGTCGTCGAGGTAGGGCGTCACCCGCTGCTCGACGAAGAACGTCGGCCAGTCGTCGGTCCACGGGTTGCGTTGGGGGAGCGGGCCGATGACGTTGTCGCGGTGCCAGCCGAAGGCGGGTCCGCGCTGCTGGTGGGCGGTCGCCAGTCCGTGGCCCAGCGCGCGGAGATCCCCGGGGCCGGTGACGTGCTCGATCACCAGCACGTGGGCGTCGACACCCAGGACCGCCGGGGTCGGAGCACCCGCCTGGCGGAGCGCATCCAGACCTTCCGCTTCCAGCCCCGCGTCCGTCGGGGAACGCTTCACCACGACCCGTCGCCCGTCGGGCAGCTCTGCTTGGAACACCTGCGCGACATCTCCGCCGTGCAGGGGCCGGGCCCAGCGCGGGGTCGGTAGGTCGCCGGGCAGGTCCGGGAGCTCCACGGGTAGCACCACGCTCAGGCGGACCCCTGCTGACGCTCGGCGAGGTGACGGACGACCTCACGGGCCGTGCGCCGCACGATCTCCACCACCTCGACGAACCCGTCCTGCCCGCCGTAGTAGGGGTCGGGGACCTCGCCGTCGCCGGGCTCCGGGTCGAACTCACGGAACAGGCGGATCTCCGTGTCGATGTGCTCGCGGGCCGCCATCTGCTCCAGGTCCCGGAGGTTCGACCGGTCCATCGCCAGCACCAGGTCGGCGTCCGCCAGCATCGCCGCGTCGACCTGAGCGGCGGTGCCGTCGAGATGGAGCCCGACCTCGGCCGCCGCGGCGCTCATCCGGCGGTCCGGGCGGTTGCCGACGTGCCAGCTGCCGGTGCCGGCCGAGGCCACGCGCAGGTCGACACCGGCGTGCTCAGCGGCTTCACGCAGCGCAGCCTCCGCGGTGGGTGAGCGGCAGATGTTGCCGAGGCAGACGGTCAACACGGTCGGGGTCGTCACCTTCTCAGCCTCCAGCGTCGCTTCCGAGCAGGACCTGGATACCCGCGGCGTCGGCGACCTCCTGCAGCGTGCCGGCGCCAGGGGCGGCGTCGGCGACGAGCCGAGCGGCTGCCTGGTCCCCCGGGGGGTACTGCACGACCGTCTCGTCGCGACGATCGGTGTTGCCGATCGCGACGACGTCGAAGCCACGGTCGGCCAGCTGGTCACGGACCGTCGCCGCGAGTCCCGACACGCCGGCTCCGTTCAGGACGGTGACCTGGACGTCGGCCGGGTCGATAGCTGCCTCATCGGGGTCCTGGTCCTCGATCTCCCTCAGGATAGAGCCGTTGCGGAAGGCGGCGAACAGCGCCTCGGCGTCGGTCGTGCGAACGTCGAGGACCGCAGCCCCGCCCGAGGTGGTCCGTGGCTCGACGGGCACCGTGTGGGTCGTGACGGCACCCGAGGCCAACCCGCGAGCCCCCCAGCCGACCCGTGCCATGGTGATCGGGCCCATCCTCTGGTCCACGCGGACCGCGTCACCGGTGTCACGGGCGAGCGAAGCCATCGCGAAGGGGTTGAGCAGGACGCCCGGGGAGGCCACCTCGCGCGCCAGTGCCTGCACGAAGCGCTGCTGACGCTGGATGCGCATGAGGTCGTTGTCGATCTTGCGGACCCTGACGTAGCCCAGGGCATCGGCCCCGTCGAGCACCTGGCAGCCCGCCGGCAGGTCGATGTGCGCATCGCGGTCGCTGATCGCTTCCTCGAGGCAGAGCTCCACCCCGCCGACGGCGTCGACCACGTCGCGGAAACCGCCGAAGGTCACCTCGACGTAGTGGTGGACGTCGATGCCCGACAGGTCCCGCACCGTACGGACCAGACAGCCCGGCCCGTCGATCACGGTCGCCGCGTTGATGCGGCCGACCGAACCGTCACAGCGTGGCACCCACAGGTCACGGGGGAAGGACAGCAGGGCCACCTCACCGCGGTCGATCGTCATGACGAAGATCGTGTCGGTGCGCTCGCCTTCGAAGGAGCCGGTGCCGAGTTCGCGACGCTCCTCGGCGGTGAGGTCCTCACGGCTGTCCGATCCGGCCACCAGGATGTGCAGGGGCCGGCTGGAGCTGGCCAGCTCGGTGACCTCGACGCGGGCCACCTGGCGTGAGGCCCACCACGGGAAGGCGATCGCCGCCAGCAGCGCGACCACGAGCACGATCGCCAGCACGCGCGGCCACCGCCGCCCGCGGGCACGTCGCTCGACGGACGGGCCCCAGCTCTGGTCGACGTCGGCGGACATGGTGCTCCCGGTGATCGTCCCCGGATGGCAACGGGGTGGTCGGGGAGTCTCGCAGGTTGTGCTCCCGCGATGGGCGCGTGGTACCGGACGAGTGGCCGGTGCACGCGGCGGTCAGTCGGTGATGAGATCCTCGGGCAGGTGGGACACGTCGCTGAAGATCTGCAGGCTGAAGATGTGGCCACCGCCGATGCGGGTGGAGCGCAGCCGGGTGAGTGAGGCGTGGTCCGAGGCGAACCGTTCCCACTCCCAGGGTTGCGGTGCCAGCCCGAGGAGCCGCCCCAGGATCACGGAGTTGGTCCCGGCGTGGGCCACCATCAGCAGCCGCGGCGCCTCACGCGGGACGTCCCAGAGCTCGGTCTCCGGGTCGTAGCGCACACCCACCTGCTCGAGTTCGCTCTCCAGACCGATCGTCACGCGCGCGTGGAAGTCGCGGAAACTCTCCCCGCCGGGCATCCCCTCCCACCACTCGTCGCGTGACCGGTGGCGGGCTTCGGCGAACGCTCGGTCGACCTCCTCGGCGGGCGTGCCCTCCCACGAGCCGGGCATCCGGATCTCGTGGAGCCACACCCGGTCCTCGGTCGCGACCGCGCCGTGCTGGGCACGCACGGGCGCTGCGGTCTCCTGGGACCGGGTCGCCGTCGAGACGAGCAGCGCGTCGAAGTGCTCGTGGGCGAGCCGCGTCGCGGTCAGCTCCGCCTGCTTGCGACCGAGGGGGGTCAGGCCCGGGTCCACCTGGGACAGACCGTCCCGGTTCCACTCGGGCTGGGCGTGACGCAGCAGCAGTATCTCCATGGGCTGCACGCTACCCGGTCGCCGCCCCGAGCCGGTCCGGTCGGCTCAGCGCTCGTGGTCCTCGTCGAACTCCTCGTCCGGCAGCTCCCGACCGATCTCGGCAGCCAGCCAGTAGAGCGCCTCCTCCGAGGTCACGACGTCCGCGTCCGCCGCTCTGCGCGCGGCATCGATCCGGTCGTAGGCCCAGCTGAGGTCGTAATCCCCCGGCTGGTTGCCCGACGCGTCGGCCTCGTCGAG
>PWTE01000168.1 GCA_003563915.1 Nitriliruptoraceae bacterium
AGCGGTCCATCGAGCCCCAGAAGTTCGGGGTGATGCCGGTGTAGGTGGGGTTCTTGACCATGCGGGTGCGCTTGCCGTCGACGACCTCCCAGCCGATCTCGCAGCCGAACTGGAAGTTGAGTCGCCTGTCGTCGATCGACCAGGACCGGTTGGTGGCCATGACCACGCCGTGCTTGGTCTCGCTGACGATCTCCTCCATGGACGAGTCACCGGGCAGCAGACCGACGTTGGTCATCCGCACCATCGGCATGCGGGCGAAGCCGTCGCCGCGGACCATCCCGCCCGGCGGCAGGCCAGCCAGGTGCGCCGAGTCGCGGCCCGACAGCACGCCGACCCAGATGCCTTCCTCGACGATCGGGACGTTCTGGGCGGGGGTGCCTTCGTCGTCGTAGCCGAAGGTCGCGAGCGCGCCGGGGATGGTCGCGTCGGCGGTGATGTTCATCAGCTCCGAGCCGTAGCGCAGGCTCCCCAGCTGGTCGAGCTCCAGGAACGACGTCCCAGCGAAGGCCGCCTCCCAGCCGAGGATGCGGTCCAGCTCGATCGCGTGACCCACCGACTCGTGGATCTGCAGGGCCAGCTGGGATGACTCGAGGATCAGGTCGAGTTCGCCCGACGGGCAGTCGTCGGCGGTGAGCAGGGCGACCGCTTCCTCGGCGACCCGGCCGGCGTGGGCGGGCAGGTCGAAGCGGCGAACCACCTCGTAGCCGCCGGTCTCGACGTGGCCGAAGCTCTGCGGGTAGCTGCGACGCTGGGTCTCGCGTTCGCCGACGGCCGTGGCGTCCATGCCGCAGCCGGTCTCGATCAGGTGCTGGTAGATGCGGTGGCCCTGCGACGACACGAACCACTTCTCGGTGTCCCAGAACATCAGCTGGGCGGTCGCGACCATCACGCCGTCGACCTCGTGCATCGTGCGGGTCGCCGACACGATCACGTCGATCTTGTCGTCGAGCGGCACGTCGAAGGGGTTCTCCTCGTGGGGCGTGACGTAGCGGTCCTGAGCCACGGGGACGTCGGCGAGGTGGAGGCCCTCACCCGGGACCAGTGCTGACGCCTTGGCCGTCGCCGCGGCCTGCGACCCGGCCGTGCCGGCGGCGCGTTCGGTCAGCTCGCTGGTGGCCGCGAAGCCCCAGGACGAACCGACCAGGGCGCGGACGCCGAGGCCCAGGTCCTCGTCGTTGCTGACGGTCTCCAGTTCACCGTTCTGGGCGCTGAGCCGCTCGCTGCGGCGCAGCACGACGCGGGCGTCGGCGTAGGTCGCCCCGGCAGCCAACGCCGCTTCGACGGCGGTCGCTGCCTGCCCGAACATCGCGGTGTCGGTCGTCGTCTCGTCGGTGTCCGGCGTCGCCCCGCCGCCGTTCGTTCCCCCCGCCACGCAGGCCTCCTACCTCGGTCGGACGCCAGACGCTAGTCGTGAGGTGGGCCCGGAGACCACCGCAGGTCGGTCAGCGCTCGTCCGACGACCTCCACCGCCGAAACCGGTGGCCGGTACCCGCCGACCGGCCCGGCCTGGCAGGATGGGGGCATGCCGCGCATCGACATGGACGCGCTCGAGGACGAGTGGGAGGACGACGGGGCCCGCCCCGTCCGCCGCGGCCGTGAGCTCAGCCCCGCTGCCAAGGCCCGGATCGATGAGTTGGAGGTGGCCCGCGTCGTGGCCGTCGACCGCGGCCGCATCACGGTGGTCTACGGCGGCGACATCGTCGAGGCATCCCTCGCCGGCACGATGCGGGGGACCAAGGCGGTGGTCGGCGACCGGGTGCGCGTGCGAGCGCCACGGCACGAGCAGGACCAGCCCCGGATCGTCGAGGTGATGCCCCGGGAGACCGTCCTGACCCGGACCGGCGACGACCTGGTCGAGGAGGAACGGACGCTGGTCGCCAACGCCGACCAGATCGTCGTCGTGCTGGCGGCGGACCACCCCGAGGCAGGCGTGCGGTTCCTGGACCGGGTCATGGTCGCGGCGTCGGTCGGAGGGTTGGACACCGCGATCTGTGTGAACCGCATCGACCTGGTCGACGACCGGACCACGGTCCGCGCGCTCCTGGAGCGCTACGAACCGCTGGACGTGGACTGGCGCATCACCAGCGCCGAGACGCGTGAAGGCATCGAGGAACTGCGGGAGCTGCTGACGGGCGTGTGGTCGGCGTTCACCGGACACTCGGGGGTCGGCAAGTCGTCGCTGTTCAACCTGCTCGTGCCTGACGCGCAGCGGGAGGTCGGCGAGATCGGACGTCGTGGCGGCCGCCACACGACCACCTCGTCGATCGCGATGCACGTGCCGTCGATCGACGCGTGGCTGGTCGACACACCAGGGGTGCGCTCCTTCGGTCTCGGGGCGCTGGCGCCGCGGGACCTGGCGGCGCACTTCCCAGAGCTCGCGGCACTCCACTGTCGGTTGGATGACTGCATCCACGACGGCGAGCCGGGCTGTGCCCTGACCGAGGCGGACATCCACCCCGAGCGACTGGCGTCGTACCGGCGGCTGCTCGCTTCGTTGCGCGGCGGGGACTGATGCGCATGTCGGCCACTACGCTCGGGTGCGGCCGCGCCGGACGAGCCACCGGACGTTTGACGGGGACTGTTGGCAGGGATGTGCGTCAGCCGCTGACGCGGATACGTGCCAGTACCGGCCGGGTGGGGTGTGCGGGGTGGCGATGGCAGGGATCGTCGTCACCCGTCGCGGTGGAACCCTGCCACTAGGCTCAGGCCAGGACGTGCCGAGCGATCCAGGGAGGCCACGTGAGCGTCGATGTGATGACCGGGCGGGAGATCCCGCCGAGCGTGCAGGGGTTCCTCGACAGTGCCGGGGTGCTGGTGATCGGCGGTGAGGAACGGGGTGCCTCCGACGGCGGCACCTTCACCACCGTCGACCCCGCTACCGAGCAGGTCCTGGCCGAGATCCCGCAGGCGACCGCCGACGACGTGGCCGGCGCCGTGGCCGCGGCCAAGCAGGCGCACGACACCGGGGTGTGGCGTGGGCTGGACCCGGCCAAGCGCGCGAGCGCGTTGTTCAAGGTCGCGGACGCGATCAAGCAGCACGCCAACGACCTGGCGTGGGTCGACACGCTGGACCACGGTAAGCCGGTCAAGCACGCGCTCGGCGAGATGATCGCCGCGTCCAACTGCTTCCGGTACTTCGCTGGCTGGGTCGACAAGATGACCGGTGACGTCATCCCGTCGCGCGACGGTCGGTTCGTCTACTCGCAGCGCGAGCCCGTCGGGGTCTGCGCGCAGATCATCCCCTGGAACTTCCCGCTGCTGATGGCGACGTGGAAGATCGCGCCCGCGCTGGCCTTCGGGAACACGACGGTGCTCAAGCCCGCCGAGCAGACCCCGCTGTCGGCGCTGTGGCTGGTCCGGATCCTGCGCGAGGTCGGCATCCCCGACGGGGTCGTCAACCTCGTCCAGGGTGTCGGTGAGGTCACCGGTCAGGCGCTGATCGAGCACCCCGACGTCGACAAGATCGCGTTCACCGGCTCGACCGAGGTCGGCAAGCACATCATGCGCACGGCCGCCGACAACCTCGCCAAGGTGACCTTGGAGCTGGGCGGGAAGTCCCCCAACCTGGTGTTCTCCGACGCCGGTGACGTCGACAAGCTGGCGCGCCGCGCGGCCTTCGCCTGCTTCTACAACTCCGGGGAGGTCTGCACCGCCGGCACTCGGCTGGTCGTCGACGCGGCGATCCACGACGAGCTCGTCAGCAAGGTCGCCGCCGCCGCGGACGGCACCACCGTCGGTCCCGGCTGGGGTGACGGTGTCGCGATGGGGCCACTGGTCACCGGCGAGCACCGCGAACGCGTCGCCGGCTACGTTGACATCGCCACGCAGGACGGAGCTGAGCTGATCACCGGCGGGGCCGTCCCCGACGACCTCGACACCGGTTACTTCTTCCGCCCGACCGTGTTCGACGGGGTCACCTCGGACATGCGGATCGCGCAGGAGGAGGTGTTCGGGCCGGTGCTCGCCGTGCAGCGCTTCGAGGACGAGGACGAGGCCGTCGCGCTCGCCAACGACGTCAGCTACGGGTTGGCCGCCGCCGTGTGGACCCGCGACGTCGGGCGCGCCCACCGGGTCGCGTCGAAGCTGCAGGCCGGCACCGTCTGGGTGAACACCTACGGCGAGATCGACAGCCCCGTGTCCTTCGGCGGCTTCAAGCAGTCCGGTATCGGCCGGGAGCTCGGCCCTCACGCCGTCGAGGCGTACACGCAGGTCAAGTCGGTCTGGCTCGCCACGTGAGCCTCGCCCGGGGCTCGGTCCGCACCGCGTGGCGCGGGTTCCGCGCCGCGGTGCGCCATGGGACGCGTCGCGACCCGCTGCGGGTCAAGCGACGCATGCGCCCCGACCCGTACTGGCAGGAGCCGGTTGACGGCGCCGCGCCACGGCTCGACCCCCACAGCCGCATCGAGGTAACGCGCATCGGACCGTTCCACGAGATCGATCCGTACCGCACAGCTGAGGGGTGGCGCGATCCGTGGCGGACCGTCGGCCTGCTCGGCTGGGCGGCGGCGGTGGGTACGGCGTGGTGGCTCGGGACGAGCAAGGGGCGCGGCCCCTTGCGCATCCTGGCCGAGGACCACGAGCGCGCCTTCTGATCCGCTTCGTACCCACCCGGTCGCTGGGTCACAGCTCACGGCGGTAGCGGTGCTGCTCGAGCTGGCACTCACCGACCGCGTCGCGCCGCATGGTTCCGTCCGCTTCCCAACCCTGGTCCTCGTAGAAGCGGACCGCCTGCTGGTTGCCCGCGGCGACCCACAGGGTGGCAACGGAGAACCCCGTCTCACGTAGGTGGAGCACCGAGGCGGTCAGCAACGCACGGCCGTGTCCCCTGCGTTGCCGGTCCGGGTCGAGGTAGAGGGCGTAGACCTCGCCGGTCGTACCGTCGGCATCGTCATCACGACTGGCACCCACGGCCACGAACCCGACCGGCTGATCCGCGCCGTCGACGGCGACGAGCAGGATCGGGTCACCGTCGATGACGGCCCGGTTCCACCGCTCCGCACGTTGCTTCGGATCGAGTTGGGCGAGCAACTCCTCGGGCAGCAGGCCCTGGTAGGCGACCTGCCAGCTTCGCACGTGGATCTGTGCCACCTGAGCGACGTCGGCGATCCCGGCCTCGCGGACCTGTGCCGGATCCGGCCGCAGCTCCGTTGCTGGCATGCGATGGCCTCGATGTCGGGGCCGTGAGCTTGCCGCCAGCAACGGACGGGAACAACCTCCGCACGGTTATCCGGGGCTCGTTCGCGAGGCTGGGCAGGGCGCCGCTACGCTTCTCGCTTGCCCCGGCGGGGTAGCCAAGTGGTAAGGCAGGGGACTGCAAATCCCCCATTCACGGGTTCGATTCCCGTCCCCGCCTC
>PWTE01000223.1 GCA_003563915.1 Nitriliruptoraceae bacterium
CACCAGCGCATCACGGTCGGGTACGTGCCACACCCAACAGCCGGCAGCCCACACGTGCACGCCAGCGTGCCACCGCACGTGAACCATCAGGCCGGCCCTGCCGGCCCGACGGGACACGACCGTCGGATGTGGCACGCAGCCGTCAACACCGTTCGGACGGCACCACGACCGGCACACCACCGGCCGTAGACATGTTAGACGCCACCTTCTTTGAGGATGCTCGCGTCACGTTTCGCGAGGACGAGATGGTGCCGGAGAGGTCGCCAAGCGAGGTCGGCAGAGGACCCTGGTTCGCACTCTCTGCTGTTGTCTCCCGGATCCTGATCGCTGTTCCCACAGATGGATCGACGAGTGCTGTCTCCGGCACGGTGAGGGTCCAGCCAGCCGCGTGTTCCGAGAGGGGCTGCGGGCGGGGACAGTGCGGTCCTTCGCCGCAAGGACCGGGGTCAACGGCTGTCGGTCCGGGGTCCGCGGACGGTTACGGGCTTGCGGTCTCCGTTGTCTGGTGACCGGGTTGCGGGCGGCGCGAGGTGAGGCCCTGTACGGAGACGCAGAGGTCGACTGGCTCTCCCCCGGGGTAGCGGCTGCGGGCCGTCCACTGCGGTCCGCGATCGAGCGGCCTGCCTCGAGGTGCTGTTGGGCGTCCTCCGCCTGCAGGGGTGACCGGTCGCCAGCTCGATCGGAGCCGGTGGTCCGGCGGGGCTGGTGTTCCGGTCCTATCCTGCTGGCAGGGGGACGCGTTGTCAGCCGACCCCAACGGCCGAGATCAAAGCAGGGCGCTTATGGCGGGGTTGGCGACGGCCGGTTTGGATGACGTCGGGACCCGTCGGGCGGTCGAGTTCCTCCTCCATGCGGTCACCGATCGGCTCGGGATGGATGGGGCGTTCTTCGCGAGCGTGATGGACATCGAGCAGACCCGCCTCGTCACGACCGGGGCCAGTGCCGACTCGTTCACGGTCTTCGCGGGCGATCAGGTGTCGCGTCTCGGCAGCTACGTCGATCATGTCGTGGAGCGTGATGCCACATGGTTGGTCCGTGATACCCGCGATGAGCCGCTGGTCTGTGATCTGCCGGTCACGGTCGAGGGTGGGCTCGCCGCGTTCCTCGGGGTGCCCGTCCGGGCTCCGGACGGCCAGCTGCTCGGGATCGTGGGGTGCCTGCACCATGTCCCCCGTGAGGATGTGGATGGCGCCGATGTCGCCGTGGCGGAGGCCCTGGCGAAGATCCTCGGATTGCACCTCACGCAGCTGAAGGACGGCCGCGCGACCCTCGGGACGCTGTCGGCCCGGATCGCTCAGCTGGTCGACGTCGTGGAAGCGCAGGAGCTCCAGCTGGAGATCTACCGCCGGATGGTCGACGCCAGCCTCAACGCCACGCTGCTGCTGGATCTTGAGACCCTGGAGGTCGAGTACGCGAACATCGCCGCCTGCGAGCTTGTCGGTCGCAACCGCAAGGCGTTGCTCGAGCGGCACCCGTGGGACCTGCATCTGTGCTGGGAAGAGGAGGGGCTACGTCGCGAGCTTGCGCCCTTGCATGATCGGGATGCCTGGCCGGTGACCTACAACGTCCCACCCATCGACGGTGCGCCGGCGATGGACGTCCAGGCCCAAAGGCTCACCGACCCCGACGGTCGGGCGTTCGTGATGTGGCAGGGTCACGACATCGAGACCTACCACAGCACGACCGACCGTCTCGCGTCTGCCTTGAAGCTCGAACGTCAGGCCGGCGAGCAGCTCCAGCAGCTGAACCGGCTGAAGACCGCGTTCCTGACGGGCGTCTCCCACGAGGTGCGCACCCCGCTGACCGTCGTGAAGGGTCTCGCACAGCTCCTCCAACGCGGCCATCTCGAACCCACCGACGCCCCTGCACTGCTCGAAAGGCTCGCGGTGAACGCGGATCGTCTCGATCGGCTGCTCACCGACCTGCTGGAACTCAACCAGTTCGCCCACGGTGCGATCGAGATGCAACGTGAACCGGTCGACCTCGCAGCCTTGGTGCGCCGGGCGGTCGACGACCTCGAGCTCGAGGACCACACGGTCGCCTTCGAACTCGCCTCGATCGACCTCGAGGTGGCACCGGTCAAGGTGGAGCGGATCGTGGCCAACCTCGTGTCGAACGCAGCCGTTCACACGCCCCCCGGTACCCCCATCGAAGTAGCCCTGACGCGACATCCCGACGGGGCGCTCCTGGTCGTCACCGACCACGGTGAAGGGATCCCTGCAGCCGAGCGCGAACGGGTCTTCGAGCCGTTCCATCAGGGTGATCGGATCGCGACCCACAGCCCCGGCACGGGAATCGGCCTGTCGCTGGTCGCCGCCTTCGCTGAACTGCACGGCGGGACCGCCTGGGTCGAGGAGGCCGAGGCTGGTGGCGCGGCGTTCCACGTGCTGCTCCCACGGGCCGCACGGCCGGCAGCCGCGGACTCCGATTCGGACCCTGCCGGCTAGGACCGCGGATCGGTCCACCACCACACGCCCAGCCCCGCCGGACAGCGCCGCAACAGACCCGAACCTGTTCCCCGGTTCCAGCGTTGCCATCACCTCCGTAACGCCGGCTCGCCCAGCTGCTGCCCGCAAACTCTCCCGTCCGGGCAAGACACGCCGGCACCCCCCGGTCTGCCACGCCGTCCCAGGGATCACGGTCTTTGGCCCGAAGGACCGCAGTCAACCCGCCGCGAACCAACGCGTGCGGGCCCGCCGGTACCTCACGTTCCTCGTACCTCCCAGGATCATCTCCAGGGGTCCAGAACCGTGCGTGAACACGCCCATCCCGTCCTCGCGCAGAGTGTCACCGCCGTCCTCAAACGACGTGTCGCCTAACAAGACAGAAGTTGAAACATCAGGAACGGTACGACCGCCGGGAGCTGACCTCATGCCCGACCGGGTCCTCGACGAGCTGCGCGCACGCCTGCCGACGCGGTCGGCTGCGGCATGACCGCGACGCCTGGACAGACCGCCGCCGATCTCGACCGTCGCCTTGCCGATCGCGGTGACGCCGGCAAGCGCGCCTGGTGGGAGCGCTACCTCAAGGGCGAGGCTGCCTTCCACGGGGTGCCGATCGCGACCGTGCGGGACGTGGTCTGGCCGTGGTACGACCATCAACTCGCCGAGGTCGCCGACTGGAACACCTGCGACTGGCTGTGCGTGCGGGTCCTCGGGCCACTCATCGAACGGCACGGCGAGGTGGCTGCCCGGACGATCGCAGGATGGTGTGACGCGGCCGGTCTGTGGCGCCGGCGAGCGGCTGTCGTCGCGTTCGTCAACCTCGTCGGACGCGACGAGGAACCGTTCCCCGGTTGTCGGCAGCTCGTCCTCGACACCTGCGCGCGCAACGTGACCGACCCGCAGCGCTTCGCGCAGACCGGCGTGGGTTGGGTGCTGCGCGAGCTGTCCACCGCCGCCCCAGGCGCGGTGGCCGTCTTCCTCGACCGCCATGGCGACACGATGTCGGCGGAGGCGCGGCGCACCGCCTCGTCACGGTTGCCGGGGGAGTGACCAGGTGCACGGCCGTGACGACCTGCGCGGTCGCAGCGGTCAGACCGAGAGGATCCGGACCTGGTTGCTGCCGGCGAGCAGGCCTCGCAGGCGAGTCATGTCGTGCGTGTCGGAGGTGACGATGACCACCGGTCTGGGTGCGGCCTCGGCTGCCTCGGCGACACAGGCGTCGACCACCGAGACCTGCGCGGCGGCACGCAACTTCGTGGCGCGGTCGGCGGCAGCCGCGCTGAGGACATGATCACGCGGCCGCGCGAGACGGTTCGCGTTCGCGCCTGCCGGGTCAGTTCGGTCCCAACCAGCTTCGACCCGCACTGCGGTCGGAACGATGATCACGACCCGGCCGGCCCGGCGCAGGTTGCGTCGGTTCGCCTCGGTGAGGAGCGCGACGACGCGTCGGTGCTTGGGGTGGTGCGGGTCGAGTACCGCCTGGACCGCTTCGTTGTCGAGCACGACGGCGGCAGGCCTCACGCCGTCGCAACCCGGCGTCCTGCGGCATAGAGCAGAACATCTTCACCGTTCGCGTCCGGGCGGATGCCAGCGACCTCGTCCGCGCAGTGGCGGAGGAACTCCTGGTGATCGGCGAGTGGATGGCCGTCGAGTTCAGCTGCAGCGATCGCGAGGTCCCCCAACGTCGGGCGGGTGTGGGGGTGGGCGGTGAAGTGCTCCTCGAGCGCCAGGAAGTGCGCGAACGCCTCGACCCGGTCTCGCACGGCCTCAACCGCGACCTCGTTCGGGCTGCCAGCGAGCCCCAGCTCCACGGCGAGGCGAACCGCGTCGCGCAGCGCAGCCGGCTGGCGGAACGAGGTGACCGTGCTCTCCGAGTCGTCGAGGCCGTCGAGGATCGCGAGAAGCTCGTCGACACGAGCCATCAGCCACCTCCGTGCGCGCGTAGTAGCTAGTGTACTACGACCATTCTGCATCCCAACCTGCGGCCTGTTGATCCTGCAGGGTTCGCCAGCACAGGCGACGAGTCGCCGTGAGCGGCGCATTCCTCGGGGTGGTCGCCTCCTGCCAGTCACCGCCGGTGGCCAGAACTCGGAGTACCGCAGCGACTCAAGGGTCCCGGGCAGGATGGTTCGCGCGAGGCTGCGGTTCTCGAACCAGGTGCCAGGCACGTACCGTCACGGGCGGGTGGAGTTGAGGCTGTCCAAGGGCGCTGTCCGCAGTGATCGGGGTGAGGAGTTGGCCTTGGCTGGCCCGTCAACCGGCAGCGGGGCCGCGTGGGCCCGATGGCTGCAGGTCGGGCCTCGACGGGATGCAAACTCCGAGACGGCTCAGCGAGTCGGGTCGGTGGGCTCCAGCGGAGTCTGCCATCGCACGTCGCCGAAGCGCCCGAAGTCGCGGTCCCACGAGACGATGACGCAGCGATGCTCGATCGCCAGGGCAGCGAGATGCGCGTCGTTGACGAGGTTGCCCCCCGCGCCGGTGTCAACAAGAAGTCGTCGCAGGATGGCGGGATGGTCAACGGTCGGCTCCACCACGACGGCAGGGGCGGCGGACAGCCAGGCGTCGACACGGTCCATCGCCTGGTCCACGGTGAGGGGTCGTGGGAAGACCTCCGGCTTGGTGACGAGCCGAACGAAGGCAAGCAGTGCGATCCAGGCGAAAGCGACGGTGTCCCGACCGGACAGCGCTCCGTCGAGCCAACGGCGAGAGGTCACGTGGCGGTCCGCGTCGGTGTTGACGGCGTAGAGCAGGACGTTCGCGTCCACCAGCGTCACGAGCCGGCCCGCATCCGCCGGAGCAGCTCCTCGTCCTCGAGGTCGGCGGCCAACTGCAGGGCCCGGTCAAGGTTGACCCTCGACGTCCCGAGCGAGGCGGTCACGGTCTCAA
>PWTE01000066.1 GCA_003563915.1 Nitriliruptoraceae bacterium
CCACGACGTTGTGACGCCGTCGCGAGGTGTAGCTCGGAACCAGCAGGTCGATGATCGCTCCGTCAGCGGGCCGCTCGAAGCGATCGCCCCGGACCTGTTCGTAGAGCCGCTTCTTGAGGGCCTCAACGAGAGCGGTGAGTTCGTCGAGGTGGGTGACCGAACGGGGCACGCCGGCGTCCGCGTCGGCGGTCTCGCGTTCGGGCACCTGATGCTGCACGCCGACCAGGTGGAGATGCAATGTCACCATCTGGCCTCCTATGACCCGGTGGTCGAGGCCGGCCTCGGCGGCGGCGGAAGCGAGGTCGGCAAGTGCAACCAATGACAGGTCATTCGCACGGGACAGCGACCTGACCTCGATCCCGGCCATCAGGCCGGCTCAACGGTGCGGCGCAACGTGCGCTCGAGCAGCCGGTCGATCTGCTTGCGTGCATCCGGCCCACCGACCCGAGCGATGTCCCAGGCGACCTGCAACGTGTCCGCGAGTGCGACACGGGTGCCTCCCAGGTTGGCGTGAGGCGCGTCGGAGTGTGGCCTCCACACCGTCGGATCCTCGGGCACAACCACTTCGATGGAGGCAACATCGGGCTCGGGGGTGCGCACCATCTGGACGACGCTGAGGTCGATGAGCTGTCGGACGTACAGCGTCGCGTGTGTCGGGCGAGCGAAGGGTGCGAGGTGATCGGCCGCGAGGTTGCTGGACAGTGCTGGTTCGGCAGCCGCTTCGCCGGCGACCCTGGCAGCCGCCGCGACCGCTTCGCGGAGCGGCAGGGGGCTGTACCAGCGGGTGGTGATGCCACCGGGGCCGGGGTATCGGGCGATCCAGAAGTCAAGCAGAGCGCTTCGCTGTATCGGGGAGAGCCACCCGTCACCGCCGAGCAGGTCATGGTCAGCGAGGGTGGCCAGAACCTGGCTGACGCGCGGCTGCGAAACGTGCGCCTCGGCCGCCAGGATCGTCTGGCTAGGTCGCGCCTCATGCTGCAGCAGCCGCCGAAGCACCTGGAAGGCGCTGCGACCTCGCCAAGGGAGCTCAAGATGTTCCGTAGCGGCCACTGACGCGTCTGGGGCGGACGAGAGGGAGTCCGTGTCACCGAGCGCGAGCGTCTCCCCTCTGAGGCTGAGCATGCCGCCATGCTGGGTGATGAAGGAGATCCCAGCGTCGGCAAGCATCTGCCGACTGCTCTCGCTGAGTTCACTGGCGAGGAGCAGCAGCGGGTGGTCACTGCTGCGAGCCCGCGCGATCACGGCGGCAAGTTCGTGAGGCCGAGGTCTACGCGCGTAGCGCTTCACCTCGACGGCCCATGGGCCCTGAGGGGTCAAGAGGATCACGTCCGCCGTGCCGCCCTGAGCAAGGCGACCATCAAGCTCGATGCCCGCTTCGAGGAGGAGGTCTTCCCAGTTCATGGCATGAGTATAACAGACGTCGCCTATACTTGACGACCATTATGGTCGCCTGACGGCGACCGCGACGAGGGCAGCCGAGCGGCCCAGGCGGTCCACGAGCTGCGCTGGTAGCCAGTCAGTACCGGGCAGGTCACCTCCGGTCAGTGCCGGTCGCAGCCGAAGGTGATGGCGAGGGCGCCGCAGACCTGCTCCAGGCTGTCGACAGCAACGGACCCGAGTCGGTGGGTCAGGCTGCGCTGGGACACGGTGTGCAGGCCGTCGCAGTTGACGACCGACGCGTGGTCGATCCCGGTGTCGGTGTCGATCGGAACCTCGACGGCGAGCCCGCGGGCCTGGGTGGTGACCTCGGCCACGGTGACGTTGGCCCGGACGTCGAGCACCTCATCCCGGGTCACGATCAGCACCGGGCGTGGCTTGCGCCCCACCTCGGCGAGCCAGACCTCCCCACGTCTCACGGTTCGCCCCAGGACTCTGCCTCGTCCCAGTCGGGATCTTCGGTCTCGGGGTGGGCGAGGTAGGCCTCACGGTCCCGTTCTGCCCGACGACGACGTATCGCCTGACGGAGCCCCTCTCGGGCGGCTTCGGACACGTTGATGCCGAGCTCGCGTGCCTCGGCTGCGAGCTCGTCGTCGAAGATCACGGAGGTGCGCATACATGAAGACTACCACAGGATGCATACGCTGATGGTGCTTGATATCGCAGCTTCACCTGACCGGCAGCGTCTCGGCCGCCGGTGGGGTCTCGTCATGAGGCGCACCCGTCACCGGGCCGATCCAGCGAGGTCGCCGAGCAGCACGTCGAGCACGTCCTCCTCGTAGACCGTCCGGCCCACGTCAGCCATGGTGCGGGCGAGATCGGGGTCCCACGGGCTGGTGGCGGCGGGACCGGCGAGCGGCGAGCGGGGGTCGACCTGCTCGACAGCGCGGAGGTAGTCCGCGGCGCCGAAGCGCCACGGCTGGCCGCCGGTAGCGGCCAGCAGCGAGGCGCCGATGCGCAGTCCGGGCCAGTCGAAGTCGCCGTGGTAGCGCACGTCGGCGCCCGCAGCCACCAGTCCGTCGAGTAGCCGGAAGCACGCCATCGAGGGCCGCCCCTCCGTACAGACCAGCGGGGCGCTGTCAGTGCCCAACTGCTCGGCCGCGGCACGCAGCACCGCCGGGTTCTCGCAGACGAAGACCGGACCGGGCTCACCATGAGCCAGTGGCTGGCGCGCTAGCTGCTGCAGGGTGATCCGGAACGGCAGCCCCGCTGCCGTGGCCTCGGTCAACCAGCCGGCCAGCGCACTGCCGGTCGGCGCGAGGTTGAGCACCAGGACCTGGCTGGCGAGGTCGTCGGGGACGACCCCTGTCGCTTCCCACAGCGCCCGGCGTTCGGCCGTCGAACGCGGGGCGGGCTCGCCCAGCCGTCGGGCGATCCCGCGCAGGACCAGCCCGGCGAGCGTCGTTGATCCGAGCGCCTTGGTGTCCCCGGTGACGTGCGAAGCGAGCGCCGGCAGCGGGATCCCGTCGGCCGGCAGTTCGGCGAGGACGCGCGCTGCTGTCGACAGCAGCTCGAGCTCCCCGCGCGTGTGCAGTCGGGTGAGCATGCCGCGGTCGAGGTCCGTCAGCCACGTCTCGACCCAGGGTTCGTCGGGGGCCAGCGATCGAGCGTGAGCACGGGCGGCCGCGATCGCGTCCGCCTGCTCCTGTGCGTCCGCGGCACGGTCGGGCAGTGGGCCGTGCCGGTGCTCGACGACCGTGCGCAGGTCCCAGGCGTCGTCGGCCCGCAACAGCAGCTGGTCGAGTTCGCCGAGCCGGACCGTGGTCGCCGCCGTGCCGGGTCGGATCGGCCGGCCGAGGATGCCCGAGATCGCTCGCCGCGTGTCGTCGCGCTCGAGCGGCACACGCAGCGTGACGGACATCCAGTCGTTCGGGCCGGCCCGCGCCATCGCGCGCCAGCAGCGGTCCCACAGGTCAGCGAGCCCGTCTCCTCCGAGTCGAGGAGGCAGCGCGTCGCCGCCCGACGGTGAGGTCACGAGCCCTGCCACGCCTGGGCCAGAGCCAGCTCGGCGTCCGGTCCCTCGATCAGTTCCTCGCCGGTCCACAGGACCAGCAGCGAGGACACGGCGTGGTCGTCGGCGAGGTGCAGCAGGTCGTAGTGCGCGACCCCCGGCACCGCCCGGTCGACCGCCCACAGGTCGAAGCCGGTCATGAACAGGTCGAGGTCGAACGCGACCGACAGGGACAGCAGCTCGGAGCGGCCCTGGTCGTCGATGCCGGCGAACGCCTCGTCCAGAGCGAGCAGCCGGGGACACGTCGGGTCGCCGGCGGCGAAGGCCGCATGCGCCGCCGCGAACAGCGGCAGGTGCAGCGAGGCGGCCTTCTCGCCACCCGACAACCGGGCGTGCCGGGCCCGGGTGAGGGGCGCTTGCGAGCCGTCGGCTTCCACGAGGAACAGCTCGAACCGGCGCCACCGGCGGTAGTCGAGGACCTCGGCCAACACCTCCCGGTACGGCGCCTGGGGGTCGGCAGCGCGTGCCGTCTTGATCTCGGTCGAGAAGTGTCGGCGCAGCGCATCGAGCTGGTCGGGGCCGAAGTGCGCCGGGTCCTGGTCGAGGAGGCGGTGCACCTGCTTCCACTCGGGGGTCGCGGTGTCGTCGGCGCGCCACGCGACGCCGACGGTCTGGCCCGACGACAGGCGTCGTGCCCGCATCTCCTGGTCCATGGTCGCCACGAGGTCGCGGGTGGCCTGCATACGGTCGTGGATCTGGCCGCACACCGACGTGAGCAGGGCATCCTCGAACACGGCGCGTTCCCGCGCGGTGAGCAGGGCCTCCTGGTCGGCGCGTTGGCCGGCCAACTCGTCGGCGAAGGCCGCCACCGACCGCTCGCCCAGGTCGTCGGCGATCGTCACCACGATGAGGTCGTCCTGCACGTCCCAGGACGGGCGGTACCCGCTGCCGAGCGCGTGGTCGAGCTCCTCGAGGCTGCGGGTGATGCGGGTCTGCGCGGCCTTGCGACGTTCGTCGGCTCCGGAGACCCCCACGACCAGCTGGTCGACCGCGTCGAGCAGTGCGTCCTCGTCGGCGTCGTCCGCGACCTCCAGGCCCAGGGGCCCGGCCAGGTCGGCACGTGCCAGGACGCTCAGCCGGTGGTGGGCGGCCTGCACGCGCTCACCGGTCGCTGCGAGGGACTCGCCCGCGGCGCGGACCTCGCCCTCGGCCTGCCCGCGTGCGGCCGCAGCAGCACGGATCCGCTCCTGCGCGTCGGTGCGGGCGGTCTCGGCCGCGCGGAGGTCGTCCTCCACGGCCCGCAGGTCGGCGAGGACCGCCTGGACGTCGGCGCCCATCCTTTCCTGCAGGGTGGTGAGCTCGACCTGCCGGGCGTCGCGTCGCTGCCGCCGTTCCCGCACGTCCCGCTGTGCCGCGTCCGCCGTCGAGCGGGCGACCTCGACCCGCTCAGCGGCGGCGGACTCGGCCTGCGCCCACGTGACGGCCTGCCCCACCGCAGCCACCAGCTCCGCGCCGTCGCTCTCGAACCGGCCCAGCGCGGCGGCGACCTCGGCGATCCCCTCGCGCGTGGCGGGAAGCGAGTGCGATCGCGCGGCGCCCTGGAACGCCTGGCGGCGGTCGTTGGCGGCCCGCCGGGCGGCTTCGGCGCTGGCCGTGGCGTCGGCGAGTGCCTGGCGCGCCTGCTGGTGGCGTCCCCCGGCGATGTCCCGGTCCCGGAGCCGTGCCAGCAACGTCGAGGTGGTGGGGAGCGCCGCGGTCGCCTGCTCAGCCGCGGCCAGCCATGCCTCCACCTCGGCGAGTCGCTCCCGGGTACGGGACACCTCGACATCCAACTCGGCGAGCTCCACATCCAGCGCGGCGATCCGTTCCGCCCGATGTGCGGCCCGTGCCGTCGCGCCGATGTAGCGGGGCGCGTCGACGCGATGGCGTCCGGCGAGCGGGCCGAGCCGGTAGCGGCCGTCCAACGACACCGTCGCGCCCGCGTCGTGGTCCCCGTCGGACGGCTGGTCGGGCTCGTGGTCGGTGTCCGGCTCGGCGGCGTCACGCAGCCGGACGCCCGTGAGCAGGGCGGCGACCACCTGCGGGTCGACGTGCCGCTGTTCCTCGGGCACCAGCACGTCGGCCAGGGTCGGGGTGCCGGTGGTGCGCGCTCGGTCGACGACGAGGAAGCTGTCGTGCTCGTCGCGGGCGACGCGCCCGTCCGGCCGGACCCAGGCGTCGAGCAGCCCCGCGGCCTCGAGCGCCGCCTCGACGGCCGCAGCCCGTGCGGGGGCGAGGTCGTCGGCGAACCGGACCAGGCGCCACAGCGGCGCGCCGGCACGGTCCTGCCGATCGGTGGTGCGCCACGACGGCGGGGGCGGGGCGTCGTCGCGTTCCTCGGCGATGGCGTCGCGGCGTTCGCGCAGCGCCGCGACCTGCTCGGCGAGGGCAGCAGCTGCCGCGGTGTAGGTCGCACGGTCGGTGGTGGCCGCCGAGCGGCGCGGTTCGAGCCGCGCGCTCCACACCTCCGCCAGGGTCGGTGCGCCCTCGTCACCGAGCTGGTCAATCGCGGCCCGGATCGCGTCGGCGTCCTCGGTGGTCACCACCTCGCCGTTGTTGGTCGCCCAGTCATCGACCGCGCGGTGCAGCGCCTCGCGGGCGTCGGTGGCGGCGCGGTCGGCAGCGTCGAGCTGCTCGCGCGCGTCGCTCTCTGCGGTCTCCGCGGCGTCACGCGTCTCGTCGGCGGTCACGACCCGGCGTTCGGCCTCGAGCAGGGCGTCGAGCAGGTCCCGGACCGCGTCGAGGTCGGCGCGGCGTGCGGCGGCGCGGCCCCCGACCCGCTGGCGCAGCTCGTCCGGGTCGGCCGCGGCCTCGTCGTCGCTCCACGTCACGCCGGCAGCCGTCGCGCTGGCCTGCACCCGCGGGACGAGGCGTGCCACCTCGGCGTCCGCGCGGCGGCGGTCCTCGACGGCCCGGTCGTGTTCGGCGCCCGCGCGGGTCGCGGCCTGCTCGTCCTGTCCGGCGCGTGCCTCGGCACGTTCCACCTCGCCGTCCAGGTCTTGGACCGCCTGCTCGAGGTGCTGCAGTTGTCCCGCGGTCCGGAAGGCGTCAGTGGCCTTCAACGCGTCGCGGCGGGCGCGGCCGGCGGCCAGTCGTTCGTCGGTCGCGCTGGCCTCGGCCTCGGACATGGCCTCCTCGGCCCGGGCCTCGTCGAGCGCCTGCTCCGCGGCGGCGCGCCGCTGCTCCGCGGACCGGTGGGCGGCCAGCGCCTCGATCGCGCGATCGGCACGGTGGCGGGCCTGGGTCCGCAGGTAGCCGCGGTAGTCGGTCACGAAGGTGGCGGTGGCCTCGTCGGCGTGGATCAGGCGGTCCAGGTCGCGTTGCACCGCCTCGAGGTCGTCGAAGGAGCGGGCCACCTGCTCGATCAGGTCCTCGTCGAGGGGACGCAGGCCCCGGCTCAAGGTCTCGGACAGCGACTTCGGGTCGAGGTCCTTGGCGAGCATGGGCCGGCGCAGCGTCAGGACCAGGTCGAGCATCGCCTCGTAGCGTTCCGGCCCCAGGCCGAACAGCACCTCGTCGACCCGTCGCCGATGGTCGCTCGCCCGGTCCATCACCACACCGTCACCGAGGTCGGCGGCGAGACCTTTGCGGGTGCGTGGGCGGCCGTCGGGATCGACCAGCACGAGGTCCTCGCCGACTCGGCCCTCGACGACGAAGAACCACGACCGCGGACTCGGGCGGGACCGTTGGGCCTGCAGTCCGACGCCGACCGTGACGTAGCGGACCGCGGCACCGCTGCCCCTGGCACCGTTCCCGCTGGCACCGTTGCCCGTGGCGTCGGTTCCCGCGGGGCCGGTGCCCGTGGCCAGCGCGAACTCCAGCCAGGCGTAGCCGTGGTCGGTCTCCCCGCCACGCCACAGCAGGTTCGCCTTCATGGTCCGGTTCTCGCCGGAGAACGGGTCGAGGCGGCGGGGATCGAGCCGGCCGTCGAGCACGAAGGGGAACAACACCTCCAGCGCCTTGGTCTTGCCCGAGCCGTTCGCGCCGCGGAGCACGAGCCGGCCGTCGGCGAAGGCGAACTCGGCGTCGCTGTAGTCCCACAGGCCGACGACCCCGGCGCGGGTGGGGCGGAAGCGCGCGGTGGTGCGCGACGGGGAGGTGGAGGCGGTCATGGGGTTCCCTCGGGATGGTCGTCGGCAGGAGCTGGGACGGGATGGGGGATCGTCGGGTCGGTCGGTGCTTCCAGGAGCGAGCCTTGCGGGGCCGGCGCTACCTCGACGACGAGGTCGCGGTAGCGGGCCAGCGCGGGGCGGGCCACGACCCCGCCGGGAACCTCACGGACGAGGTCGAAGCTGGCCAACACCTCCAGCGCCGCAGCGGTCAACGCCGCCGGGTCGTCGCGGAGGTCGGCGGCGAACCGCTGACCGTGGGTGGCACACAGCCCCCGGACCCGCTCGTCCAGCCAGGCGTCCGTGAACAGCGGTCCCTGCGCCGGGCGGCGCTGCTCGCTGTCACGGGCCCGGTCGCCGTTCTTCGCGTCGATGTCGTGGTCCGCGAGGTCGTCGTTGTCTCCGGGTGCGGGCCCGCTCGTCCACGTTGCGGACGGGGATGGCTCCCCGTCGTCGGCGAGCAGGCTGGGCGGGTTCGGTCGCGCGGCGTCGAGCCGGTCGCACATCGCCGCGTTGCGGTCGTCCTCGTGCGGCACGGTGGCGGTTGCTACCTGGCCATCGCCGTCCAGACCCGCAGCGGCGGTCATGGCATCGGCGAGCAGCAGCGCGACCTGCGACGCGGTCCCGCCGGTGGGGAACCGGCGGTCGCTGAACCCACCCGTGGCGTCGATCAGCGCGCTGCCCTCCGCTCGCCGTTCCAGCTGTCCGCCGGTGAGCCGGTGCAGGTCGTCGGCCAGCGCCCGCCCCTGCTGGACGAGGTAGGTGCGTGCCCCGTCGTCGAGGTCGTCGACGTAGACCACCGGGTGTTCGAGCAGCAGCCGGACGAGCCGACGTCGGGTCGCGGCCCGGCGCGCCGCGGTGCTGGTGTCGGCGCCATCGTTGCGTCCGTCGGTCGTGAGCAGCGCACGGACCGAGGGCACGTGCTGGAGCACCCGCGGTGGGACGGCGACGAGGTGGAGCACGTCGCGGTCCAGGTCGTAGAGCGCCTCGCCGGAGTCCGGGTCGCGGACCCAGTCGACCGTCGACACCTCCACCTCGCGCAGGCCGCCCAGCTCGATCAGGTGGCGGACCACGTCGACGAACGCGAGCCGGTGGCGGTACTGGTCGGGATCGAAGCCGAGCCCTTCGATCTCCGCAGCGCGACGTTTCAGCGCGTCCGCCAGCTCGGTGAGCGCGACCTGGGTGCCGGCACGGCCGAGGGCCGCGAGCACGAGGCTCAGGTAGGCGTAGCGCCGCCGGTCGAAGGGCTTGCGGTCGCGACGCCGGACGAGCCGCTGGGTGCCGTCCAACCGGTCGATGGGCCGCAGCAGCCGCGCGCAGGTGGCGGACAGGTCCAGCCGGTAGCCGGCGAGCGCGCCGAGGTCGTCGGTGAGCTGGCCTGAGAACCGGCGCACCAGCGGCAACGCGGTGCGGTCGGGATAGGTGGTGGTGACCAGCGGATGGATCAGCAGGGTGCGGACGGCGCGCTGGTAGTCGGCCAGGTCGGTGTCGCGGACCTCCTCGGCGATCATCGAAACACCTCCTCGATCTCCAGCCGGACGTCGGGCAGCGTGAGCACCCCCGATGGGGTGCGCACGCGCGAGCCTTGCGCGTCCGGTCGCAGGCGGAGCCGGATCCCGACGTCGCTCGAGTCGGCGTGAACCCGACCCGAGGTGACCGACCGCGTCTGCAGGGCGCGATCGAGCAACCGCAGCAGCAGTGCCACCTCGTGGTCGGCGAGCACCCGGTCGTGCAGCGGCTGCGCGAGCAGGCTGCGCGCGGCCTCGGCCTGGGCGGTGCGTTCGGCGAGCTGACGGCGACGCCCGTACTCGCGGGCGAGTCGGTCGTCGGGCAGGGGCGCGGGCCGGCCCGGGCTGGGTGCCCGGCCGTGTTCGCGCAGCGTGGTGGAGACGGGCACCGGGGGCGCCTGCCACCAGCTGCGGTCGGCACGGGTCACCTCGGGGTCGTCGGCAGCGATGGCGAGGTGGCGCGCCGAGCGGACCCCTGCGGCGACCGACCACAGGGCGGCCGCGTCGGCGTCGGACGGCGCCGACCAGCACCAGGCCGCGAGCTCGCGCAGCTGGGCGTCGCGACTGACCCCGGAGCGGCGCGCTTCGGTGACCTGGCGCAGCAGCGAGGCGAGGTCGGCGATCGCCGAGGTCGTGCGTGCGTCGAGCCGGTCGATCGTCGCGGTCTGCTCGTGGTCGCCGACGAACCAGGCGACGATGCCGTCCCAGTGCTCGCGCCACCGCGCCGCACGTTCAACGGGGGTCGCGAAGGGGGAGGGGTCAGCCTGCGCCGCCAGGTCGACCAGACCGTCCTCGCCCGTCGCCCGGACGCCCACCACCGCGGCGCCGATCAGGGGGCCGTAGCGCGACAGCTCGGCGTGGAACGTGCGCAGGTGGTCGAGCAGCAGATCCTTGTGGCGCAGGAACGTCTCGGGGCGGGCCTCCTCGGTGCGGGCGAGCTCGCCGATGACGAGGTAGAAGCGGGCGGCGCGGTCCGCGAGGTCGGTGAGCACGCCGTGCAGGCGGTCGAGAAGGCGGTGCACCGCGACCGGGTCGCCGGCGAGGTTGGCCTCCTTCAGCGCGGCGAGGTCCTCCAGGATCGTGCCGAGCGCGATCGCCTTGAGTTGGGCCTCGTCGGGCCGGGCGGCGATGACCCGCTCCACCGCGTTGTGCGCGACGAAGCCGAGCTCGGTGAGCTGGTAGACCGAGGCGCGACGGCGGTACTCGGCGATGCTGCTGACCCGGCCGCTGTCCTGGCTGCGGTCGAGCACACCCCAGTCCACGAGCGCGTCGAGGCTGCCAGGCAGATCGGTCGCCTGGGGGATCGTGGGGTCGCTGTCGGTGAGCTCGTCGAGCGCGGCCGCGACCTGCTCGGTGGTGAGCCGCACCTCGTAGGTCCGGCGGGCCCGGTCGAAGATGCGCAGCAGCCACAGGTACAGCTGGCGATCTGGACCGCTGAGCCAGCCGAACAGCCGCAGGCGGTGGTCCAGCGTGTGGACGGCCACTGCGGCGGCGGGGGAGACCACGCCGTCTGCGGCGTTGTCCGAGGAGGGGCGTTGCACTCCGGCGGCTCCTGGTGCGTGAGGTTGATGGGCACGACCGTCGTGAGACTACGGAGCACCTGCGACACGTCGTGCCAGGCAGCCCGGGAACGCTCCGCATCGGCCACCGCGGCGGCGTCTCGGCCCGCCCCGCTGTCGGGGAACGCGGACGACCTCCGGCCGACACCGGTTCGTTGTCTCCGGCCACCGGAACTGCGAGGGTGGGGCAACCTCGACGAAGGTGCCTCGATGGAGATGCTGCCGGCGATCCGTGATCCCGCGTGCACGACATGTGCGGGGCCGGTCGTCGTCGTGGCATGGACGCAGCTGTCCCTGCTGCGACATGCCGGTTACGGCGAGGCACAGAAGACCCGCGTCGAGCAGTGCGTCACCGCATGGTGCGGGTCTACTCGACTCGTCGGGGTGGACTCGGTCAACCCGCGGATCGCCGCCAGCGCCTGACGGCACAGCTTGCTCACGTGGCAGGGGTCAACGCCATGATCGCACGGGGTAGCGTCCGCGGCATGCCTGCCCACCGGATGAACCGCGACGAGTTCCACGCCAAGATCGCGGACTACGACGCTGACCAGCTCCGCAAGATCTTGTGGACCCTGTACTGGCGCGGGTCCGGGCCGATGCGTGAACGTATCGAGGGCCAGCTCGACCCTGACGGGCAAGCCCGTCAAAGAGCTCGGAAGGTCGAGCCCCCTGCAGCCACGGAGGTGCTCGAGGAGGTCCGTGGGTTCGTCGCGCTGGCCCGCTCCGGCGCTTACCTGGTGGGTGATCGGCGCGTGTCACCGAGGGAACGGACCCGCTGGCGGTTCACGTTCCGCCGGCTCGCGGCCGACGCCCAGGCGGCCCTGGCAGGCGACGATGTCGACCCCGCCGTTGCCGCGGTGGAGCTGCTGGTCGACCTCGCCTGTGAGAGTGAGGGTTTCGAGTACTTCCGGTCGGAAGATCCGATGCAGGCTGCCGGGTTCGTGGTGTCGGACGCGGTCGCCGGTCTGTGGCGCGCTGTCCGCGATCGACACGGTTTCGCGACGTTCGTTGATCAGGCGGCTCCGCAGCTGCTGCGCTGGGAGACCGGGCACGGGTGGACCCGCTACGGCTGGGGCAGTGTCGCGGAGAAGGAGACGTCGCTGGCCAGCGTGCTCGAGGGGATGCTGCAGGCCCCCGACCACTGGCGGGCCTTCGCGGCTCGCTACCTCGAGGTCCTTGACGAGGCGGCCGATCGGACACCCGGAACGCCTCGTCACGGGTCCCGATCGGCGGGCCACGACCGCACGGCCCGGGCGCGTGCCCTCGCGGAGTGGCACGCCCTGCTGGTGGACCGGCTGGTCGGTTCCGAGGACGAGGATCTGCTCGACCGGCTCGTCGGCCACGCCGCCCTCGCCGGACCCGAGCGGACCTTCCTGCAGGCCCAGCTCGCCCACCGACGGGGTGACGACGAGACCGCACGCAAGCTCGTCCACGACAGCCTCGCGGGACTGCCCGGCCACCCGGGCTTCCATGATCTCGCCCGACGGATCGGTGCGCCCCTGCCTCCACGCGCGCAACAGGCCCGCCAGGCACGCCGCTGATCATGGGCGTTGCTGCTGGGCGTGCGGCACGACGTTCGCGCCTCCGTCGGTTGGGCGCAGGTCGAGTGCATCCGCAGCCTGGTCCGGATCGGCCACCTACTGATGTCCGCGGAAGGGCAGCCCGCGCGACGTATGAATTCCTTCATGGTCGGCCCTGACCGATGTAGAATCTCATCCATGGTGTCGTTGAGAGTTCTTGAGTCGCTGCGTGACCTCGGGCCGGTGTTCCGATCTGGAGAAGCCGTCAGCGCCGGGGTGTCGTGGCGAGATCTGTATGCCCTGCGGGATAGTGGCGAGATCATCGAACTGTCACGCGGGTTGTTCCAACTCGCCGACCAGAACCTCGAACACGTGGACTTCGTGGCGGTGTGTGGTCGGGTGCCGGACGGGATGATCTGCCTGGAGTCAGCGCTGGCCTACTGGGACCTGACCGACGAGATCCCTGGCAAGGTGCACGTCGCCGTCCCGGCAGGCTCCCACCGGCCGCTGATCGACTACCCCCCGACGCAGGTGCACGTGTTCGCCGCTGAAACCTTCGCGCTGGGGCGGCAGAAGGTGGTCGGCAAGGTGGGCGAGCGGTTCTGGATCTCCGATCGCGAACGCACGGTCGCGGACGTGTTCCGGCTGCGGCATCTGGTCGGGGAGGACCTGGCCTACGCAGCGCTGCGCCAGTACCTGCGCAGCCGTCCGAGGCTGGCACGGCTCGCTGAGGTCGCCCAGACGCTGCACGCCTGGGGGCCTCTGTCCGATGCTCTGCAGGTGTTGCAGGCATGACCCGGCCGGCGCGCGACACGACCGCCGGCCGGGTCTACCTCGACCTGCAGAGGAAGGCCCGTGCCGAGGCGCGTGGTACTGACGAACTGCTGGTGCTCTACGTCTTGGAGCGGTTCCTCTACCGCCTGTCGATCTCGAAGTTTCGGCACCGGTTCGTACTCAAGGGCGGGATGCTGTTGGCGGCGTTCGACGAGCGTCGTCCGACCCGTGACGTCGACCTGCTCGGCTTGGCGATCACCAACGACGCCGAGTCCGTCAGCGCTGTGGTGTCCGAGATCGCTGCCATCGAGGTCGATGACGGTGTCATCTTTCGACCCGACGAGCTGACCACCCACATGATCCGAGAGCAGGACGTTTATGCCGCGGTTCGAGTGGCGATGCCCGCAAGCGTGGCGACCGCCGAACTCGCGCTGAAGGTCGACGTCAACGTCGGCGACCCGGTCACCCCCGCGCCCGTCGAGGTCAGCTATCCGGCACTGCTCGACGAACCGTTCACGATCGTCGGCTATCCGCTGGCGACCGTGCTGGCCGAGAAGCTCGTCACCATGATCGCTCGCGGTGACACCACGACCCGAGACCGTGACTTCGCCGACGTGTGGCTGCTGACCGGTCGCCACCCGATCGTCATCGGTGCCGTGCGCGAGGCGCTGGTTGCGACCGATGATCACCGTGACGTGACGCTGGTGCGACTTAGTGAGGTCCTGTCTACGCTGGCAACCGACCGCCAGGACGGCTGGCGTCGCTACATCACCCGAGCCGGCCTCGACACCGACGTTCCCGCCACTCTGGCGGAGGTGATCACCGACGTCATCGCGTTCGTCGACCCCGTCGTGGACGACGCGCTCGAGCCTGGAGCCTCCTGGGATCCAGCGGCTCGGCGATGGTCGACATGACGATCACATGGCCCGCGGATGGCAGCCGCGCAGGTGTTGAGCCCCCGATCTATGGGTGCCGCATGGGTGCCCAAATCTCCGAGAGCGACAGAAACGGCCCGAAACGGCTGAGACAGAGATTCCGCCTAATGCCTGGTCAGAGGCGGTTTCCGGGATCGGGCGGGACAGGGCGAGATCGGCCGAAATCGCCTGACTGCGGCTCATAACCCGGAGGTCGCAGGTTCAAATCCTGCCCCCGCTACTGGGAAAACCCCCGAATTCGGGGGTTTCTCCTTTTGATGGCCGCCGAATGGCCGCCAGAAACTCCAGCGCAGCTCCGGGCGGGCGATCAGCCGCGCCAGCGATATGCAAACCTGATGCAGGAACCTGGACCGGGAGCGGCGGCGTGACGGCGCGACCGATCGGGTGTCTCCCGCCTTGGCGTGCGAGTACATCGCCGCCGGCGAAGCTCGGGGTCGGGTAAGCAAGCCGCCGGCGTCTGAAGGTCATCACCGCAGTGATTGCCATCGGGCGCAACGGTTTCGGTGCCGCCCCGCCCATAGCGGCCCCGATAGCCATGAGGCGGTTATGCACTGGTTCGGAAGGCTGTGACGTGAAGCGCCGGAGGCAGAGGCGTCGCCGATCGGCGGACGGCTGGCTGGTACCGCCAAGACGGGAGGGCAGCCGAGTCGGCTCTGAGCCTTGACGCGGTCCGGGCAGTCGACGTCCGGGCGATCTGTCGACGATGACCGCTCTGTCGCCACAGTCGAACACCTGGGTGTCACGAACCCACCGTCCGCGGTGTCTTGATGGCACGGGACGGCCACGTCCGGACTCGTCCGCCGCTCCCCCGATCCGGAGGAAGACCCATGGACACCGCTTCCACGCCCTCGGCCACGTCAACATCGCCGTCACCGACACGACTCGCGCTCCGCGCGAGCACAGTCAGCGTTCTCGCGGCGATGCTGGCGAACATCGGTGTGTACGGACTCGGACGGATGACGGATGCCAGCTTCGTCGTGTCCCCATCCCTTGGACCTCAGGACCTCCAAGTCGATGCCATCAAGGTGGCCTTGACCACGCTGGCCTACTACGCCCCTGGCGTCCTGCTGCTGGTGGTGGCAGCCAGGCGCTCTTCTCGATGGGTGCGCATCCTTGCGGTGGTGGCGGCGGTGTTCGCGGTGGCGTCCGCGTGGGGACCACTGGACGCCTCGCACGACCGGGCGACCGGGTGGGTCCTGGCGCCGATGCACTGGACGACTGGTGCAGCCTTCGTGATCGCGGCGGTGTGGGTGCACCGGAGAGTCGCCCGCGGCGAGCATCGGGGCTAGCGCCGGTGAACGACTTGGCCTTCCCACCGACCGCTAAGCCATTGCCGTGATGCCTGCCAGGATCCGGTCCATACGATGCCTACCGGTGACTCGGCAACTCGGCGCACGGGCGGTGGCGAGGTCACCGTGAACGACCGGTGACACGCCCCCAACGTGGCGGGCAACCTGACCCTACGTGGTCGTCGCGTTGCTCCCCTCGAGATGCGCTGCTGGCGAGCCCTTGATCCGCTGCTCACAACCCGATCGAGCCTCCGAGCTCAGGTTGCGACAGGATCTCCGATGCCGTTCATCGAACTCAGCCGCGCTGTCAGCGGCGGCCGACTCACCTACCGCGGACTTCCGACAGCCTCACCTGTCGTTGGAGGATTCCCGCGAGCACTACGCCGATGGGCCGGAGTTCTACATCGGGGCAATCACGCTCGTCGGCAACACCGGCACCTACCTCGACGCGCCCATCTGTCGTCACCGCGGAGGGTTCGATGTTGCTCTGCGCGATCGACGACGACACCGCGCTCGCCGTAACCGACGGCGACATCGAGGTCGTCTCCGCAGGAACTGGAGAAGCTTCGACCCGCCCGCGTGGTGGCTTTGTCGCCGACGCTGGCCACGGCGAGGGCTGGCCGAGGACGAGGACGGCGTCCCCTTGGCGTCGCGTGCGGTGCGGTGGCGTCACAAACGGGTCGTGACGGGTGTCTTATGGGAGGTCATCGACGTCAGGAGAGGACGTGGCCAACGACACTCGGATTCCGAAGGCCGAGCTGACCGGCATGCTCGGGGCGGCGGTCACGCGCCTGGCACGGAGACGCCTCGGGGACCTACCAGAAGCGTTCGCGGCGATGTGGCACAACCGCAAGGTGTTGAAGAAGAACTTCGGCATCGTGCAGAAGGGGCAGCGGTGCGATGACTGCGATGAGAACCTGAAGTCGTTCGCGCACATGGAGGTGGCCAGCCTGGTCGGGTGCTCCATGTGCCTCGACCTCGGCTACTTCCAGGCGTACAACGAGGGACTCGACGTCGACAAGGCACGCGAGGTGCCACGCTGGCGGGAGTCGGAGCTGTTCACTCCGCTCGAACGGGACGGCATGGAGTACGCCGAAGCGATGAGCCAGACGGTGCCGACCGTGTCCAATGAGCTGTCCGCACGGCTCCTCGAGCAGCTGGGTGCGCCTGCGCTGGTGGAGTTGACCGCCTACATCGCGCCGGCGAACTTCACCGGCCGGGTCCACACCGCCGCAGGGGTCACGTCGCAGGGCTTCTCGGATTCCTGTGTGGTGCCACCCCCGGCGACCCCGAGCAGCGACCTACGCTCGTCAGCATGAACGAGGATCCATTCATCACCCACCGCGGGCTGCTGTTCACCGTCGCCTACGAGATGCTCGGCTCGGCCGCCGACGCCGAGGACGTCTTGCAGGAGACCTGGCTGCGGTGGGCGAGCGCCGATCACGCCGAGGTTCGCCACCCCCGGGCCTACCTGATCCGGATGGTGACTCGTCAGGCGCTCAATCGGCTGCGCACGCTGAGCCGGCGCCGCGAGGACTACACCGGGCCATGGCTTCCCGAGCCGGTGCTCACCAGCCCCGACATCGCCCACGACGTCGAGCTGGCCGAGAGCGTCTCCGTCGCGATGCTCACCGTCCTGGAGACCCTCCGACCCGAAGAACGTGCAACGTTCGTGCTCCGAGAGGTCTTCGACACCCCCTACGACGAGATCGGCCGGATCCTCGACAAGTCCCCGGCGACGGTCCGCCAGATCGCGCACCGGGCCAGGAAACATGTGGCCGCCCGACGCCCACGCATGGACGTCAGCACCAGCGAGCAGCGCGCCGCGATCGAACGGTTCCTGGCGGCGGCCCAGAACGGTGATGTCCAAGCCCTCCTAGAGGTGCTCGCGCCAGACGTCGTCGCCATCGCCGACAGCGGCGGCACCGTGTCGGCCATCCGCAAGCCGGTCACCGGGAGTGAGCAGGTAGCGACCCTCATCGCCGCACTCTTCCAAGCTGCTCCTGACGCGCACGGCGAGATCACCTGGATCAACGGCGCCCCAGCGGTGCGGATCGATCTCGACGGCCAACTCCATGCTGCGATCAGCCTCGTCATTGCCGACGGCCGCATCTCCCACATCTACGCGGTCAACAACCCAGACAAGCTCGCCCGACTCGTCGACCCCACGCCTCTTGCGAGGTAAGCACGGAAGGAACCCATTCGCCGTAGGTTCGGTGACATGCGGTGGACACGCCAGCCAAGCGAGTACGGCTTGCGGGAGCGAGCGGTGTGGCCGGGTACCAAAGCAGCAGTCGGGTGGGTCACCGCACGCCCATTAGACGTCGGGCTGGTCGAGCTCTAGGGTTGGTGGTCGAGATTGGAACGAGCCCGCAGGATCGCAAGCGCCGGTACTACGCGGCACCGGTAGAGGAGCGGACATCAGCGTTGGACGTGCCTCGATGACTGTCTCGGTCAATGCTGTCCGGCGGCATCAGCGGCCTCATAACCCGGAGGTCGCAGGTTCAAATCCTGCCCCCGCTACTACAGACGGCCCCGTACGGGGCCGTCTGCGTTTGTTCTACCGGTTGTTCTACCGGCCGGTTGCCGGTAGAACGCTCACTCCTCGGCGTCGTCCATGAGGCTGGCGAACGTCGCCGCGGCCTCGGCCTGCATGCCGGGCAGGACGTGCTGGTAGGTCGCCATCGTGAATGCCGGGGTCGAGTGCCCGAGCCGTTCGGACACGACCTTGAGTGGTACCGGCCCCGAGCAGGAGACTGGCGTGGGTGTGCCGCAAGCCGTGTAACGACAGTCTGGGCAGGTCGGTGCGCGCCACGGCACGGTCGAACCCCTGCGAGACGGACTGCGGGTTGACCGCCTGACCGTCGTCACGGACGACCAGGCCCCGGTCGGGGTCCACCCGGCCGAACCGCTCGGCGTGATCCTGTTGCCAGCAGGCGAGGATGGCGAGGGTGCGGTCGTCGAGGTCGATGGTCCTAGCGGCGTTGACGGTCTTGCCGTTGGAGGGCTGCTTGCGGCCGTTGACCGCCACGATGGTGCGGGTGATCGACAGGCGCCGATGGTCGAGGTCGATGTCACGCCACCGCAGCCCCACGAGTTCGGAGCGGCGTACGCCGGTGTGGGCTGCCAACCACCAGGTGCGGTGGTGGCGGTGTTTGGCCATCGCGGCGAGGAAGGTGGACAGCTCGTGGGCGGTCCAGGCCATGCGGCGACGGTGCTGGTCGCGACGGTGCCGGGGTGGGACGGCCTGACGGGCTGGGTTCATGTTCAGCAGTCCACGTGTGACCGCGTCGTCGAGGATCTGGCGTAGTAGGACGTGGACTTCCAGCACGGTCTTGGTCGCTAGCCCGCCGGTGCCG
>PWTE01000090.1 GCA_003563915.1 Nitriliruptoraceae bacterium
ACGGATCACGAACACCGCCTTCGTGCCGAGGTCGCGTGCCTCGGCGACCTTCGCGAGGGTGGACTTGAACACCACCTGCTGCTCGTCGAGCAGGACGTAGGTCGGCTCGCCCTTGATCATCGCTGCGGTGTGGTCGAGCAGCTTCTTGTGCGGGCGGTACTTGCCCTCCCGCACGCTACGCAGCACCCCCAGCCCACGACCGTCACCCAGGTGGTCGTCGAGGAAACCCACCAGCTCGGTGATCCGATCCCCGGCGAACAGCGGGTAGACGCCCAGCAGGTTCGCGTGCCGGGGTGCGAGCAGCTCGGACTGGTCGTCGTGGGCGAAGTCGTGCAGGTACGCACAGGCCCGCAACTGCACGTTGCCGTCGTGGAACGTCTCATGGGCATCCGCGAGGTACTGCCGGTACTGCCCCACCTGCGCGGACGGATGCAACGTCTCCTTCAGCCCGTGGCCGTAGCGCACGGTGACCATGTCCTCCACGCGTGAGGGCTGGACGTCGTCGCTCCACTGCTTGAGCTCGACGACCACGGCAGCCGGACGGCCGTCACGGTCGTGGCCGGTGATCATCGCGTCCAGCCGCTTGGACGTCAGCGGCAGCTGGTACTCGAGCAGCAGCCCGTGATCCAGCAACCCACCGAGTTCGATCGCGTTCGACAGCGCCTTGAGCGAGTTGCGCCAGGAGCGGACCTCGCTCTCGGGCGGGTTCCAGCCGTAGTAGTCGAAGAAGGCGGTGCGCAGCCGCTCCGCGATCTCGTTGTGTTTCGTGTGCTCGACGAACCCGCTCGTCGGACCCCAATAGAGCTCTGCCACCTCGACCCCCATCGTCTGGCGGTGAGCGTAGTGACGCGGCCGGCCTGCGACGGGCAGCTCGCCTAGCCTCTGCCTCCCGAGGTGGGGAGCGGATGAGGTACGAGCCGGGGCTCAACCAGCAGGTCGCGCTGCAGGACCGCATGCGTGAGGCCTTCGACGGCGCCCACCGGGTTCACCTCGCCGCGGCGTACGCGAAGTCGTCCGGTACGTCGAAGCTGCTGCAGCTGGAGCCACCTCGAGGTAGCCGCGCGGTCATCGGGCTGGGGTTCGGGATCAGCGATCCGCTCGCGGTCGAGCAGCTCGAGGACGCCGGTATCGACGTGCGTGTGGTTCCGGACGGTGCGGTCTCGGCGTCGACCTTCCACCCCAAGCTGTACCTCGTCGAGCGCACCGGTGAGCTGCGCACCATCTCCGGTTCCGCGAACCTCACCGGACCGGCCTGGACCACCAACGTCGAGCAGTACGAGGAGCTGCGTTTCCCGGACCCCTCGGTGGAAGCGGACAGTCAGCGGGAGCGCTACGAGCTCGTGTGGGACCAAGGCACCTCACTACACGTGCTTCGTCGTAGCGGCGACTGGGACCGCTACCGCCAGCGGGCACGGGACCGGCGAGTGCTCGAGCGCGAGGACCGCCAGAGGCTCACCCGTCTGCAGGCCAGCACCGGCCAGCTCGTGGGCATGTTGGCACGACGCACGACCCGCGCAGCGCCCGGCTACATCGGCATCACCAACGACGACTGGTGGGAGCTCCAGCTCCAGCTTCGCGATCAGACCGATCGTGCGCTGTTCTGGCGGCGCAACACCAAGGGCTTCAAGGCGCTCGCGACCGGCGGTGTGTTCTTCCACCTCGTGAAGGACCCGTCGGTCCCCGAAGAGCTCCGAGCGATCCGGGGCTACTCCGTCTACCCCGGTGACTACGAGGTGGGGTACGCCTCCGAACTGTTCCGACGCCACGGGCGGTCGCTCGGTGTGGGGGACCTGCACGAACTCCACCGCCGTTTGAACATCGAACCCGGCGGGCGGATCGGTGTCATCCACCTCGAGTCGATCACCGAGCTGGAACGGCCCGTCACCCTGGACGAGCTGCGTGCCAACGACATCGCGTTCGCACAGAACATCGTCAGCGGCCGGTCCCTCACCCTCGAGGAGGTCGCCACCGTCTTCGAACTCGGCGGGCTGGGAGAGCCCGATCAGGTCCTTCTGGCGGCGGAGGACGATGCGGCAGGGTGGACATGAACGACGACGAGGTACTGCGGCGCTTCAGCGGCATCCGTCGATGGCGTGCCGGTGAGCACCGAGCACCCCACAAGCCGTTGCTGTTGTTGCTGGCTCTCGGGCGGCTGCAGGCAGGGAAGGAGCGACTTGTGTCGTTCGTCGAGGTTGAGGAGCCGCTCCGGCGCCTCCTCGAGCAGTACGGCCATCCGCGTGGACGTCAGCGACCGGAGTACCCGTTTTGGCGGCTGAGCAGTGACGAGGGAATCTGGGAGATCGAGTCGAGCCACCCCGTCGAGGTGACCTCCGCCGGCGACCCTCGCCTCTCCAGCTTGCGCAGGGAGGATGTTCGTGGCGGCTTCACCGCTGAGGTAGCTGAGACGTTGTCAGGCAACAGCGCGCTACTCGAACGCATCGCAGGCGATCTGTTGACGTCCCAGTTCCCGCCGTCGCTGCACGAGGACATCTGCGATGCGGTGGGCCTGCGGACGTCACTCCAACTCGTTACGAGGCAGCGAAGAGATCCGGACTTCCGCATCGAGGTGCTCCGTGCCTACGAGTACCGCTGCGCGATGTGCGGCTACGACGGCAAGCTTGACGCAGCGAGCGTCGGCCTAGACGCAGCCCACATCCGCTGGTGGGCGTACGCCGGACCTGACGCCATCGACAATGCACTCGCGCTGTGCGCACTGCATCATCGGGCGCTGGATCGCGGCGTGGTCGGCGTCAGCGAGGACCTTCGCATCGCCGTGTCACGTCGCTTCCACGGTGGTGGGCGGGCCCGTGAGCTGATCATCGATCTCGCGGGGGCACCCCTCGGACGGCCGCAGTCTGGCCTCCCAACTCCCGCGATCGACCACATCGGCTGGCACAGGTCCGAGGTGTTCCAGGGCGACGAACGCCCCGCGGTTCCCATCGATGCTGCCGCTGAGGAGCCTCGGGGCTACACCACCTAGCGTGAACTAGAATCGGTGCGCACCTGCAGGGTGCAGCCGGCGGTCCGATGTAGGGGGACCGGCGGCGGCTTGGTGACACGGGGCGGGGCGTGGACAAGAAGAACGTCAAGGCATGGCTCGTCTTCGGGGGCCTGCTGCTGGCGTTCCCCGTGGTCTCTTGGCTCCTGCCAACGTCACCGTCAGCGATCGAGCGTGATTCGGGCCGGATCGGCTGGTCCGATCCGATCGAGGCGGATGCGGTCGCTCGAGACGTGTACATCCGCGTCAATGACGAACGCCGCTCGCGGGGCCTTCCACCCTTGGATTGGCACGAGGGCCTTGCCGACATCGCGCGACGCTGGTCGGAGCAGATGATCGCGACCACCTACGAGCACTCCAGCCCGGAGTTCCGAGCGCACCCCGACTTCGTTGGATCGGGGGAGAACATCTCCATGGGACCCACGAGCTCGGATGAACTCCACGTTGGGTGGATGCGCTCTGATGGCCATCGCGAGAACATCCTCAGCCCGGACTACTCGGCGATGGGGGTGGGGATCGTCTGTCGCAATGATGGGGCCATGTGGGCCACGCAGATCTTTGGCGTCGCCCCTGGGACGACACCGAGCCAAGCACGTATCGAGACCCGCGCCGAACCCATCGAGCGCTCCGATGCAGGCGTCAGTTGCCCGAGGTCAGGGATCCAGGACATGATCTTCGGTCGAGAGCGATAGGAGTGGTTCCTCGACCGGGCGTCCGGGTCGTCCAGGCTGGACAGCCACGACATGGCCAGCCCGGGTCCAGCGGCCATTCCAGACCCAACGGAATGGCTGCCGATGCCGGTGACAGGGTCAGACACGATGACGCGGCCCAGAGATGCGCAACCCTAGGTCAAGGCAGCTCGTGCCGTCGCCGATGTCTCCGGCATGGAAAGTAGGCAATGCTTGCCGATCACCAAGGCAAGCGCAGTGGCGCTGACCTTTCGCTGAGAGGGACCGAGGTGGGGGGAAACGGTCTCGGCGACGTTCGCCGAGCAGGGAAACGTGCGCGGCGGATGCTGCAACGCGAAGCCTGGATGGCGGCGAAGAAGAACTGGAAGCTGCTCTCTGGGCCGCTGCTCATCCACCTTGGCTTCGTGGTTGCCATCGGCACGCTCCCGCTCTGGACCCCCGCGCCACCGCTCTTCGCGGTCTTCATGGCCGGTTTCGTTCTGGGCACGGTCCCCATGTTCGGCTATATGTTCGTCATTGGACAGGGGCTGGCACATCGTCAGATGGGTCCTGAAGCCGAACGGTGGACCGCTGAGGAGCTCGCCAAGCTGGACTCGCGCAAGTGGCGCGTCATCCATGATGTGTTCCTCGAGGGGGAGAACGTCGACCACGTCGCGGTGGGCCCAGGCAGGGTCTACGCCATCGAGACCAAGTGGACGCCCAGCGGCCGCCGATTCCTGGACAGTGCTGCCCGACAGGCCGAACGCCGAGCTGGGAAGCTCGCCGCAGAGCTGTCTGCGCGCGGTGTCGAGCGCCAAGTGATCCCGCTGCTCGTCGTGTGGGGACCCGGGATCCGCGATACGTGGGAACCGAAGGCAACACTCGAGCGCAAGACGCGGGTCGTTGCCGGCGTCTACGCGGAGAGCTGGCTCGAGAAGATGACCGATGCCGCCGACCACATCGGGTTGGACTTCGCGGCCTACAAGGCCGTCGAAGACCTTGCCCAAGCAGGCGATCAGGCCTCCGCCTGGTAGCCAGGTCTGACGTGTCGTTGTCGCGACGCTGCCCGCGACCGTTGCGGTATTCGGGTTGCCATTCGCTGGCACCTTCGGCGAGAGCTCGCACCGGTCGGGACCCGAGCCGCGCCGAGCAGTAGGCCGGCGGCGGTGGGCTGAACGGCGGCCACCTACGGCGCCTCGGCCGACCGCTGATCCTCTGACGGAGGCTGGGTTTCACCATCGCCGAACACGAGGTCGTCGAACCGGGTGGCGGCGGCTTCGTCCATGCCGGGGATGACGTGCTGGTAGGTGTCGGCGGTGAAGGAGTGAGAGTGGTGGCCGAGCCGTTCCTGGACGACCTTGACGTTCACGCCGCCCTCACCGATCAGCAGCGTCGCGTGCGTATGGCGAAGATCCTGTAACGGCCGGATCCGGGGCAGTCCGCTCGCGAGCACGAGCTCGCGCAGGGTTGAGGTGACGTGGTCCGGGTGCCAGGCGTCACCGTCAGGCCGGGGGAAGACCAGCGCCCGCTCGGGCGGGATGGCCTGCAGCTGCGGCTGCTGGGCCTGCCACGCGCGCAGCTCGAGCAGC
>PWTE01000350.1 GCA_003563915.1 Nitriliruptoraceae bacterium
CTCGATCGGCATGGTCTCCCTCCCATGGAACCCGCACGTGGCTCTTTCGTGCGTGTACCGCCTCCGTCTCCCTCGTAGGCGGCACGTGCGCACGGTACCTCTCCGAGCGAACGGTTGCGGAGGAAAGTTCCGCGGAGCAGACCGCTTCGTGATCGGTTCCAAGGGCGTCGGTTCCGGTCCATGGAACGCCCCGTCGGGCCAGGAGGTCCCCTCGTAGGCTCGGGCTCACCTGAGTCTGGAGCATGATGTGGCTGACCGTGGACTCCTCCTCGACATCGGTGGCGTCGTCATCCGCACCCCCTTCGAGCTCCTTGCGACCGCCGAGGCGCACCGTCAGCTGTCACCTGGGACGCTCGGCGGCCGCGGGCCTTTCGATCCGGAGGGCGATCCCGACTTCGGAGAGGTGGCTCGTGGCACGCTGACCGAACGGGCCTACTGGCAGCGCCGTGCCGAGCAGGTCGCTCCTCACCTGGGTACGGAGCCGGAGACGCGGTCGATGATGCTGGCGCTGTTCGCTCTGCCACACGAGCGACTCGTACGGCCAGAGACGGTGAGGCTCGCTGACAAGGCTCGCGCAACCGGCCGTCCCGTTGGCTTCCTCACCAACGACCTCGCCGACTTCCACGGTGACGAGTGGTTGCGAACGATGCCGATCCTGGATGGTGGTGCACGAGTTGTCGATGGCTCCCTGACCGGCTTCCTCAAGCCCGACCCGCGCGCTTATGAGCGCGGCGCTTCTGCTCTCGGGCTGCCGCCCGAACAGGTGGTCTTCGTCGACGACCAGCCGATGAACATCGAGGGGGCGCGCACGTTCGGGCTGGTGACCGTCTGGTTCGATGTCAGGGATCCGCAGGGGAGCGTCGACCGGGTCTGGACCGCGCTCACCGAGTGACTGCCGTCGTCCGACGCGCTCCACCGGACGAGGAACTAGCTGCTGACAGCCCGCGCCGCGGCCTGGGCGATCTGCCGATCCTGCGCGGCAGAGGCACCACTGACCCCGATCGCGCCGACCCTCTCCCGGTCCAGGGTGAGCGGTACCCCTCCGGGTACCGGCATCAGCGGTCGACCGTTCGCCAGTGCAGTGAGCCCTGGCTCTTCCTCGAACGCGGACGCCCACCAGTCGGTGGCTTCACCGAAGGCGATCACGGTCCAGGCCTTGTCCCCTGCGACCCCGACAGAGAGCAGGGGCGCGTCGTCCATCCGAGCGGTGGCGACGACGTGCCCTCCGGGGTCGACCACGTGGATGACCACGTTGACGCCGAGACCTTCGGCTTCCCGCAGCGCCGCATCGATGGCCTTCTGCGCACCTGTCAGGGTGATGGTTGCGATCGGCCGCGTGGTGGCTGACTCCGGGTTCATCAGCACGCCTCCTCGGTTCGGTCGGAGGATGGCACGGGCAGACCGAGCCGCCGCCGCAGTGTCATGATCGATCGCTGCGGATCGTCGATCATGAACCGGTGACTGCGCATCCCGACGGCTTCAGCGCCGTCACAGTTGACCTGCATGTCATCGATGAAGAGACAGTCCGACGGGTCTAACCCCAACCGAGACGCGGCGATCAGGTACGGCTCGGCTGCGGGTTTGCGTACCCCGATCTCCTGCACGTCGAGGATCGTGTCGAACCACCGCACCGGCTCCCAGGTGTCCCACCAGCGTTCGCCCAGCCACTTCGTCGCGTCGTTGGTGACCAACGCCTGAGGGTGGTCCGCCTCGTGGATGTCCTCGATGAGCTGCCACGTCGCCGGGCGTAGGTGCTCGGAGAAGTCGAAGGCTGTCGTCGGCTCCAGATCGATCCCGGCGGCATCCAACCGCTCGCGGATCACCTCGAGGTAGTCGGTCTCGTCGATCTCGCCCCGTGACTGGGCCTCGTAGTCCGGATCGGGCACGGTACCGGTCGGACCGAGTGCGATCGGCGGCCATCCCTCCTGGTCAGCACGCTCGAGCAGGAGCTCGGTGAAGTAGCGGTACATGATCCCGCCCATGTCCCACACGACGGCGGGGAGTCGACGGTCCGTGGTCATGGTGAGGTCTCCTCCGCTGATGAGCTGCTGGCGACGCCATAGGGGCCTGCTGAAGTGTCACGGGACGAGTTGTCGGTCCTCGACCAGGTGCGCGCGTGGTCGCGTAGCAGGGCACTGATGGAAGCTGGAGGCTCCTCGGGTGGGATCACCCGGATACGACCTCCGTCGGTCTGGATGGGAACGCGAGGCAGGCCGACCGAGTGTCCGACGAGACGTCCGGAGGGGAGTTCGTACCGCCAGTGATGGAGGGGGCAGGCCAGGATCGCATCGGTGAGGTGCCCCTCGTGGAGAGGTGTGTCCTTGTGCAGGCACCGGTTCTCGAAGGCCAGGATCTCGTCACCGTGACGGATCAGCAGGACCCGCGCATCGGCGGCCGCTGCACAGCCACCGTCGGGGACGTCGGTCACGGGGCCAGCGTCCACCCAGGGTGTACCCGCGTCACGCACTGGCACTCACTTGAGCTTCATCACGACGGCTTTGGCCTCGGTGAAGAAGTCGTAGGAGTGATCGCCGCCTTCACGTCCAAGTCCGGAGCTCTTGTAGCCCCCGAAGGGTGCTCGCAGGTCACGTACGAAGAAGCAGTTCACCCACATCGTCCCGGTCTTCACCTCGCGCGCGACCCGGTGCGCGGTGTGGAGGTTCTCGGTCCACACCATGCCTGCCAGGCCGAACGGGGAGTCGTTCGCGATGGCGATCGCTTCATCGACCTCGTCGAACGGCAGGATCATCTCGACCGGCCCGAAGATCTCCTCACGGACGCAACGCATCTCGTTGGTCGCTTCGGCGAACACGGTGGGGGCGAGGTAGTTGCCCTGCGCCAGGTCCCCATCGGTGATCCGATGCCCACCGGTCAGCAACTTCGCGCCCTCTTCCTGGGCCAGGTCGATGTAACCCAACACCTTGTCGAGGTGCTCCGCGGAGACGAGCGGTCCCATCTGGGTCGACTCCTCCAGTGGGTTACCGACCTGCCAGGCTTCGGCCCCCTCCACGAAACGGGCGACGAACTCGTCGTAGACCGGACGCTGCACCAACAGTCGTGAGCCTGCCAGGCAGACCTCGCCCTGGTTGACGAAGATCCCCCGCAACGCGCCGGCCACGGCCTCGTCGAGATCGGCGTCCGCGCAGACGATGTTGGCAGACCGACCCCCCATCTCGAACGACAGCCGCTTCATCGTGGGCGCGGCTGCCTCCATGATCGCTCGGCCTGTGTTGGATTCCCCGGTGAAGGTCACCGCGTCGATGGCAGGGTGTCGGGTGATCGCCTCACCGGCGCTGTCGGGGCCGAACCCGTGGACCAGGTTGAACACGCCCGGCGGCAGGCCGGCCTCGTCGCAGATCTCCGCCAGGATGCCAGCGGTGATCGGGCTCTGTTCCGCCGGCTTGGCCACGACGGTGCAACCGAAGGCGAGCGCCGGTGCCACCTTCCAGGTGAGCAGCATCAGCGGGAAGTTCCACGGCGAGATGGATCCGACGACCCCGAGCGGCTCACGCAACGTGTAGCTGAGCACGCCGTCCCACGGCTTCGCGTAGGTCTCGGTCGCGACCTGCTCGGCCCAGTCGGCGAAGAACCGGAAGTTGGTGGCGGACCGGGGCATGTCCTTGGTGCGGGCCGCCGTGATGGGCTTGCCCATGTCCCGGGTCTCCCACGCGGCGAGCTCGTCCTGGCGCGCATCGATGCCGTCGGCGATGCGGTAGAGGATGCTGCGCCGTTCGGCGGGATCCATCCATGACCAGTCGTCGAAGGCGGCTCGGGCAGCCGCGACCGCGCGATCGACCTCAGATGCGCCGCCCTCCGCGACCGTGGCGATGACCTGGTTGTCGATCGGGCTGACCGAGGTGAAGGTGGCTCCATCGGCCGCGTCGACGAACCGTCCATCGATGAAGTGCTGGACCTGTCGGATGTCGTCTGCCATGAGCTGTGCCTCCCGGGGGTCGGAGCCGGTCGCGGATCCGGGGTGCGTCGTCACGCGTGGTCGTTCCGGTCGGTGGCTTGCCGCTCAGCGACGACCTCCGGCCAGGGCTTGCCTCCGACCGCATACTCGGTTGGTTGCATCTGGTTCACGATGACCCGGACGGTCTCGATCGGGGCGTCGAGACTCTGGGACACGGCCTGTGAGACCTCGCGCATCATGGCGGCGATCGCCTCCTCGCTGCGGCCGGTCATCAGGTCGATGTGGACGATGGGCATGACAGCTCCTGTCAGGCGGCGCGTAGTTCGACGCTGCCGATGCGGTCGAGGTCGGCGCGCACGACCCTGCCGGGCTTCAGATCGACGGGCCCGGTCAACCCGCCGGAGATGACCAGGTGCCCGGCCTCCAGCGGCTGCGCGGCGTGGTTGGCCATCCAGGCGACCGCAGCAGCCGGGTGTTCCAGAGCTGCGGCACCGGTCGCGGTGGCATGGAGGTCGCCATCCACCCAGACCGCGCATCCGACCAGCGTCAGATCCAGCTCGGGTGTGAGCACCACCGGGTTCCCGAGGACCAGTGCGCCTGCCGACGAGTTGTCGGCGATGTTGTCCTGGGCCGCGAACCGGAAGTCCACGAACCGGGAGTCGACGACCTCGAGGCAGGGTGCCACGGCGCACGTCGCCGCCTGGACATCCGCGGCGGTGACCGGGGCTGCGAGCGGGCGATCGAGCAGGAACGCGATCTCGGGTTCCACCTTCGGATGGATGAGGGTGTCGAGCTTGACCCTCCCGTCATGGACGAGCATCGCGTCGGTCAGCCACCCCGAGTTGGGTTGGTCGACCCCCATCGCCTGCTGCATCGCCCGGCTGGTGAACCCAAGCTTCCCGCCGACGATCGTCTCGCCGTCGTGCTGACGGAGCCGGATACCGGCTGCTTGGACCTGGTAGGCCGCCGGCAGGTCCAGCTCAGGGAGGCGTTCCGTGAGCGGGATGACGGCGGACCGCTCTCGACGTGCCGAGTGGAGCTCCTCGGCGATCGCATCGACCGCTACCGGCATGACAGTTCCACCGACCCGAGGCGGTCAAGGGTGACGCGCACGACGTCACCGGTCGTGATCGGGATCGCTGCGGTGAGCGCGCCCGCGAGCACCAGCGACCCGGCCGGCAGGGTCTGGCCACGTGCATGCAGCTTGCGGACGAACCAGGCCACCGCTGCCGCAGGGTGCTCGAGCACGGCGGCACCGGCGGCGGTCGCGACGAGCTCACCGTTGCGTTCGAACACGCATCCGGTCAGTCTCAGGTCGATCCCGGCGACCGGGATCGGGTCGCCCACGCAGAACGACGCGGCCGAGGCGTTGTCGGCGGCCACATCCGGCAGGGTGAAGCGGTACCCGGCATAGCGGGAATCGAGGATGTCGAGAGCCGGAAGGACCGCGGCCGTCGCGGTCAGCACGTGCGCGGCCGTGACCCCAGGGCCGCTGAGCGGTTCTGCGGTCAGGAATGCGATCTCCGGTTCGGCCCGTGGCTGGATGAACCGGTCGACCTGCAAGGGCTGGCCGATATCGGTAGCTGAACCGTCGACGAACCAGCCGTAGATCGGCTCTGCGACGTTCATCTGCTCCTGCTTCGCGCGGCTGGTGAGACCGAGCTTCGCGACCGTGCTGCGTCCCCCGAGCCGCTCTATCACCGCATCCTGGATCGCGTACGCGTCATCGACCGTGAGGTCGAGCTCCTCGGTGAGTGGGGCGACCGCGGTCCGGGCACGCACGGCGTCGGCGAGACGGTCAGCGAAGCGGTCGGTGTCCATGGCCGAGCCTTTCAAGCGGAGGCGGCAGCCGTGTGAGTGGCACGGGCGGTATCGGCACGCCGTTCGAGCTCCACGGCGACGTCGATGATCATGTCCTCCTGGCCGCCGACCACGCCACGTTCACCGAGTTCGAGCAGGATGTCCTTGACGTTGACGCCGTACCTCTCTGCCGCGCGCTTCGCGTGGAGGAGGAACGATCCATATACGCCGGCATAGCCGAGCAGCAGGCCATCGCGGTCGATGATGCCCATCTCCGGCTGGATCGGACGTACCACGTCCTGAGCGGCGTCCATCACCGCCAGCGGGTCGACCCCGGTCGCGATACCCGAGCGCTCCATCGCCGCGATCAGGATCTCGGTCGGACAGTTGCCAGCGCCCGCGCCGAGCCCGGTCGTGCAACCGTCGATCTGGTCGGCCCCCTCCTCGAAGGCAGCGAACGAGTTGGCCACCGCGAGCGACAGGTTGTTGTGCGCGTGCACCCCGACCTGGCAGTCGAGTTCAGCCTTCAGGGTCGCCACGCGTGCCCGCGCGTCGTCGATGGTCATGGCGCCGGCGGAGTCGACGACGTAGACACAATCCGCGCCGTATGACGCCATCTTCCTGGCCTGCTCGAGCAGCTCGTCCGGGGTGATCATGTGGGCCATCATCAGGAAACCCACGGTCTCCATCCCGAGTTCCTTCGCGAGCCTGAGGTGTTGCTCCGAGATGTCGGCTTCTGTGCAGTGGGTCGCGATACGCGCGACATCGGCACCGATCTCCCGGGCGCGGCGCAGATCCTCACGGATGCCGATGCCGGGAAGCATCAGGATCGCGATCTTCGCGTCGGTCCGTGCCGCAACCGCGACCTCCAGCAGATCCATCTCCGACGTGCCGCTGAAGCCGTAGTTGAAGGAGCTGCCCCCGAGTCCGTCACCATGTGACACCTCGATCACCGGGACACCCGCCGCGTCCAACGAGGTCACCACATCCCGGACCTGCGCTGCGGTGAACCGGTGACGGATCGCGTGGGAGCCGTCCCGGAGGGTCGAATCGGTGAGTCGGAACGCCGGCCTCATACGGGTACCTCCGCCGAACGTGCGGCGGCGATCGCCTCACCGACGCGGACCGCCGACGCGGTCATGATGTCGAGGTTGCCGGCATAGGGCGGGAAGTGATCGCCGGCGCCCTCCACCTCGAGGAGCGCGACCACCCGCGCCGGGACCGTCCCGCCAGGGGTCTCGTAGAGGTCCGTCTCGAACACCGGGGGGTTCTTCAGCCGGTAGCCGGGGACGTAGCTGGCCACCTCGTCGACCATCTCGAGGATCGAGCTGGCCACCTTCTCCTCGTCGTAGCCCTCGGGCAGCGCACAGAACACGGTGTTGCGCATGAGGATCGGAGGATCAGCCGGGTTGAGCACCATGATCGCCTTGCCATGCTTGGCGCCTCCGACCTCGACGAGCGCCGCCGAGGTGGTCTTGGTGAACTCGTCGATGTTCTGCCGCGTTCCTGGCCCTGCCGACACGGACGCGACCGTCGACACGATCTCTGCGTACGGGACCTCGCACACCCGCGATACCGCATGCACGATCGGAGTGGTGGCCTGGCCGCCGCACGTGATCAGGTTGAGATCCCGTCCATCGAGGTGCTCACCGAGGTTGACCGGAGGAACCACCAGCGGCCCGATCTTGGCGGGCGTTAGATCGACGGCAGTTAGCCCGGAATCGGCGTACCGCGGGGCGTTCTGGCGGTAGACCCACGCCGAGGTGGCCTCGAAGACCAGGTCGAGATCGTCCGCACGAGCGAGCAGCCAGTCGATGCCATCCGCCGACGCGTCGATCCCGTGCTCCTTGGCGCGGGCGAGCCCGGCGGAGTTCGGATCGACCCCGACCATAGCGACGGGTTCGAGGGTCGCACTTCGAACGAGCTTCTCGAGCAGATCGGTCCCGATGTTGCCGGGACCGACGATCGCGCATCGCAGCATCGAGCACCCTCCCACGGTCGTCGTGACGCTACGCGTCGACGGGTCCGGCTCGGGTGTCGGTTCCGCGGAACGGGACAGCTCGGCAGGCGGCGTCATGCGAACCGGCAGCTCACCGCTCCGAGGCGGTCGAAGCGTGCGGTCACCTGGTCGCCTGACGTGACCGGGAACGCCTTGTGGAGGGCACCCGTCATGATGACCTGGCCCGGCTCGAGGGTGATGTCGTACGGCGCCAGGGTGTTCGCGAGCCAGGCGACCGCGGCGATCGGGTCTCCGAGGGCTGCCGCGCCGGCGCCGGTATCGACCAGATCGCCGTTGTTGCGTACCACCATCCCGGTCAGGCGCAGGTCGAACCCGTCGACGGGAACCTCACGAGCCCCGAGCACGATCTGTGCGCAGCTGGCCAGATCCGCGACGGTGTCGATGAGTCCGATACGCCAGTCCTCGATACGGCTGTCCACGAGTTCGAGGGCCGCGACGGCGCTCCCGACGGCGCGTCCCGCCTCCAGGGTGCTGACTTCGGGCCCCGCAAGGGGAGCACGCAGGACCAGGGCGATCTCAGCCTCGATCCGGGGCTGGATGTGGTCGTCGAGCAGCAGCGTCGTACCGTCATCGTGGACCATGGATGACAGCACCGGGCCGTAGTCGGGCGTGTCCACCCCCAGCATCTCCTGCATGGGTGCGGAGGTCAGCCCGAGCTTGTAGCCGACCACCTCGCCACCGTCCTGTTGCAGTCGACGGACCAGGCCCTGCTGGATCGCGTAGGCGTCCCCGAGGTCGAGGTCGGGGTGGGTCTCCGTCAGTGGTGGGATCGGCCTGCGGTCGAGGCGGGCTCGGTAGAGCGCCTCGGCGAGCTGCTCGCGAACGTCCTCAGCAACGGTCATCGTGACGTACCTCTCTAGGTCGGACGGGGGTTCTGGGTCCAGCCGAGCCGGCGCGAGGTGACCGCGCAGGCTTCGACCACCGCTTGGGTGGTGCGCTCCATCACCGGCTCCATGCGCTCGGCGGGACCGGCGACACTCATCGAGGCGATCACCCGGTTGTGTCCATCACGGATGGGACCGGCCACGCTGATCACGCCGACCTCGGACTCGTGGAGGTTCGTCGCGTAGCCGCGTCGACGTGATCGCGCCAACTCCTTCTTCAACGCCAACGGATCGGTGATCGTCGAAGGGGTCTGGGCTCGCAGTTCCCAACCGTCCAGCATCCGGTCCAGGGTGGCCTCATCGAGGAACGACAGGAGGCACTTGCCGGTACCGGTGACGTGGGCATCGTTGCGTCGCCCGACCTCGAGGAACAACGCCAGCGTGTTCGGGCTGTCGAGCCGTTCGACGTAGACCACCTCGCGACCGTCGAGGACCGCGATCTGCACGGTCTCGCCGGTTCTGGCGCGCAGCACACTCATCGGTGTGAGGGCGGCAGCGTGGAGATCGGTCGCGGTGGAGGCGGCGGCACCCAACTCGTGCACCGCGAGCCCCAGGCGGTAGCGGCCGCTGACCGGATCCTGTTCGATCAGCTGTTCCTCCGCGAGCGTCGCGAGCAGCCGGTGGACGGTCGACTTGCCCAGGCCGAGGCGGTGTGCCAGCTCCGTCACCCCCAACTCACGGTCCAGGGAGGTGAAGGTCTTCAGGAGGCGGGCGGCGTTCTGCACGCTGCTGAGGGTCCGGCGCGTTTCAGGCACGGGCGTTCCGCTCGAGCGTCCGCAGGTGGGCGTTCGCCAGGCCAGCCCCGGCATGGGTCGCCTGGTGTGGCGACAGCGCCCCCAAGATGGTCGAGGTCAGGTGGTAGAGCACGGAGGACACCCCGAGGGTCTCGAGGATCTCCTGCCCTCCGGTGGGACCGGCATCGTCGAGGAGTCCGAGTGCTGGAAGGACCACCGGATCGAGGAACCGCACCGTCCACGACAGAGGCCCCAGCTCTCCGGGGACGGTGACCTCGCGTTCATCGAGCGGCAGCGCGAGTTCCCGTGTGGCGATGACGTGGAGCTGGCTTGCGCCCACCGCGGCGACGGTGAACGGGCCAGAGACGAGAGGGAGCTCCTCCAGTCGCTCGGTGGAGATGCGTCCCGAGATGGTCTCGAGGTACGCCTGATGCACGGCGTGGATGTAGTCCGCCATGGCTGCACGCATGGCTTCGGGCCCGGTCGTGGTTCCTGATGCATCCTCTGACACGGTCCCTCCCTCAGGCCCTCGATGGGTTGACGCTCCACGGCTCGCATCGCCGCAGGATGGACCGTCCCTCCCTGCGGAACATCCGTCGTTCCGCGGGAGGGAACACACGCTCCCCGCATCCGGGTCGGTCTGTAGCTTCCTCCGCGACGGGTCGCTGGTCGTCGGAGCGGCTGGAGCAGACCCGCATCGCCGAACCTGAGGAGCGCAGGTGGGCATCCTACGACTGAGTCACGTGGACATCACCGTCCCTGATCTCGACCTCGCGACCGCGTACTACACCGAGGTCATGGGGATGGACCGCGTCGCCGTGGAGGACGATCGGGCCTTCTTCAAGTGCTGGGACGAGGAGGACCATCACTCGCTCGCCGTCCGGTACGACCCGCGGGTCGGCATGGACCGGTTCACCTTCAAGGTCGAACGCGAGGACGACCTCGATGGCCTCGAGCAGGCGGTGGAGCGGTTCGGCTACCGCGTGGACCGTGTCTCACGGGGTGAGGAGGTCGGCCAAGGCGAATCGATCCGCTTCGAGACGCCCTCCGGTCATGAGATGGAGCTGGTCCACGAGGTCGAGAAGCTCGGTAGCCGACTGCCGAAGACCGACCCGCATCCGGCGCCACCAGCCAGTGGAGCGATCGCTCCGCCACGTATGGACCACCTGCTGGTGACGGCCGAGGAGGTCGGCGAGGCCACGAGGTTCTACCTGGACGTGCTGGGCTTCCGCCTGACCGAGCAACTCCTCGACGGCGACGGGCACCAGATCGGCACCTGGATGGAACGGTCGCACAGCCCGCACGACCTGGCGGTGGTCTCGGGTCCGAACGGGGGGCTTCACCACTTCGCCTACTGGCTCGATGACTGGGACGAGGTACGCAAAGCCGCTGATGTGCTGGCGCACAACGCGATCCAGATCGACGTCGGGCCGACACGTCACGGGATCACCCGCGGCTCCACCATCTACTTCTTCGACCCGATGGGCACGCGCAACGAGGTCTTCACCGGCGGCTACCGACCCGACCCCGACTTCCCGACGATCACCTGGACCGAGGACAACATCGGTAAGGCGATCTTCTACTACGAGGGTGACCTGAACGAGCGGTTCATGAAGGTGCACACATGACCGACGCACCACCTCCCCTCGCATCCGACAGCCACGGGATCCTGCGGCTGAGCCACGTGGAAGTGCGCGTCCCCGACCTCGAACTAGCGACCGCCTACTACACCGAGGTGGTCGGTTTGATCGAGACGGCCCGTGACCACGAGCACGTCTACCTGAAGTGCTGGGACGAGCACCAGCATCACTCCCTGATCCTCACCTACGCGCCCACCTACGGGTTGGAGGTGCTGGGCTGGAAGGTGCACCTGGCCAGCGACCTCGACCACTACCAGGCTCGGCTCGAAGCCGCGGGGGTCTCCACGAAGCGGCTCGCTGCCGGAGAGCTCGGGCCCGGATCCGGTGAGACGGTCCGGTTCGTCGCCCCCTCTGGGCATACCGTCGATCTCGTTCACGGCATGACCCAGGTCGGCAACCTCCTGCCCTTGCACAACCCGCCACCCGAGCCTCACGGCCTGCTCGGCATCCACCCACCGCGCCTGGATCACATCTTCCTGATGTGCGAGGACGTCGACGAGACCACGGCCTTCTACCGCGAGGTCCTGGACTTCCGCCTCACGGAACAGGTGATGGGGGATGACGGCCACCAGCTGTGCACGTTCCTTGAACGGACCCATACGGCGCACGACATCGCGTTCATCACCGGACCACAGGGAGCCTTCCATCACGTCGCTTTCTGGGTCGACGATTGGAACGAGCTGCGGGGGGCGGCTGACACCTGCAGCTACCACGGGGTGCCGATCGACGCCGGCCCGACCCGTCATGGCGCCACCCGCGGCTGGGGCCTGTACTTCTTCGACCCCGCCGGGAACCGCAACGAGGTCTACACCGGCGGGTACTGGGCCGATCCTGACCGCGAGCCGGTGACGTGGACCGAAGCGGAGATGGGACGTGCCATCTTCTACTACGAGGGCGTCGTCAACCAGCGGTTCCTCACGGTGCACTCATGAGCGACGTGCCACCGCGAGACCCCAGCCGTCGCGAACAGGAGCCCGGCCCCGTTCGACCGTCCCTGCCGCACACGGATCGGCACGAGGCGCCGCTGTACCTGGCTCGCTACCTCGAGCGTCAACAGCGAGCTGGTGGGCGGTCGAGCTCGCAGGGAGGTGTTCCCGACGTCTCTGGGAACGGTCACGTTGGCGGACAGGACGCCACTCCGGGGATCGTGGACCCAGAGGGAGTTGCAGGGGGTGTGTCGGCCGATGGCATGCCGCTCTACCTGCGGCGCTTCCGCGAACGGCGCGAGGAGGGGTCGATCACCCAGCCGAAGCCTCCGCTGTGGGAACGTGCAGGACACGGCATCCAGAAGGCGCTGTCGGAGGACAACCGCAACAAGGAGATCTCCGCGCCGGAGCGTGCGAAACCCCGGATCGCGAACGAGATCTACCTCATCCGTCACGGGGAGACCCAGGGGTACTCGACCGAGTCAGGCCTCACGCCGCTCGGCACGTGGCAGGCCCACACGTACGGCCACACGCTGGCGAAGCGGGTCAAGGATGGCGAACGGGTCCTGCTCGCCTGCGCCGCCACCAACCGTGCGTCGCAGACGGCGGAACAGATCAACCGCGGGCTCACGGACGGCCTGGCGATGTTCGAGAAGCAGGTCGAGGTCCTCGATCCGCGAGCGATGAACGAGTTCCGCAACTTCGGGGTCGCGACCCCGGACGGACTGCGTGATGTCACCGGAGCCTTCCGCCAGTACTACTCGCTGCTGGAGGAGTTCGAACGCACGGCGCTCGGCGATCGTCCACAGTGGTTGGTCGAGGTCGATCGTTTCTGGCGCGTCCAGCAGGGCGGTGCCGACCCGATCGAGCACTGGCTGACGATCCCGATGCTGCACTTCGAGCCGCCGGCGATGTGTGTCCGGCGTTTCTGGACCGGCATCCGCCGGTTGGCTGCCGACTACCCGGGTGCCCGGCTCGCGATCGCGACCCATTCGGGCCCGATCCGGGCCTTCGCGATCTCGGCCTTCGGTTACGACCCCGGCGAGCCATACAACACCGAGCACGTCCGTGTGAAGCTGATGGAGGGGGGCCAGGAAGCCCTCGTCTCCTACCGCAACCGGGTCCAGGAGGTGCACGTGCCGGACATCGAGGCGCTGCCGACCTGGGGCCATGACGAACAGTGGGTGCCGACGGCCGAGCAGCCGAGTGCTGTTCCGGTCGTTGGTGACTGAGAGAGAAGATGCCATGTGTCGCGCCTGCCCTGAGGTCCCCCGGGGCCGGGCTGCCGCGGCACCGACGTTCGGGAGTACGTCGATGACCAACCGACCAACCAGTCCCTACCTGACGTGGTTCGACGGCTACGAGGAATCCGATCGCGTGCGCGTCGGCGGGAAGAACGCGAGCCTCGGGTCCATGATCAACGCCGGGCTACCGGTTCCGCCGGGATTCGCCGTGACGACGGACGCGTACGACATCTTCGGCACGAGACCCGACCTGAACGAGGAGATCAAGCGCGTCATCGGCAACGTCGATCCCGAAGACGTCGCGGGTCTGCAGACGGTGAGCCGTGAGGTCCGCGACCTGATCGAGAGCCAGCCGGTTCCCGACGACGTCGCCACGGCGGTGACGACGGCCTACGACGCGCTGTGCGAGTACTGCGATGTCGATCGGATGCCGGTGGCCGTCCGGTCATCCGCGACGGCGGAGGATCTCCCGGACTCGAGCTTCGCAGGCCAGCAGGACACGTTCCTGTGGGTCATGGGGGCAGATGCGGTGCTTGAGAACATGCGCCGGTGTTGGTCGTCCCTCTTCACCGACCGTGCGATCGCGTACCGCCGCGAGCGTGGCTTCGACAACGTGCACGTGTCCATGTCGGTGGGCGTCCAGAAGATGGTGGACCCGAAGGCCTCTGGGGTCGCATTCACGCTCGACCCTGCCACCGGCGACCGTTCCAAGGTGGCCATCGACGCCTCCTGGGGGCTCGGTGAGGCGGTCGTCTCCGGTCAGGTGACGCCGGACAACTACCTCGTGGACAAGGTCATCCTGGAGGTGTGCTCACGCAAGATCTCGCACAAGCATGTCGAGTTCCGGGTCAACGGCGCAGGTATAGAGATGGCCGATGTCGAGGACGAGCGCGCTGATGCTCCGTGCCTCACCGACGAGGAGGTCCGGGCCGTGACCGCGATGGCGAAGCGGGCGGAGCGGCACTACGGACAGCCTCAGGATGTCGAGTGGGCCATCGACCGGCATCTACCGGACGGGGACAACATCGTCCTGCTCCAGAGTCGACCCGAGACCGTCTGGTCGAACCGGCCTCGCCCCAAGGTGGCGACGTCGAGCGGCGATCCGATCGCCTCGATCGTGTCGACGCTCTGCTCGCCCCTGCACGCGAGCCGCAACGGCCAGTCGGCCGAGCCCGTGGGAGGCGGGGAGTCGGTTGAGCACGAGGCGGAGGCCAGTGAGCAGGAGGCGGAGGCCAGCAACACCTAGGCAACACAACGTCGAGGCGCGGTCGTCTCGGCGTACGGGGAGACACCTTTGGGAGCGAGCCGTACCGGCTCGAGAGAGGGAGACAAGTGGCACAGGATCGGTTCCCGAGTCCGTTCGAGGTCGAGACGCCAGCAGGAGCGGAGGGCTGGGAGGAGCTCTACTCCTACGCGGACGTGTTCAGCGAGGCGCGTCGTGAGTATGAGGACAACGCGTTCTGGTTCCAGGACTCCGTGCACTGGGGGTGGGCACTGACCCCCTTCGACGGCACGCTCATGACGCTGTGCCTGGCGTCGCTGTCGCAGTACAACAGCCGGGTGTTCAAGGTGCCTCCATCACAAGGTGTCGACGCGCGGATCCTCAACGGCTACTGCTACCTCTCTCCCGTGGAGCTCTCGGATGGTGGGGTCATCGAGAGCCGCGTCCCGATGTTCATGGAGCGTGCCGGCTACTACTTCCAGAACTGGAACGAGCTCTACGAGAAGTGGCTGGGCAAGGTGAAGGAGAACATCGCCGAGCTCGACGCGTTGGACTTCAGTCCGCTACCGGAGTCTGAGGACTTGGAGGTCGTCACCGAGGGGCGAGGGGTCTCCTCGGGCTACGAGCTGCTCCGGTCCTACCGTCGCTTCAAGGACCTCACACTGAAGGTGTGGCAGCTGCACTTCGAGTTCCTGAACCTCGGGTACGCCGCGTACCTCGACTTCTTCGGCTTCTGCAAGGAGGCGTTCCCGAACATCCCGGACCTCGCGATCGCCCGGATGGTGTCGGGCATCGACGTTGACCTGTTCCGTCCCAACGAGGAACTGAAGGTCCTCGCGCAGAAGGCCATCGACCTGGGGGTGGCGGACGCGTTCGCGAACCCTGGCGACGCGTCTGCGGTCCAGCAGGCGTTGGCGTCCTCGCCCGGAGGTGAGGAGTGGATCGCCGCGTGGGATGCGGTGAAGGAGCCGTGGTTCAACTTCCAGGACGGCACAGGCTTCTACCACTTCGACACCACGTGGATCGACAAGCCGGAGACGCCCTACCGGTTCATCGCCGACTACATCGCGAAGCTGCAAGCGGGTGAGGACATCTCGCGGCCGACGGAGGAGATCGCGGCTGAGCGCGACCGTATCGTTGAGGAGTACACCGAACTGCTCGGCAGCGACGAGGACCGGCAGGCGTTCCAGGAGAAGCTCGGGCTGGCTCGGACCGTGTTCCCGTACGTCGAGAACCACAACTTCTACATCGAGCACTGGTCGATGTCCGTGTGGTGGCGGAAGCTGCGCGAGCTCGGCGCCACGCTCGCGAAGGAACGCATCATCGAGCGTGAGGACGATGTCTTCATGTTCAAGATCGACGAGGTCGACGACGTCCTGTACGACATCTTCAAGGCCTGGGTGGTGGACATCGCCCCGCGCGGCCGCGACTACTGGCCCCCCAAGCTCGCCGAGCGTCGCCGGATCTACGAGGCACTCAAGGAGTGGTCACCCCCGAAGGCCCTCGGTCGTCCTCCTGAGGTCGTGACCGAACCCTTCACCGTCATGCTCTGGGGGATCACCACCGACTCGGTCTCGACCTGGCTCGGTGCCGATGAAGGCGGCAGCGACGATCTCACCGGCATGGCTGCATCACCCGGAACGGTCGAAGGCCCCGCGCGTGTGGTCATCTCTGCGGAGGACATCAGCAGCGTCGAGGACGGAGAGATCCTCGTCGCACCGATCACCGCGCCGTCGTGGGCACCGGTGTTCGCTCGGATCCAGGCGACGGTGACCGACATCGGCGGCGTGATGAGCCACGCGGCGATCGTCTGTCGTGAGTACCAGGTCCCGGCGGTGACCGGCACCGGCTACGCGACACGCGACATCAAGACCGGCGACCGGATCCGCGTCGATGGCAGCGCAGGCACCGTGACCATCCTCGAACGCGCCTGAGCGACGACCCACCAGGAGGTTCGAACATGCTGAGCCAGGAACAGAACGACCAGCTGACACGGGTCGGTCCCGGAACGCCGATGGGTGAGCTGCTCCGGCGCTACTGGTATCCGATCGCGCTCGCCTCTGACCTCGACGGGTTCCCGGTCAAGAAGGTCAGGTTGCTCGGCGAGGACCTCGCCCTCTGGAAGACACCTGAGGGTGGGTACGGGGTCATGCAGGAGAAGTGCCCCCACCGACATGCCTCGATGGCGTACGGCGTGGTCGAGCCCGGAGGTCTGCGTTGTGGTTACCACGGCTGGAAGTTCGATACGGCGGGTCGCTGTGTCGATCAGCCCGCCGAGCCGGACGACTCCACGTTCAAGGACCGCATCGAGGGCTTCGCGGGGAAGGCGCAGGAGCTCGGTGGACTGGTCTTCGTCTACCTCGGGCCGGACCCGGCACCAGAGCTACCTCGGTACGACGGGTTCGTGATGGACGGTGTCCGCGACATCGGACACACGATGCTGCCCTGTTCGTGGCTCCAGATCATGGAGAACGCGGTCGACCCGCACCACGTCGAGTGGCTCCACGGCAACTACTTCCGTTTCCTCGGTGAGGAGAAGGGGTTCATCGCGCCACCACAGTTCCAGAAGCGGCACGTGAAGACCGCCTTCGACCTGTTCGATCATGGCATCGTCAAGCGACGGGTGCTGGAGGGACAGAGCGAGGAGAGCGACGACTGGAGGATCGGACACCCGCTGGTCTTCCCTTACCAGATGTGGGTCGGCGGCAACGGGGTCTTCCAGATGCAGATCCGGGTACCGATCGATGACGACCGCACCTGGTTCATGCTCTACACGGTGCACCGTCCGTCCGGCATCGACCTTCCAGAGCAGGACGAGATCCCGTCGTACGTCTTCCCGTGGATCGACGAGGACGGTGAGCACATCGTCGACTACATCGAGGGACAGGACATCATGGCGTGGGTGACGCAGGGACCGATCACCGACCGGACCGCCGAACACCTGGGGACCTCCGACGTCGGGATCGTGCAGCTGCGGAAGCTGTTCAAGGAGAACATCGCCGCGGTCCAGGAAGACCGTGACCCGCTCGGGGTGGTGCGTGAGCCCCACGATGTCATCGAGCTCCCGATCGAAGGGGACAAGTTCGGCGCCGGCTACTCGTTCGCGACCGCCTGGATCGATCAGGGCTCGATGCGCTACAGCCCGCAGAAGGCGTTCCTCCGGGACCTCCACGTCCAGGCAGCCGTCGCGCGGGGTGAGCAGGTGCTCGAGGAGGTGGAGTCCTGAGTTCGGCGTCTGGCGGGACAAGCGGTTCACCTGGCACGGCTGCGGGTGACGCGCGGCAGCGCGTCACCCCGGTCCTGCAGCCGGCGCGTGGCTCGCGTTCGACAGCGGACGATCGGTGGGATGTCGATCGGATGAATCACCTGCACGATCTGCCTCGTCACTGTCCCGACTGCGGTGCGGTGATCGACAACGAGTCCGGCATCGCAACCGAGTACTGGCAGGCAGATCGACGCATCTACCACGTCTGGTGCGGGTCATGCGGTTGGGCTGGCGACATCGTGAGGGTCCGCAGGATGATCGGTCCCGACTCGCCGGACGACTGAGTTGCTCGGATCGGTCGCGTCAGGCGACGACGCTCTCGTGACCGGAGCCGCGGACGAACAGGCATGCGGTGTCGACCAGCGTCACGGTGCGCTGCGCGTCCTCGAAGTCGATCTCGGTGGGCAGGCCGAACAGGTTGATGTCCGCCGTTGGGGCGCGCCGGAGCGCGTCCTCGAAGGTTGCGGCCA
>PWTE01000338.1 GCA_003563915.1 Nitriliruptoraceae bacterium
AACGACCACACACTGCCGCGCAGCAGTTCGTTGGCGATGCTCACGCTGACGCGCGTCGGCGTCGTCGGGCGCGGGTGGTCTGCTCGACCCAGCCGCGGGTGTCCTCGAAGTCACCAGCGTCGACAGCTTCGTTGTAGGCGTCCTCGAGCAGCGCCTCGCGCACGCGGCCGACCCCGAGCAGCACGAGCGCGCGGAGTTCGGCCGAGTCGGACGCGAGCCGTTCGCCGACGAGCCGCTCGAGCGCAGCATGCTCCGCCGAATCCTCGTCCAAGAACGGCGCGACGACCGGGGTGTCGGTCTGGTCGAAGTTGATGGTCTTGCGGCTCAGAGTCTCCATGCGACACATTGTGCAGCACAGAGCGCTGCACGGCAACCGCTCCTCGACACGGGTCGCAACGCCCGTTGTGCCGGTCAGGGTTGTGCCGCGTCCCGCCCGACCGCGGGCGCGAGAGGCTGGCCGGGTGGTCTGCCTAGACTCGGCGTGCCGTCGAAGGATCGATCACCACCGAAGGGACATCATGCCGATCGTGACCGTGCAGGAGTCGGAAGGCCGTACGCCGGAACAGCGTCAGCAGGCGCTAACCGGGATCACCGACGCCATCGCCGACGCGTACGGCCTACCGCCGGAGAGCGTGACCGTCTTCTTCGCGACCTACACCGAGGATGAGTGGGGCAAGGCCGGCGTGCTCGGCGGACGTCGCGCCTGACCGACGAGCGGCACCAGCTCCGAGAATGCGCGCGGACGGGTGCTCATCACGCCGCGCCGGTGGCCGGTGGTGGCACGCTCGCGACGCAGATGGGTGCTGATAACGCCCGTTGCACGGGGAAGTAGAACGTGCCACGTGCGTGTCGGAAGCCCCGCGGCTGACCCGGTGATGATCCGTGGCTCGTGCTGCGGTCAGAGGACTAACGCGAGTGCGTAGCCGACCGTCTGGATGAACATGAACGCGATCACCGTGGCGAACAGGGTCAGCTGCCACCCCGGCATGCCGGGCGCTTCGGGGACCGCCCCGGCTCGAGCGCGGATCCCGGTGACGAGCGCCCCAACCGCGACAAGTGCGAGTCCCAGCGTGAGCACGAGAGGGAGCACCCCGCCGAGCAGGTTCAGCGAACCGTCCATCGGTTCCCCCTCGTTGCCTCGAAGCAAGCTACCAGGCCGGCTGGCCACTGGCCCTGGATTGCCCATGTCGCAGGTCGGGCGGCTGAGGCCGAGTTGGCGGACGTAGGGTTGGCAGTCGGCGAGGGGTGCGATGGCCCTACGCAACGCCCGTTGCAGCGCTTCGGCGGAAGCGCTGCGCAACGCCGGGGTCAGCCACCCGTCGCCGCACTCGAGGTTCGCGCCTCCTGGATCGTGACGATGACGACGCGATCGCGGTTCTCATCGAAGACGTAGATGAGCAGCATCCAGCGCCAGGGACCGAGGATGAACCGGAACCCCTCCCATCGCCCGGTGAGCTCTTGCCCCAGCCGCGGGAACCGGCCAAGCCGTTCGAGCGAGGTACGAACACGCTCGCGGGTATCGCCTGGCAGCGAGTGCGTCCGTACAAGTCGATCCAGATCCTCGACGGCGGAGTGTGCGAGCTCGACCTGTGCCACGCCCTACAGCTCGTCGAGCGCGACGGTCTCGCCGGCTGCCGCCTGCTCCACCCCGAGCTGGGCGCGTTCGAACGCACCGTCGATACCGTCGAGCAGGACGGCAACGTTTGCCGGGTCCGGGTCGAGCCCGTCGATCGCGCTGCTGAGCAGCGATCGTGCCAGCGTGCCCTCGTTGACATGGACCCGAGCCGCGAGCGTCGCCAGCTTGGCAGCGTGCTCGCCGTCGAGGGTGATGTTCAGTCGCTGTCCACTCATGTAGGGAGCGTACACGGCGCGACGCACGACGTGCACCCAGCGGAGTGCCCGCTCGGGGAACGGCACCCGTTGACCACCGGTGCGCAACGCCCGTGGTCGCCACCGCCTATGCGGCGGCCACCGCCAACGTTTGGACGTCGGAGCACGGGTGCCCTCTGCAGTGTCGATTCGGGGTGCTGGCTGGTGCTGGTCAGCCGGTGCCGACGACGTGATGGTCGTCGGGGACGGCGCCGTCCAGGGTGATGGTGGTGCCGGTGGTCGGGTCGATGATGGTGAGGTCGCGGTCGTCGGCGAGGATGATGTGGCGGCCTTGCCGGTCCCAGGCGGCGGGTGGCGCTGCGCCGTTGTAGCGGGCGATCTCGGCGATGGCGCCCGTGTCGGGGTCGAGGACCGCCAGCCGGGTCGAGTTGGGCTCGCTGTCGGGCATGTCGTGGGTGGCGAGGGTGATGAGGATGCGCCCGTCGGGTGCGACGACGTTCCAGGGGGTGAAGTCACCGGGCACGGCGGGCCCGGCCGCGGTGTCCAGGGTGGCGTCGTCGTAAGCTTCGACCGGCCTGCGTTGCCCGGTGGCGGTGTCGAGCAGGTCGAGTCGGCAGCCGGCTGCGGTCGCCTGCGTGGGGCAGGTTCGGATCAGGACGGTGGGGCCGGCGGTGGCGAGCGCATGCCCGTCGGTGAGCTCGTGGAGCTGCCCGTCGGGGGTCAGCCGCAAGGTCCGCCAGCTGTCCGGATCGGCGACCCACCCGCCATCCGGGTCGCCGCCCGGTCGAAAGACCTCGGTGTTGAGCAGCAGATCGTCGCCGAGCAGCGCGACCGGGAAGGTCTGTGGGGGCAACTCCACCGAGGTGCGCACCTGGCCGGTCTGCAGATCGACGAGTTCCGCGAGCCCGTCGATCGCATCGGGGCAGCAGGGTCCGACCTGGACCACCCACAGCGCTCGGCTATCGCCGGTGGGCAGCACCCGCAGTGCCGGTGCCGCGCCGGGGGTGTCGAGCATCCGTTCCGAGGTGTACGCCAAGCTGGGCTCGTCGAGCCGGTCGGGGAAGACCCGTACGGTGTCGTCCTGCCACACCACGATCGTGCCATCGTCCGCGACCAGCGCGCCGGAGATCGCATCGCCCGTTAGGCCGTGGCTGCCCGGCGGGTACACCGCTGCCTGTCCGATGTCGAGGTCGAAGGTCGCGAGGCTGGGGTTGTTGAACCGGACCGCCAGCAGCCGCACCGGCACGTCGCTGTCAAGCTCGAGATCATGGACCTGCACGCCATCACCCGGCTCGTCTGGGGTGGTCGGGTCCTCGCTCGGAGCGACCGGATCGATCGTCGGGCCATCGAGCCCACCGAGCAGCTGCGGGACCGCAACCACAGCGACCACCACCAGCACCACCGCTGCGGCCGCCAGCGTCCCGGTACGGCGCCGCGCCCGCCGCGAACCAAGCCGCGCGAGGTCCGGAGGCGGACCAGTGGAACCCTGCAGCTCATCGCCGAGCCGCGCACCGAGCCGCACGAAACGATCATCAGCCATCGTGCGCCCTCCCGAGATCGTCCAACGAGTGCTGCAGCTGTTGCCTGGCCGCATGGAGATGCGCCTTGACCGTGCCCGGCGCACAACCCAACACCTGTGCGACCTCGGCCACCGGCAGATCATCGACGTAGAACAGCGCCGCAGCCTGCGCCTGACGGGCCGGTAACGCCCCCAACGCCTCCCAGAACTCCTCCACCTCCGCCGCGAGATCCGCGGACACCGCACGGTGCTGGTCGCCGCCGAGCCGCCGCAGCGCCCGGCCCTCGGCCCGACGCCGACGGAATCCCGACACGGCCAGGTTCAACGCCACCCGCCGGACCCACAGCTCCGGACGATCCAGCCGCGACACCCGACCCCAACGGCCGTACGCACGCAGGAACGCCTCCTGCGCCAGCTCCTCCGCAACCCCGACGTCACCACACAACGCCGCCGTCACCGCCACAACCCGACCCCACTGCGCGGCGTAGAACCGCTCGAACGACACCGGCACCACAGCCCCACGGCTGCTCCCAGCACCGATGACCGTCACCCGCCCCTCCTCGACACTCCCATGGAACACGAACCAGCCCCGCAACTGGTTTACCCCGACCCCGGACGATCAACACGACCAGCAGCCAGACAACCCCAAGAACACGGCAACACCGGGCGGAAACGCCGTGTCGTCGTAGCCGGGATGCTCTCACGCGTCTTGTTGCTGGACGGCGTCACCGGATCGGATCTGGGATGGCCGTCGCGTGCGCAGCGCCAGGCTGGCGACGCCAGCGCCCAGGATCCCTCCCAGCGCGTTGAGTAACACGTCGTCGATGTTGGTGGTCCGTCCGAGCGGCAACACCGCCTGAAGCGTCTCGCTCGTCAGTGAGATCGCCGCGACCAGGGCGATCGTTGGTAGCCAACCGATGGGCCGGATCGGGAGGTAGCCTTACCGTCGGAGGTGTCGTGGTGAGCACGCTGAAGATCGAGCTGGACGACGAGCTCCTCGCGCTTGTCGAGGAGCGGGCAGCGGTGTTGGGTAAGCCGCGCAGCGAGGTCATCGCTGACGCTCTCCGCCGCCAGCTTGAAGGGGGACGGCTGCGCGACATCCTCGACTCGGCGCGGAGGCGCGCGTCCCTCTCTGAGGACGAGGCGATGCAGCTTGCGATCACCGAGCTCAAGGCCGTCCGTGCGGAACGCAAGATCCGGGACACCGCGTAGGTGGTCCGCAGCCCTCGGCGGGTCGTGGTCGACCCGAACGTGCTGGTTTCGGGTGCCATCTCCACCGGGGGTGCAAGCGCCGAGATCATCGACCTGATAGATGCTGCGCTGATCGTGCCGATCGTGTCGCCTGCACTGCTTGCTGAGCTGAGCGAGGTGCTCGGCCGAGAGAAGTTCCGTCGCTATCTCGACCTCGAGTCAGCGATGGCCTATGTCGTCGAACTCGAGCGGCTGGGGGAGACGTGGGACGATCCGGATGACGTGTCGAGGGTTTCTCGCGACCCGACCGACGACTACCTGATCGCCCTCGCTCACGCAGCCGAGGTAGACGCCATCGTGTCTGGTGACTCGGATCTGACATCGCTCGAGCTGCCTGATCTCGCCGTCCTGTCGCCGCGAGGGCTTCTGGAAGCTGTCGCGACCGGCGGGCAGGACGAGCGCTCCGGCAGGAGCTGATGATGGCGGTCACCGTCGATCCGTGGACACGGTGTGGACACGTCCCGGTGAGAACGGAGGGAACTCTGGCAACACGGCGTGGCACGACACGGATGTGTTTCCGCAGGTC
>PWTE01000213.1 GCA_003563915.1 Nitriliruptoraceae bacterium
CGCGACGCTTCACTGCGGACGGCGCGATGAGGTGGTTCGCGGCCGACAGGATCGTCTGGGTCGAGCGGTAGTTGCGATCCAGGATCACGACGTGCGCGTCGGGGTGGTCGTGCTCGAAGTCGAGGATGTTGCGGATCGTCGCGCCGCGGAAGGAGTACACGCCCTGCTGCGGGTCGCCGACGACCATCACGTTGCGGTGCCCAGCCGCCAGCAGTTCGACGAGGTGGTACTGCGCCCGGTTGGTGTCCTGGTACTCGTCGACCAGGATGTGCTGGAACCGGCGCTGGTAGTGCTCCAGCACGTCCTCGAACAGCTGGAACACCTCGACGGTCTTGACGATGAGGTCGTCGAAGTCCAGCGCGTTGGCCCGGAACAGCCGGTCCTGGTAGGCGGTGTAGACCTCGGCGATCTGCGACTCGGGCCAACCGCTCGCGCGCTGCTTGTAGGTCTCGAAGTCGACCAGTTCGTCCTTGGCGTTGCTGATCGCGGTCTGGATCGCGCGCGGCGACAGCCGCTTGTCGTCGATCCCCAGGTCCTTCGTCAGCTGGGAGATCAGCCGCTGGCTGTCCTGCGCGTCGTAGATCGTGAACCCGCTGCGGTACCCCAGCCGCGGCAGCTCCCGCCGCAGGATCCGCACGCACGCCTTGTGGAAGGTGGTGACCCACATGCGGTCGGACAGCCGTTCGCCCACGAGCCCGCCGACCCGTTCGGCCATCTCCCCCGCGGCCTTGTTGGTGAAGGTGATGGCGATCAGCTCGAAGGGGTGGACGTCGTGGTCGCGGATCAGGTGCGCGATCCGGTGGGTCAGCACCCGGGTCTTGCCCGATCCGGCACCGGCGACCACCAGGACCGGGCCGTCCACCGTGACGACGGCCTCACGCTGGGCAGGGTTGAGCCCCTCGACGAGCGCGGGGGGGACGGTGGACACGTGAGCTCCTGGGACGTCGAGGTAGCGCGTAGACCCGGGACCGGAAGGGCAGCCGCGTGGCATCGATCACCCGGAACGACGACCCCGGTGACCGCGGCACCAGCAGCGGCCTGACCGAGGGTAGTGACCCGGTCCGACAGCGCTGCAGCATCGACCCCGAACCGATCTCACACCGACCGCACGGCTCGTCGCGTGCTTCCCGCGCACACCCGCGTGAGCGGCACCGGACACGGAGCCCGATCGGCACAGCTCCCCGGGCGCCACTCGCTAGCGTCGGGTCACCGAGCTGCCGACGCAGCGGAGAGCGGAAGATGGCCACCGACGATACGACGCCGGCCACCGGACAACCGGACGGCGCACCATCAGGTCTGCGGGAGCGTGCACAGCACCTGCTACGACGGTACGGACCGCTGAGCCCCAGGGAACTCCACCGGCTGTTGACCAGCGAGACGGACGACGCGGACGGCGCCGAGGGGCTGGAACCCCTCGAGCTGTACCGGCTGCTGCTGGACGATGACGAGCCGGACGCCTTTGCGGCCTTCCCGCTGTTCGGGGGCGAACTCTGCGACCTCGACCACCTGCTCGACGGGCTCACGCTCACGCACGTCATCACCGACGACGAACGCCAGCACGGCGAGCTCGACGCGGACACCGACCTGGCCATCCTCGGCCTGTGCAGCCCGGATGGCCGCACGGTCCCGGTGCGTCGCGACGCGGACAGCGGGCAGCCCGCCGACCGGATCGAGAGCTTGGCGTTCGGACCGGACGGACTCGCGTTCCCCGATGGGTGGCTCCCGGACACCCCGGCCCTGGCCGTGACGATCCACGATCGGGTCGCGACGATCCGTGGCCTGGCGGCGCTGCCGGACCCCGACCCGACGACCGCGGACCGCCTGGCCCACACCGCGGCGATCCTCGACGACCAGGAGTGGCCGTTCGACGTGGCGGAACTGCTGGTCGAGGCGCGCGCCCGGTTCCCTCGTCTGCTCGACCGTCCCCAGGCACCGGTCACGGACCTGCTCACCGCGGCCGACCTGTACTGGACGGAGCACGGGACGGTCTCGCTCGACGACCCGGACCTGGACGAGGTGTTCGACGACGGCTTCGACGAGCTGTACCGCCACCTGGAGGAGGACCACGGGTTCGAAGACGAGGAGGTCCACGCGATCGTCACGCTCGTCACCCACATCGGCGACATGCGCGAGAACCTGCTCGACCTGGCCGTCGAGCGGCTCAGCGAGCAGGGCCCCGAGGCGCCGCTCGAGGAGCTCATGGCGGCCAACCCCGAGCCACAGGAGCTGATCAGCACCGTCCTGGAGGACGTCGACACCGAGGACGCGCTGGGCGCGCTGGCGTTCACGCTGGCCGATCTGGAACTGACCGCAGCCGTCCGTGAGGACGTTATCGGATCCGACGAGGTCGACGCGGTGTGCCTGCAGATGCTGCTGGAACTGACCGCCGGCATCCTCGACCTCGACCGCCATGAGGGCGCGAACGCGGCCTGGCTACGCGCCACGATCCAGGAGCTGATCGCCGACGATCACAGTGGTGCAGAACGCGAGCTGCGGCGGGCGGTGGAGCTCGACCGCGACCATGCTCCGGCCGCCTACGCCCTGGCTGAGTACCTCTCCGACCGGGGGCAGGCAGGGGCTGCGCTCGGGCTGTTGCGGGAGTTGGAGGGGCCGGACGTCGATGATCTGACCGAGCTGCTGGCACCGTTCACCCGACCCGGCCCCGCCTCGGCCGGACGCAACGATCCGTGCCCGTGCGGGTCCGGCCGCAAGCACAAGGTGTGCTGCCAGGGTCGTGGCGGCTGGCCGCTGCAGTCCCGCATCCCGTGGGTGTGGCACAAGCTCAACCGCTTCGCCGGCCGGCCCAGCAGCATCGAGGTGCTGCGGCCGATCGTGGCTGCTTCACGGGTCACCTCGACCGAACCGGATGTCGCGGTGATCAACCTGTCGCTGTTCGAAGGTGGGCTCATCGGACAGCTCTGCGATCGTCGTGGGGCCCTGCTGCCTGCGGACGAGCTCGCGATGCTCCGCGAGTGGGCGCAGGTGCGGGCCCGTGTCTACGAGGTCGTCGAGCGCGGCGACGATCACACCCTGACGTTCCTGGACCTCACCAGCGGGGAGCGCACCGAGTTGGTGGACCGGTCGCTGTCGCGCAGCGTCGAGCTCGGCGACGCCCTGCTCGCCTGGCTCACGCCCGAGCCCCGCGGGCCGGTGGTCAGCTCCGGCGTGGTACGCATCCCCGACCACCGGCGCGGTGACGCGCTCGAGCTGATCGACCGTGAACCCGAGACCCTGGAGATCGCCAGCTGGTACGGCTCGCTGCTGGCACCGCCTGCGCTCGCAACCACCGCGGGCGACCCGCTCGTGCAGGTGACCGAGGTGTACGACGTCCCCGACACGGATGCCGCCTGGGAGGCGCTGGCCGACCACCTCGAGGCAGATGGCGAGACGCTGGTCGCCCACGAGCACCGCGACGGCACCGCGTGGCTGAGGGGTTCGGTGGTGATCGACGACGGCCAGCTGCGGGTCGAGACGATGTCCGTGCAACGCGCGCGCTGGTTCGCGGACCTCATCACCGAGGTGGTACCAGACGCGCAGCTGGTGGATGCCTCCCGCCTCCCGATCGGTGAGTCGGGGCCGCGGGACGGCGAGGGCGAGGACGAGGGTGGCGGGTTCGACCTGGACGCGCTCGACCCCGACGAGCGGCGCGAGCTGGAGGCCGAGCTGGACGCGATGATGGAGGCCCACGAGGACCGGTGGGTGGACGAGTCCATCCCGGCCCTGGACGGGGCCACCCCGCGCGACGCCGTCAACGACCCCACCCGACGCGACCAGGTGCTGCGCCTGCTCGACGAGATCGAACGGCACGCGGCGAACTGGTCGTCGCCGGGCCGGCCGATGGACGCGGACCGGCTCCGCTCGCTGCTCGGGTTGTGACCGGCGATCAGCGCACGAAGCGGATCGTCACCGGGTAGCGGTAGCCCTCGCCCGAGGAGGCCTTCACCGCGCCGATGATCGGCAGCACGATCCACGTGATCGCCGCGGCGGCCAGCGCGACCGCGGCCACGACCAGGCCGATCCCCAGGGTCAGGACCCCGACGATGACGACGGGCACGGCCAGCAGCAGCCCGACGACGATCGCGAACAGGACGGTGAGCTGGAAGTTCAGCGCCTCCTTCGCGTGGTGCTCGGCGTAGCTGTCGTCCTTGCGGGCGAGGAGCACCACCAGCGGACCGACGAACCCGAAGATCGCCGAGGTCAGGACACCGATCCCGAGCCCGGCGAGGTGGGCCGCGAGCGACCAGCCACGCGATTCCGAGCTGATGGTCGGCGGGGCATGGCCGCGGCACCGGGTGCCGCACACGGGGCAGGCCGCACCAGGTGGCTGCCCGCCGGACGGGGGCTGCGTAGCGGTGGCGTTCATGGTCGTTCCTCCCGTGGACCCGCCGGATCGGAGGACGTGTTGGGCTGCGGGACCACGGTACCCAGCATCCACCTCGAGGTCGCCGCTGACCATCGGGGAGCACCCTGAACCGACCCTGACCCCTGTCCGGGCGGATCCGGGCTGATCGTGGGACGAACCGACGTCCAACACGTCGGTTCGTCCCACGATCGTCCCCTCACCACGCCCGTGCGGTGACCCGGCCCGCTGTACGCGGAGGGGCGGCCCTGACGGGCCGCCCCTCCGCGCTACCGAAGTGCCGTGGATCAGAAGGAGATACACGCCTCGGAGTAGTCGTACGCGTCCGCCGTCGGGCCGGTCACGTTGGTCTCCAGGGTGCGGATCCCGAGCGGCTGCTCAGGGTCCGGCACCGCGATGACCGCGGTCCGGTTGGCGTTCACGTTCGGGTCACCGCCGAGCACGGTGTTGGGCAGCGCACCCTCGAAGTCGACCTCCAACCCGTCCACGACGGAGCGCAAGCCGGCGCGGGTCAGGTCACCGTTCTCCGCGGCCGCTTCCAGCGCCGCCTTGATCGGGTACGACCAGATCCACCCGAAGGTGTAGCCGTCGTTGGTCGGCAGCTCGCCGTCGAGCGACTCCTGCATGGCCTGGTGCGCCGCGCTCTCGCCGTCGAAGTTCTCCCACGGCGAGACGTGCGTGAAGAAGGCCTGCAACGCCGGACCGGCCGGCGAGTCGTTCAGCGCCGGGTTCCAGGTCGGGACCGACCCGAGGAACTGGACGTTGCCGTCGGACGCGGCGACCTTCCCGACGATCTCGGCCATCTCGGCCGGACCGGTGGCGATGACCGCGACGTCCGCGCCGGAGCCCAGGATCTGGCCGACGGCCTCGTCCTGGTTCTCGACCGCGGCAGCGGGCAGGGTGGTGACCGCGCCGGCGAAGTCCACGCCGTTGGCCTCGGCCCACGCCTCGGCACCGGCGGCGCTGTCCCCGCCGTAGTCACCGGGGTAGCCGACGTGGATCAGGGTCGAGATCTCGTCCCGGTTCGCCGTGTACCAGTCCAGCCCGATCATCGACTCGATGCAGTAGGAGTAGCCGGACTCCAGGATGAGTCCGTTGTCCTCCTCCTCGAAGTGCCAGCCGGACCACCACGACGCCGGTGCGCCGATCACGTCATCGGCGTCCATGTCCGCGAGGATCGCCTCGGTGGTGGGGGTCCCCAGGGTCTGGGCGATCGCCAGGATGTTCGGCTCGATCTGCCGGTACAGGGTCGAGTGCTCCTGCGGGTCGTAGAGGGTGTCACGGGTGTACTCGGAGACGTTGATGTCGAAGCCTCCGATACCGCCGTCTTCGTTGACCCGCTGCCAGAAGGCCTCCTGGCCCTCGGTGATCGGCACCGCGAGCGGTGCGAACGGCCCCTGGGTCAGGTCGGAGAGGATGCCGAGGTAGATGCACCCGTTGTCCGGGTTGACCGCATCAGGACACGGCTCCTCGGTGACCCCGAAGTCGGTCGCGATCTCGGCCGGGGCCTCCCCCGGCTCGTCGTCCGGCGCCTCTTCGGTGTCCGTCGGCTCCTCGGCCGCGGCCGGTGCTTCGTCCGGCGCTTCCTCGTCACCGTTGCCACATGCTGCTGCGGCCAGGGCCAGCACGCTCATCGCGGCCGCCGCCTTCCGCCATCGACTCATCTCCCGCATCCCTACTCCTCCTTGGATCGGATAGGGCTTCCTACCGCACGAGGGGTTCCTCGCACGGGGATCTCAACGAAAACCGTCCGGGGTGCTCCGCGCTGGTCCCGACGAACCCGGACCGGCCGACCCCTGAGCGCGACCTCTCCCGGCCGCGGTCTCCCGCGAGACTACTACCTGCCTCGTAGAACCGGCGGTCAGACCGGTCGCGCTGCGCGCGCGGCGGGTCCGTCGCGCACGCAGCGCGCTCCTCGGCCCGCTCGCTCCAACCGTCAGTACGAGAACGGCCAGGCCTTCCAGTAGTTGCGCACCCGCAGCCACAGCCCGAACAACCCGCGCGGCTCCAGCACCAGGAACGCGACGATCAGGGCACCGAACAGGATGCCGTTGACCTGGAAGACCGTGAGGAACGCGCCACTGCCCTGCCCGCCGACGAAGGGGATGTACTGCGAGGCGATCTCGACGACGCGTGGTAGCAGTACCACGAACGCCGCACCGATGATCGACCCGGAGATCGTCGCCACGCCACCGATCAGGATCACGGCCAGGAACTCGACGGACAGCAGCAGACCGGCCAGCCCACCGAAGTTCTCCGGGGTGATCTGTCCGAACGGGATCGTCAGCAACGCGCCGCAGACACCGGCGTAGAAGGACGACACCCCGAAGGCGACGACCTTGGTCCGCAGCAGCGGTACCCCCATGACCTCGGCGGCGATGTCGCGGTCACGCACCGCCGCGAAGGCCCGACCCGAACCGCTGCGCGCGAGGTTGCGCGCGAGCAACGCCATCACGACCAGGATGACGAGGCAGAAGGTGTAGTAGATCGCCTCACGCGTGACGTCGACGCCGAAGATCTCCTGGCGCTGGTAGAGGTTGAACCCCCCGACGATCGGGTCCGGGGCCGACCGGCCGATGAACCCGCCGGTGATGAACTCCCACTCGCGGAAGATGTGCTCCCCCAGGAACACCAGCCCGAGGGTGAGGATGGCGAGGTACAGGCCGCGGACCCGGGCGGCGAGCGGCGCCACCGCCAGACCGATCACCATCGCGATCAGGCCGGACAGCGGGAGCCACACCCACATCTCCAGCTCGAGGCCGCCCGCTGCCCGGCCGGGCGAGCCACCGAGGAACGCGGCGCTGAAGGCCCCAACACCGACGAAGAAGGCGTGGCCGAGCGAGACCTGCCCGGCGAAGCCGGTGACGAGGTTGAGCCCGATGCCACCGATCGCGTAGATCAGCACCACGGTGAGGTTGCCGATCCACGCACGGGTCGCGAACGGCATCCACGGCAGCACCAGCGCCGCGAGGAGCAGCAGCCCGGTCCAGAACCGCTTGGCCGGCGTGTTGAGGAGTGCCTGGTCCTTGGCGTAGTCGGTGTAGAGCTCCGGACGGCCGCGCAGGGTCCTGCGCGGTGTCCTCGGCTCCACCTGCTGAGTGGTCGGAGCACTCATACGCGCTGGACCTCCGGGGTGCCGAAGAGGCCGTACGGTCGGATCATCAGCACCAGGATCATGATCGCGTAGGGCACGACGATGTCGAAGTTGGAACCGACCCACGGGAAGTAGGTGCTCGAGTAGGCGCGGGTCAGCGACTCGGCGACCCCGATGATCAACCCGGCGTAGACCGACCCCTGGATCGAGTCCAGCCCGCCCAGGATGATCACCGGTAGCGCCTTCAGCGCCACGAAGGCGACCAGCGGGGTGACCCCGCCGGCGGCGGTCCCGATCAGCATCCCGGACAGCGCCGCCAGCGCCCCGGAGATCGCCCACGACAGCCCGAACATGCGGCCGACGTTGACACCCTGGGCGAGCGCCACCTCCTGGTCCAGCGCGGTCGCGCGCATCGCGAGCCCGACCCGGGAGCGCTTCAGGAACACCCCGACCACGGCGATCGCGATCATCGAGATGACGATCTTCGCGAGGTCGATCTGGTTCACCCGGATGCCGAAGAGATCGATCCGCTCGAGACCCCAGGGGTCCCCGACCACGATCACGTTGGTCCCGATGAGCCGGAACGCCAGGATGAACAACACGACGAACACCCCGAAGGTCACCATGGCCGCCGCGAACGGCGGCTCACCGACCATCGGCCGCAGGGCGATGCGCTCCGTCAACGCCGAGATCACGGCCATCGTGATCATCGCCGCGATCACCGCCACCGGGAACGGCATCCCGACGTTGAACACGTACAGCGACGTGTAGTACGCGCCCAGGATCATCAGCGCGGGCTGCGCGAAGTTCACCACGTCGGTGGCGCGGTAGATGATCACGAACCCGACGGCCAGTAGCGCGTAGGTGCTGCCGACCCCCAGGCCGCGGATCAGGACCGCGATCAGCGCTTCCACGCGCGCCCCTCCCAGGTCACCCGCTCAGCCGTCGTCATGCTGCTCCCTCGCTGGTCTCGTCGCGGGCGGCGGACGCCTCGTCCGCGTGTCCCTCGGCTACCTCGGCTACCTCGCCGTCATCCTCGGCAGCCTCCGCTGCGCGGGCGCCGACGTGCACCTCCACCAGGTCACCACCGGGGAACCCGGTGCGGTTCTCGTACATGTCGGTGACGAGGTAGCCGAACATGTCGTGCATCGAGGTCCGCTTCACCTTCTGGGTGGCGGTGAGCTCGCCGTCCTCGTGGTCGAGCTCCTTCGGCATCATCCGGAACTTGCGGATGTTCTCGACGCGAGCGAAGCGCTCGTTGGTCTTGGCGATGACACCCTGCACGAGCTTCAGGACCTCCTCCTTCTCGGAGAGGTCGCGGTAGGTCGTGTAGGGGATCTTGCGCCGCTGCGCCCAGTCACCGACGGTGTCGAGTTCGATCCCGATCAGGGCGGTGAGGTAGGGCTTCTGGTCCCCGATGACCACCGCCTCCTTGATGAAGGGCGAGGTCTTCAGGGAGTTCTCGATCTCCGACGGCGAGATGTTCTTCCCGCCCGCGGTGATGATGATGTCCTTGATGCGGTCGACGATCTTGACGTGGGTGCCGTCGACCCACTCACCGACGTCGCCGGTGTGCAGCCAGCCGTCGTGGTCGATCGTCTCCGCGGTCTTGTCAGGCTTGTTCCAGTAGCCGGCGAACACCGCGGGGTGGCGGGTGAGGATCTCGCCCGTCTCCTCGTCGATCTTCAGGTCGATCCCAGGTTGCGGCTCACCCACGGTGCCGAGCTTCACCCGTCCCGGGCGGTTCACCGTCGCGACCGCGCAGTTCTCGGTCATCCCGTAGATCTCGTAGATGATCACGCCGATGCCGAAGAAGAACCTCAGCACCTCGGGCGCGATCGGCGCAGCGCCAGAACCGGCAGCCCGCACCTTGCGCAGCCCCACCCGGTCACGCAGCGCGCGGAACACCAGCGGGTAGCCGATCGCGTACAGCGTGCGTGTCAGGACCGTGTGGTTGCCCTCGCGCTTGACGAGTTCGTCGCCGATCCTGGTCGCGAGCTTCATCCCGAAGCCGTAGACCAGCTTCTTCAGCAGGGAGGCGGCGTTCATCTTGATGTGGATGCCGGCGTAGATCTTCTCCCAGATGCGCGGCACCGCGAAGAACAGCGTTGGCTGGACCTCCTTGAGGTTGGCCTGCACCGTCTCGATCGACTCGGCGAAGTGGACGGTGACCCCGGCCTGCGCGTTGGTCCAGGTCGTTGCCGCACGTTCGGCGACGTGACACAGCGGCAGGTACGACAGGATCACGTCGTCGTGGGTCGGCGGGGGGTTGTAGAAGCCGCCGTCGGCGATCAGGGTCTCCATCGCGAAGGCGACGTTGCCGTTGGTGAGCATCGCGCCCTTCGGCGGCCCGGTGGTGCCCGAGGTGTAGATCAGGGTGACGACGTCGTCCTCGTTGGCCTCGGCCATCAGCCGCTCGACCGCCGAGGGGTCGCGCTCCCGGTGCTCGCGTCCACGAGCCAGGAAGTCCTCCCAGCTCATCAGCTTCTCGTGTTCGTAGTCCCGCACGCCCCGGGGCTCGAGGTAGACGATCCACTGGAGGTCCGGGCACTCCCCCTCGACCTCGAGCGCCTTGTCGACCTGCTCCTGGTCCTCGGCGATCAGGATCTTCGAGCCCGAGTCCTGCAGCAGGTAGCTGACCTCGGCGGCCGGGTTGGTGGGGTACAGCCCCATCGTGATGCCCCGGATGGCGACCGTGCCGATGTCGGCGTACAGCCACTCCGGGCGGTTCTCCGAGTGGATCGCGACCCGGTCCCCCGGCTCGATGCCGAGTTCCAGCAGGGCGTGCCCCACCAGCTGGACGGTGTCCCAGTAGTCGAACCAGGTGATGTCCTGCCAGATCCCGAAGCGCTTCTCGCGCATGCAGACCCGCGCCGGATCCGCGGTCGCGTGCTCGCGGATCCGCGCCGGGAGCGTCTGCGTCGTCGGACCGGCCTCCGGCGCGGTCGGTTCCAGCGTCGCGGTCATCGCTCTGCCTCTCGTCGTCCTTGCACGTGCCATCGTGCCCGGCGTCCGGGCCACGCGACATCCGTCAGGTCGCGGCTTCCTCGACGTCCTGTCCACCCTTCGACTCGGCGATCTCGTCCTCCAGGGTCGGGCCCTCGTCACCCTCCCCCAGGTAGGCGGCGATCACCGCCGGGTCGTTCTGGACCTCCTCGGGTTCGCCGAGGGAGATGCGCTTGCCGAAGTCGAGCACCATCACGCGGTCGGCCAGGTCCATGACCAGCCCCATGTCGTGCTCGACCATGATCATCGTGAGGTCCAGCTCGGCACGGATGTCCAGGATGAACCGGGCCATGTCCTCGGTCTCCTCGACGTTCATCCCGGCGACCGGTTCGTCGAGCAGCAGCAGCTTGGGTTCCATCGCGAGCGCGCGGCCGAGCTCCACGCGCTTCTTGATGCCGTAGGGCAGCATCCCGACGGGGAACTTGCGGTGCGCCTCGATCTCGAGGAAGTCGATGATGTCCTCGACGATGCGCCGGTTCGTCAGCTCGATGCGCTTGGCCTTGCCGACCCAGGCCATCCCGGAGAGCATCCCGTAGTCGAGGTGCTGGTGGCGGCCGAGCATCAGGTTGTCCAGCACCGTGAGGTTGTCGAACAGCTCGATGTTCTGGAACATCCGCGAGATGCCGAGCTTGGCGATCGCGTCGGGGCGCATGCCGAGCAGCGACCGATCGAGGAAGCGGACGCTGCCCGCCTGCGGGCGGTACACGCCGGACAGCACGTTGAAGATCGAGGTCTTGCCCGCGCCGTTCGGGCCGATGATGGAGAACAGCTCGCCGTTCTTGACGTCGAAGCTGACGCCGTCGATGGCTCTGGTGCCGCCGAAGCGCAGCGCCAGGTCGGTGATCTCCAGCAGCGGTTTGCCCTCCGGCAGGTCGACCGACGTGTCGGTCAGCGCTTCCGAGAGCGGACGGATCATCACCATCAGGACAACCACCGCTTGCGTCGCTTGTAGTGCTTGACGTCCCGGAACGACGCCGCACCTTCCTCCCGCAGACCCAGGTAGAACTCGCGGACGTCCTCGTCGTCGCGCAGCACCGCGGCCGGCTTGTCCATCACGATCTTGCCGGTCTCCATGATGTAGCCGTGCGACGCGATCGACAGGGCCATGTTCGCGTTCTGCTCGACCAGCAGCACCGAGGTCCCCTGTTCGTTGATCTCCACGATCAGGTCGCGGATCTGCTGCACGATGAGTGGCGCGAGGCCCAGCGACGGCTCGTCGAGCAGCAGGTACCTGGGCTCGGCCATCAACGCCCGGCCGATGGCGAGCATCTGCTGCTCGCCGCCGGACAGGTAGCCGGCGACCGAACGGCGTCGGTCCGCGAGCACGGGGAAGGTCGTGAACACCCGATCGAGGTTGTCCTGGACCGTGCCGCGCGCCGCGGTATGCGCCCCGACCCGCAGGTTCTCCTCGACCGACAGCTCGGTGAGGATGCGCCGACCCTCCATCACCTGGCCGACGCCCGCTGCCACCGTCTTGGGAGCGTCGAGGTGGTGGATCTCCTTGTCGTCCAGGGTGACCTTGCCCTTGCGGATCTCGCCGCGGTGGATGTCCAACAGCCCGGTGATCGCCCGCAGGACCGTGGTCTTCCCGGCACCGTTGGCGCCCAGCAGCGCGACGATCGAGCCTTCCGGTACCGACAGCGAGATGCCCTTCAACACGAGGATGACGTCCTCGTAGACCACCTCGAGGTTCTCGACCGCGAGCACGTGCTCTCCCTCTTCTCGACCCCGAGGCGCGGCGTCAAGGTGGCACCTGGCCACCCACGTGAGCCTCGTGGTTCCCACGAAACGGTTCTCCCGGAAGCGTTTCGTACCCGGCAGCCACAGGGATGTCAACGCACCGCCCCGACCCAGGGGTCGAGCGGACGTGCGTGCTCGCGTAGCGCCCGCCGCGCGCTTCGTCACATCCCCGGCGAACGGCCGGTGGCCCTCGTGAAGCTCACGAAGCCTCCCTCGTTCCCCGGGGCGCTGGAGGCCGCCGCGACGACGCTCCCGCCTCACACACCGAGCGATGTCCCGAAGCGCACCTGGGCCGCGCCGACCCGCCAGGGGAAGTGGTTCTAGCCGTAGGTGGGGGTGGGCAGCTATGGTGGTGAGGGGCAAGGGGTCGCACCGGCGACCGCCGAGTGCCCCCTGTTCCAACCACACCCTCTTCGCTTGGGAGGAACCACCCGATGAGCGATGTCCCGCCCCCCTCAGGGCAGCAGCCGCCCCAACAGCCGGGGCAGCAGCCCCCGCCACAACAGCCGCAGCAACCACCGGCGCAACAGCAGCCGCCACCCCAGCAGCAACCGCCACCCCAGCAGCAACCGCCTGCTGGCGCGCAGGGCGGAGAGACCGACGGTCTCGACCCGAAGATCGCGGGGCTGTTGTCCTACGCCTTCACCTGGCTGTCGGGGCTGATCATCTTCCTGACCCAGAAGAACCGTGAGGTGAAGTTCCACGGGGCACAGGCGATCCTCTTCGGCATCGCCTGGATCGTCGTGATCATCGCGTGGTCGATCCTGTCGACGATCCTGGCCTTCGTGTCGGGAACCCTCAGCACGATCTTCGGCCTGCTCGGCTGGGTGATCGGCCTCGGGTTCCTGGCCCTGTGGATCATGATGATGATCAAGGGCTACAACCAGGAGCACTACAAGCTGCCGGTGATCGGCGACATGGCCGAGAGCTGGGCCAACAAGTGATCCGACCCCCGGGACGGCGCTAGGCGCATCCCGGCCGTGACCCCCAGCGTCCCCGTCCGAACAAGGGCGGGGACGCTGCCGTTGCCGCGACCCGCGGTCCGTTGGGATCTACCCCCAGTACCACTCGTCGAACGAGATCCGCTCCACCAGATGCGCCCGACTCCTCGACGTCGCCGGGAACCAGGCGACCTCACGGCCGGCACCGCGTGGCGCCTGCGCTGACCGACAGCGCACCCCCCGGAACCCTTCGCCCTTGCTGCGTTCACCGATATCCCGACATCGTCGGTGGGAGACGAGATCACCGCTGGCGTCGTGGGGGTAGGTCGAGGGGAGCCCGACAGCCGCCACCCCAGCGGGAGAGTGGACGTCGACGACCCACTGGTCCCGCGGCAAGCGGGCGACCGCCAAGGTCGGTCCGGTTGCCGAACGCAGATCCTCGGGCTCGTAGGGCCAGGACGCCACGAAGGCCGTGAGGTTCAGTCGAGCGGTGACGACATCCTCGTTGAGATAGAGGGTCCGCCAGCTACGGGGCGGGTTCCACCGTCCACCACGACGCTGCGCGAAGCTGTCATCCAGCGGGTCCGTCCACGCCTGGTCACAGATGCGCAGCCAATGGTGGGCATCGGGGAGTTGCTCGCGGATCATGCGTGCGCGTCGCTGAACGCGAACATCGCCCGGACCGCCTCGAGCGCGGCGCGATCGCCGTCCTCGGCGAACACCTCGATCAACCTCCGGTCACCGAGCCCCGGCGCTGGTGTTCGGACCACCGCAGGGATGCGATCCTCCTTGAGGTGACGGACGAGGTGATCCGTGGCCCGGGACAGGTTCGCGACCTGCTCTGCGCGGTCCGACGGCACGCCGTGGTCCAGCCACTTCGACAGGGCCTGACGGCTGATCCCGAACATCTCGCCAGCCTCGGTGCGACTGAGCCCCCAGATCCTCAGGATCCGTCCAAGCGTGGCACCTGCGCGGCGGCGCTCGAACTCCTCAGCGAAGGCATCGAGCCACTCGCGCTGTCCGCGGTGCAGGGCGACGAGCCGTGAGGCGACCTCGGCGGGGTCGCGGCCCTGCTGTTCGACGATCGTGGCCATCGATGCCTCCTGATGCCTCCTGATGCCAGGCTACCCGCCACCGCTGGCAGCGCAACCAGAACGCAACCAGCAGCTGGGGTGCTCCGCACGCGCCGTGAGGTCAGCAAGGGCCAGGCTCCCTGACCGCGGCCGAGTGTCATGTCTCGACGATACTGGTCCGAGCGCGAGGGCAGACGACGGCCCGAGCGCACCCTGTGGACGGGACACACTCCCGGTCGTAGCCTCCGCCGTGGCGGACGCTGGCGCGAGGCACGACGGCGCCACGTAGCACCGCGAGGGAGACGACGGTGGCTGGACCTCACAACCTCGACCTCGACGACCTGCCGCCCGACCACGACAACGCACGCTCCGCCGACGGCCTACCGCCCGACCTGCAGCCCGGCGCCGAGACGCGCTGGTCCGCCGTCGAGGTCCCGGCCGGCTGGGAGCCCGTCGCGAAGATCGCCGGCGCGGTCCACCTCCACCTCGACCCCCTGGTGGAGCGGATCACCGACGCGGTCGCGGAGGAGATCAGCCCCTACCGCCAGGACCTGGTGCCGCGCGCCGACCTCGCAGGCTCGGTGCGCCGCAACCTCGAGGCCCTGCTGGTCGGGCTCGCCGAACGCCGCGAACCCACGTCCGAGCAACTGACGGTGCGGCGCGAGCTCGGCACCCGTCGGGCGTTGCAGGGCCTACCCGTCGACGCCGTGATCAAGGCCTACCACGTCGGCTACCGCGAGCTGTGGGCGCGGCTCGTCGACGGGCTCCCCCCGGGTGACGAGGACGCCACCACCAAGCTGCTGTCCGGCGCGACCCTCGTGTGGCAGTGGGTCCACGAGGTCACCGACGCGATCGCCGCCGCCCACGCCCAGACCACCCGGTCGCTGGAGGCCCGCGCCGTCGGGGCCCGCCAGCGGTTCGTCGAGCTGCTGGTGGCCGGGGATCTCGGTGGGCAGGAGGCCCACCGGCTGGCACGCTCGCTGGGGTTGGAGCCGGCCGGCGACTTCACCGTCGCGGCCGTGCGTGGCGCGACCGACGAACTGGACGCCGTCGAGCTCCAACGACAGCTCGACGGCGAAGAGGGGCACCAGGCGGTGGCGGTCCGCGGACCGTTGGTGCTGGTGGTCGCCCAGGACGTCGAGGTAACACGGCTCACCGAGGCATGCCGCCGGATCTTCCCGCGGGCAGCCGTGGCGACGGGAGCCACCCGGACCGGACTCCCCGGCGCGCGGGCCAGCCTGGAGGACGCGGAGCAGTCGCTGGCGGTGACCGCGGACGGCCGGGCCGCGAGCTTCGAGGACGTGTGGCTGTGGGCGACGCTGCTCGGCGCGGCGGAGCGGCTGGAGCCGCTGTTGCAGCCGGGCCGGGAGGTCGCGGCGGCGCATCCCCATCTGGCCGAGGCTGTGCGGGCCTTCGCCGACGGCGGGTTCTCGGTCAGCGCGGCAGGGCGGCTGCTGGGGCTCCACGCCAACACGGTCAGCTACCGGCTGGAGCGGTGGACGGAGCTGACCGGCTGGAACCCACGCAGTTTCGCGGGGCTCACCAGGTCCGCCGCCGCCCTCGGCCCCCGCCGCTGAGCCCGTCGAGTTCCGCCTCGGCCTCAGGCCTGCTCACGACGTCACACATCGACGAGCCAGGCCAGCAAGGCGGTCGGAACCGCAGCCACCTGCCGGTCAGCAAGGTCCAACTCAGAACGGGTCGCGATGATGCCACGCCAACCTGTGGCCTGCAGGGTCTGCGCTTCTCTCCGCCACCGTCCATCTACGTACTTGGACTCGATCGCGACACCGCCGAAGTCCGGCCCGACGAAATCGATCTCCTTGCGGGTCGGGGTGCGGTGATGCAGTACCCGTGCGAAGTCCGTATAGCTCCCGGGCTCATCGTGCTCGAGGCCCCGCAGCAACGCCATGCCGAGCTGCTGCTCGGACAGCCTCGTCAGGTCCAGTCCCACTCCAGGGGCCAACTGTGTGTAGATCGGATCGGTGAAGTAGACCTTCTGCTGGGCGCGCAGCTTCGGCCTGAGGGCGTCCTCGCGGTACGACGGCCACACGATGAAGGCCTCCCGGAGATCACCGAGACGTCGGCTCACCGTCGCCGGCGACGAGTCGATGTCCTCGGCGATCGCGGTGTGGTTGGTCGACGATGCGAGTCCCTCGGTCAACCGCGCCAGGAAGGCGATCGTCTGCGTCCGCGACCAGTCAGCCGTTGAGAAGGCATCCCCGTGGACCACGTCGAGCAGGCCTCGTTGCAGCACCTCGTCGGCCTGGCGTGTGGACAGGTGGCTGGCCACGGAGCGTGGGAAGCCACCGACCTGGAGGTACGTCTCCCAGGCGGACACGAGTTCGCCGAGCCACGGCACGAGCGCGTCAGCCGCCTTCGCGAGGTTGGCTCCGGTCAGGTCGGCGATACGCAGACGCCCGACATCTTCGGGCGGCGGGTCGGTTGCCAACAGTCCAGCGAAGGTGCGGAACCCCATCGGCAGCAGCACCCGGTCCGGGTCGGTGGCTCGACCGCGGCGGTCGGCCAACGCCTTGACGCTCGCGGTCAGGCTGGCTGCCGACGATCCTGTCAGCACCACGGTGTCGTTGCGGAACCAGGCGTCGTTGTCCCGCAGCCACTTGATGCGCTCGGGCCACCCGTCGGTGATGCTCGTGATCTCGTCGATGAACCACCACCGCTCGCCGTCAGCCGGCAGTAGCTGCTTCGCCGCGTCGACGAGCAGCCCGAGGTTGCCGGCCCGCCAGCCGTCAACCGACACGTGCAGGATCCGTCGGGGCTCCACCTCTCCCGCGTCGATCAGGCGACGGATGGTCCGCTTGATCTGCACGGATTTCCCGACCCGTCGCGGCCCTCTCAGCACGTACAGACCGCCTGGCTCGAGACCTTCAAGCACAGCGGGGCTGTAGGAGAACGGCGCCTCCTCCGCTTCACGAAGGTCGGGGTCGTCGGCGGCCCATCCCCTCGGGTTGCGCCACCACCGGTTCGTAGCCGCCAGCAAGTGCTGCACCTCACCCTGCTTCATGGTCTCCCTGGCCACGGGCATACAGGAACCGTCATACTGTGATGGAAAAAGTATACTAGAACCGCCACACTGTGAATCTTTACGCGTCGAAGGGCGGCAGCAACACCGGGGGACGCACGACCGGTCAGGCGAGGTCGCGCAGTCGCTTGCGGGTACGCCGGCGGAGATCCCGGACCCACGACACCGGCATCGCGAACTCCTCGGCATCGAGCTCCTCGACCAGGCGAGCGACCCCGGTAACGACCTGACCGATCAGCTTCTCCACGACCTTGGCCGGCAGGCCGAGGTCAGCGGCGAGGGACAGCCAGTGCTTGCGCGTGACCGGGTCGTGGGCCGCGTCCCGCACCGCCGGACGGAAGCGGTGGTCGCTCTCGTAGGGCCACGTGTGCAGGACGTCGTAGACCGGGGTGACCGACCAGATCCCGGAGCGAGGATCACGCCCGATCGAGAGGTTCTTCGCATGGAGGTCGTTGTTCCCGATCGCATAGCTGTAGAGCAGCTGATGGAGGAGGTCACGGCGAGCGACGATCGGGGCCGAGCACGCCTCGGAGAGCGCGAGCACGATCGTCCGCGCG
>PWTE01000140.1 GCA_003563915.1 Nitriliruptoraceae bacterium
CATAGGGGATGGAACAAAGATCTGGCATTTTTCCCATGTGCTCAGGGAATCGCGCATCGGGGAGAACTGCGTCATCGGCAAGTACGTGGAGATAGGCCCCAGCGTCCGCATAGGCAAAGGGTGCAAGATCCAGAACAATATCGGAATATTCAAAGGCATCACCCTGGAGGATTATGTTTTCTGCGGACCCAGCGTGGTCTTCACCAATATATATAACCCCCGGGCGGCCATCCGCAAGATGGACCAGATCCGGCCTACCCTGGTCAAAAGCCACGCCACCCTGGGGGCCAACTGCACCATAGTCTGCGGGGTGACCATAGGCGAATACGCCTTTGTGGGTGCCGGTGCCGTTGTCACCAGGGACGTGCCCGACTTCGCCCTGGTGTTGGGCAACCCTGCCAGACAGGTGGGCTGGGCCTGTAAATGCGGGCAAAGACTGGATGAGGATGATGTCTGTCCTTCCTGCGGCTGGATGCTTGAACAGGTACAAGGAGATTGAGTCAGAGGGCAGAGGGCAGCGACTTTAGCGACGTAAGCGAGGGGGCGACTTTGCGAGGGAGCGACTTGAGCGACGTAAGCGACTGAGCGAAGAGGCGATGGAGGGCAGAAGTCAGACATCAGAGATCAGAAGCCAGAGATCAGAGGGCAGACATCAGAGGTCAGAGGGCAAAGTGCAGAGGCAGGAAGGAAGAAGAAGAGGTTTGTCCACGAATCTGCGCGAATCTGCGCGAATGAAGAAAGGATGAATTATCCGCCCGGGATAAGACACCTGGCGGATAAGGCCTTCACCGCAAGGAGATACGTTTCTCACTGCTGAGCTTTTCCAGCAGTGAAAAGATATATAATCTGCCGTCTTTATTTCGTGCTTCGTGCCTGCCCCGCCTGCCTTGCCTGCCCCGTGTACCTTCTGCCAGTACACTGGGGTGAAACCTTCTTCTGTTTCACTGGGTGTACCTTCTTCCAGTACACTGGGGTATTTTCGCCTGCCCAGTCTACTTCCTGCCTTGTGAAACAAATCCGAAGGAATTTCCTGCTTGGCAGGGTTTCACTGGGTCTTCCAGTACACCGGGGTGGGCAGACTTCTTAATAATGGCTTCTGGGCAGGTCACCAGGGCAGATAACATTCATCGCCTCCGGCGAGTCAGGTTAGTAATGTGGAAAAATATCTCACCCTTAAACAAGGTTCATAATAAAAGGAAGAAAAATGAAAGTTGATTTTGCCAATCTGAATCTTCAGTACAAGCTCTACAAGGACGAAATAGATACGGCCATTCACAGGGTCCTGGACGAATCCAGATACATCATGGGTCCCCAGATCCAGGAGCTGGAAAAGGAGCTGGCCGCCTTTACCGGAACCTCTCACTGCATTGTCTGCTCTTCAGGCACCGACGCCCTGCAGCTGACCCTGATGGCCCTGGACATCGGCCCGGGCGACGAGGTCATAACCACGCCCTTTACCTTCATAGCCACGGCCGAAATGATCGCCCATGTGGGAGCAAAACCCGTGTTCGTTGATATTGATGAAAAGACCTACAATATCAATCCAGGGCTCATTGAACAGGCCGTCACGGACAGGACAAGAGCCGTCATGCCGGTCAGCCTTTACGGTCAACCGGCTGATATGGACGAGATAAACGCCCTGGCGTCAAGGCGCGGCCTGGCGGTCATAGAGGACGCGGCCCAGAGCTTCGGGGCTGAATATAAAGACCGGAAAAGCTGCAATCTTTCCGAATTCGGCTGCACCAGTTTTTTTCCGGCCAAACCCCTGGGTTGTTACGGAGACGGCGGGGCTGTGTTTACCAGTGATGACCAGGCAGCGGCAAAGATCAGATCCCTGCGGGTACACGGCCAGAACCAGAGATACAGGCATAAGTACATAGGCATAGGCGCGCGCATGGATACCATCCAGGCGGCCATACTCCTGGCCAAGCTGAAACACTATCCTGAGGAGATAAAGAAGCGCCGGGATGTAGCAGAAACTTATACCAGACTCCTTGAAGGCAATGTTGTCACCCCGGTGGTCGGGGAGGACCGGACATCGGTCTGGGCCCAATATTCCATCAGGGTCAAAAACCGGGACCAGGTCCAGGAAGCCCTCAAGCTGGCCGGCATACCAACTGCAGTGCATTATCCCATGCCTCTGCATCTGCAAGAATGTTTCAAGTACCTGGGTCTGGGACCTGGTGACTTTCCTGTGGCTGAAAAGGTCAGTGATGAGATCATGTCTCTGCCTATGAATCCTTTTTTGACCTTGGATGAGCAGGAGTATGTGGCTGCTAAAGTTTTAAAGCTTTAGAGTTTTAAGGTTTTAAGGATATTTAAAGGCATAAAGTTTTAAAGCTTTAGAGTTTTAAGGTTTTAAGGATATTTAAAGGCATAAAGTTTTAAGGCTTTAGAGTTTTAAGGTTTTAAGGTTGTTAAAGATATTGGAGGAGCGGGATGGCCTATGGATCTTTTGAAAAATTGGAAGTTTGGAAAAAGTCCTGCAGACTTGTGGTTTGGATCTACAAAATATTGAAAGAATGCCGGGATTATGGTCTCAAAGATCAGATGTGCAGGGCCGCAGTATCAATCCCAAGCAATATAGCTGAAGGTGCTGAACGAGACTCAAAGCAGGAATACATCCGGTTTCTGCACATTGCCAAAGGTTCGGCAGCAGAGCTCAGAACTCAGCTTTACATAGCCGGAGAAATTGACTTGCTGGACAAAAAAACAGTCAATGAAATCGTGTCAGAGCTCAAGCTCATATCTGCCATGCTCCACAACCTGATAAAAACCCTAAAACTCTAAAACCCTAAAACTCTAAAACTCTAAAACTCTAAAACATCAAATAGTATGAAAAACCAACTGATTAATAAATTAAACGATGGAACCGCAGTCATCGGCATTGTGGGGCTGGGTTATGTGGGGTTGCCTTTGGCCCTGCGCTACCTTGAAGTGGGTTACCCTGTTCTTGGCCTGGACGTGGATCAGTCCAAGGTTGATCTGCTCATGGCCGGCAACAGCTATATCAGGCATATTCCTTCCGGGCCCATAAGCGAAAATGTCCGGGCCGGTAATTTGCGGGCCACAACAGACTTTTCCCGGTCAGCCGAAGCAGACGCCCTGATTCTTTGCGTACCCACGCCTTTGAACAAGCACCGTGAGCCGGATCTGTCATATGTTATTTCATCACTGGAAATGATTCTGCCTCGTCTGCGTCCTGGTCAGGTTGTTTCCTTAGAATCCACCACCTATCCGGGCACCACGGATGAGGAACTGATGCCCAGGATTGAACAGGCCGGCTTTACCGTGGGTACGGACATTTTCCTGGTTTACTCACCAGAGCGCGAAGATCCGGGCAACCCAAACTTCAATACCAGGACCATCCCCAAGGTCTGCGGAGGAACAACCCCGGCCTGCATGGAAGCCGGCATGGCCCTTTACGGGCAGGTCATTGACCGGGTGGTCCCGGTCTCCTCCACCAGGGCGGCCGAGGCGGTCAAGCTCATGGAAAACATCTTCCGAAGCGTGAATATCGCCCTGGTCAATGAACTCAAAACCGCGTTCATGAAGATGGACATTGATATCTTTGAGGTGGTTCGGGCAGCTTCCACCAAGCCTTTCGGTTACATGCCCTTTTATCCAGGCCCGGGCCTTGGCGGGCATTGCATTCCCATTGATCCTTTTTACCTGACCTGGAAGGCCCGGGAATATGACGTGGCCACGCGCTTTATCGAGCTGGCCGGGGAGATCAACACCTCCATGCCCTATTTCGTGGTTCAGCGAGCCGCCAAGGTTTTAAACGACCGGGAAAAATCCCTTAAGAATTCAAGGATCCTGTTGATGGGTCTGGCCTACAAAGCCGGGGTGGATGACTACAGGGAATCTCCAAGTTTCAGGATAATGGACCTTCTTGAAGAAAAAGGGGCTTTGGTTTTCTACCACGATCCTTACGTGCCTGAGATCGGTCCATCCAGGGAATACTTCCGCTACTCGGGCCGAACTTCAAGCCCTGTGGATGCGGGCTATGACCTGCATATCCTGTGCACGGCCCATGATGAATATAAGTCCCTTGATCCCGCGAGTCTTAATGCTCCTGTCCTGGACACCAGGGGGTTGTTTCCTGACCTGCCGGGTAAGGTTTACAGGGGGTAGCGTGGAGCGCGACTGGGCGAGGGAGCGCGGAAGTCAGAGGTCAGAGATCAGAGGTCAGAGGTCAGAAGTCAGAAGTCAGAAGTCAGAGGTCAGAGGTCAGATGTCAGAGGTCAGATGTCAGAGGTCAGAGATCAGAGGTCAGAGGTCAGGAAGAAGGAAGAAGAAGTCAGGGGGCGACGTAAGCGAGGGAGCGCGGAAGTCAGAGATCAGAGGTCAGAGGTCAGGAAGAAGGAAGAAGAAGTCAGGGGGCGACGTAAGCGAGGGAGCGCGGAAGTCAGAGGTCAGAGATCAGAGGTCAGAGGTCAGGAAGAAGGAAGAAGAAGTCAGGGGGCGACGTAAGCGATGGGGCGAGGGGGCGACTTGAGAGACGTAAGCGAACGGCTGGGCCCGCTAAAGTCGCTTAGTTCGCTAAAGTCGCTGCCTGACATTTGATCTCTGACCTCTGACCTCTGACCTCTGGTTTAATAATGAAATTTATCATCCTGCTGTATATAGCCCTGATAATTACCCTGCACCTGATTCCTTTGGGTGGGGCGGCCCTGAACACCACCAGGCTGGGCACTTTCCGGCTGGATTACCTGCTGCACACAGCCCTTTTTATTCCCTGGATGTTTCTTTTCTATATCAAACCCGGCTCCGGAAGGATTCCTGAAATCAGGCCGGTAAGGCCCCTGCCCTTTCTTGGCTGGTTGGCCCTGGGCCTTGTGCTGGCCGGGGCTGCTGAAGGCATTCAGTACTGGATTTACTACAGGGGGTTCAACCCCATGGACGGCATGTTCAACATGCTGGGGGTTGTGCTTGGGGCGGTTTTTGTTGTTCAATGTTCAAAGTTCAAGGATTGAAGAAGAAGTGAGACGTGAGACGAGAGAGATGAGTTTGAAGAAGAGATGAGTAGTGAGAAGTGAGAGA
>PWTE01000053.1 GCA_003563915.1 Nitriliruptoraceae bacterium
CCTGCCTGTCCCAAGGAGCGCCCAGGATCGACCGCCTACCCCCGGATTCCTGCTCGTACCGTGCTGAATCAGCCTTCTCCAGCCGAACGTCCGCCACGCATGGTCCTGTGCTTCGCAACGAAGGGGCCGTCGGTTCGAATCCGCTCAACTCCACCACGGACACCGGTCCGGACGGCCGGTCCCCGCTCGCGGGCGGTCGCCCGGTGGCGGGGCGGGGTCCCGGTCAGGCCTGCGCGTCGAGCGCCTCGCGGCAGATGCGCAGGTTCTCCTCGGCCAGTGCATCCTCGGGGTCCATCTCGACCGCACGCTGCAGGTGGCTCAGGGCGCGGTCGAGCTCACCGCGCTCGTAGAGCGTCCAGCCCAGGTCGTTGACGACTTGCTGGTTGTCCGGCTCGAGCGCGTGCGCGGCTTCGGCGGCGGTCAGGGCGAGGGCCGGGTCACCCTCGTGCCCGGCGCACACGCACACGCCCTGGTGCAGTGCGGCGACGTCGGGAAAGTGCGCGACGGCCCGCTGGTAGAGCTCCAAGCCATCACGGTAGTCGGACCGACCGATCAGGAACTCCCCGGCGAGGTCCAGGATCTCGGCGAGGTCCGGTTCCGCGGTCGGGCTCTTGTCGTCGACCAGGTCGAGGAGGGAGAACAGCCGCCGGCGGCCGAGCTCGGCGTCGTCGAGCGGGTAGTCGATCGATCCCAGCGCGAGGATCGCCGGTGCGTAGGTCGGGAGGTGCTCGAGTGACACCTCGAGACTGGCGATGCACGCGTCGATGTCGCCCGTGGCGGACATGACCATGCTGTGGGCGTAGGAAGCCTCGGCCATGAACAGCCGAGCGCGCTGCTCGTCCTCGGTCATCACCAGCTCCTGTCCCGTCGGCCCTCGGGGCCTTCGGGGCCCTCGCGGATCCTACGCGCCTCGGGACCGACGGGCGCGCGCACGAGTCGTGCGGTGCATCGCCCGACCGGCGCAACGCACGCGACGCGGTCAGCCGTCGAACCACTGCCTGAGCTCGGCGAGGTCGAAGCGCTCCGGGTCCCAGTCGCCGAGCCACTCCCGCCGCTCCTCCGAGGCGTCCGGTGCGCCGGTCGCGGCCGCGACGCATGCGTCGTACCCGGCCAGTCCGCCGCAGTCCTCGGGAGGGAAGGCCCGCGCGCCGTCGAGCAGCTGCTGCCGGACGTCGATCGGCTCCTCGACGCGTCGAACGACGCGGACGTCATGCAGCCACCCGTCACCGAAGTCATACTCGTACTCGCAGCGGTCGTACTCGGCGAAGTAGCGGGCGATGGGAACCTCGGTGGCGTCCGGGCGGGGATCGCCGAAGGGGCCCTGGGAGGGTGATCCGCCGATCGTCGTGCCGGTCGGGGTCCGGAAGGCGAACAGGTGGTCATCCTCCCAGCCGCAGGCGAGCTGGATGGCCTGATGCAGGTCGCCGAAGGTGGCCGAGCTCGCGATCCGGATCAGCCGCCAGATCCGGGGACGCGCGCCGATCAAGGAGATGTCGAGCTCGTAGGCCTGGACCCCGCCGTCCGCGCCGGTCGGTGTGGGTCGCCGGGCGGGGTCGACCGGGACCCGCTCGCAGCACTTCTTGTACTTGCGCCCGCTGCTGCACCAGCAGGGGTCGTTGCGGCCCGGTGGCCAGGCGGTGACTCGTCCGGCTTCGGCCAGCTTGGCGGCCAACGCGGCCCGGGTGCGCCAGTCCGTCACCTCGAGGCCGGCGTGGTCGGCCATCGGCGGGAGCTCGTCGGGGTCGAGGGGGACCAGAACCGGCTGGCGCGCGTGCTCGCGCGCGAGGTCGATGAGCGTGCCCTGCACGATCCGCGCGTAGGTGGCGTAGTCCCGCGAGCCGATCCGCGCCGCGAGCTCGGGCCAGCGCTCGACCGCGTCCTCGAACATGCCGGGCGGGAACCACGCGACGGCGAGCACGTCCGCCGGTTCGGTCCCGCGCCACGGGGCGGGTGGCGCCGGATCCACGCCCAGGTTGGCCACCGCGGTCCGGTCGAACCGGTCGGGACCCTCCCGGGGGTCCCCGGCGTCGGCAGACGCGCCCCAGAAGGGGGCGTCGCCACGTGCGTCGTGAGGCTCGCGGCCATCGGTGGCGGTGGGGTCGTCGCTGCCGAGCTCCGCCTGCGCGAGAACCCGACGCCGGACGATCCTCCGGCGGTGCTCCGAGGTTAGGTAGCGGGGAGTCCCCAGGTGCATCCCGGCGGAGGCGTCGGTGGTGATGCCCAGCGCGGCCAGCAGGGTGCCGGCACGCTGGGACGGGCTGCTGCTGCGCCCGAACCAGTCGTTCAGGTCGCCGACCGACAGCCCATCGCCGTCAGCGTCGAACAGCTCGTTGGCCCTCGCGACGATCCAGGCGATCGCAGCCGCCGCGGTGTCGGCTCGGCCCCGACGGCGGAAGATCCCGGCATCGGCGGCGACGAGGTCGGCGAGCAGTCGCCGAACCGCGGTGCGGAACTCCACGTCGAACAGCTCATCCGCGCAGCGGTCGAGCAGCCCGAGAACCTCGCCAACCCGGGCCCGCACGTCACCCGGGACTGGGTCGAAGTCGAAGGGCTCTTCCGGCAGTGGGTCTGCGGACAGACCGGCCAGCGCCTGATCGCCACCGACCGCCTCGCGCAGTCCTTCCATCATCTTCAGCAGGAGCTGCTGGGAGGCCTCGCCGCCTTCGGTGGGCCCGGAGCTGCCGACCGGGCCGTCCACCGGGTCGTCGTCGATCCACCCCAGGTCGGCCATGAGCGCGGCCGGGCCCAGATAGTCGTCGGTGCGGATCACTCGCCGGTACTCGGGCGCGAGGGTGTCGAGGACCTGCAGGGCGTCCTCGGTCAGCTGCTGCCGCAGCCCGCGCTCCTCGTGGGCGAAGCGGATGAAGTCGCGCAGGAGGTCCGGGATGAGGTCGAGTTGCTCGGGTTCGGCGATCACCTTGCGGGGAAGCCAGTCGCCGAGCAGGATCGCGACCGCCTCGGGGCTCCAGGCCAGCGGGTCGCGGGTGCCGCAGTCGCAGGCGTACCACAGCAGCGTGTCGAGCAGAGCGCGCTCCTCGGAGACGTCGTGCTGCCGCCCGTGGCGGGAGGCGAGGAACGTGCGGGCGATCTCCTGGCGCTGGGGTTCGTCGAGCTCCGGTCGGAAGCGTCCGCGGCCACCTTCTGGCAGTGCACGAAGCACCCACTCGAGCAGGGGCCGGCACCCCGGCCAGGTTTCGGTCTCCATCGGCGGGTAGGTGATTCTGCCGGTCTCGATCGCCTCGGCGATCCGGGCCCGCGCATCCCCAGGCTCGATCTCGGCCACGGCCAGGTCAGGATCGTCGTCATCGGCCAGTCGGGAGATCGCGGCCTCGGGCGGCCCCGGGGAGGCGAACCCGTCGGAGACCAGGGTGCCCAGCTCGTGGTCCACGGTGACCACGAGCGTCAGGGGCTGTCCGCCGGCGGTCAGCACGCCGACGATCAGGGTGTCGACGTGCCCGAGCACGTGGGTGGCGGTCACCGTCCGGTCCACCGACAGCGGCTCCAGCGAGTCGAGCCCGGCCGGGAGCGCCCCTGCTCGCCGGTCGAGCTCACGGCGGATGTGCTGACCCAGTACCTCGTCGGTGACGAGGCAGGCCAGCGCCGCGAGCATCGCCGTCGTCTCGCGTGCGCGAGAGCCGATCAACGAGTCCACGAGCTCCGCCAGCGACGGGCCGTCGTCGGCCTGCGTGCCCTGCAACGGCAGGGTCGGCGTCGGCTCGAGCGCCGAGACGATCGAGCTCGCGAGCTCGAGCACCCCGACCGGGTCTCCGGCCCGCAGCAGCTCGCGGACCTGGCCGAGCAGGTCGGGCTCGTCGTCGGACGGTGGCCGCTTTCCCGGGCCGCTCGCACGAGCCGGACGGACGTCGCGGTGGGTCTTCGGTCGTCCGGACACGCGGTACTCCTTGGGCGCTGACCCACCGACCAGCACGCGTTGCTCGATCGCGCGGTCATCCACCGCGGGCAGCCTAGAGGCCGCCCGGCCGTATCGGGAGCGTCCGGGTCCCACCCCGGGGTGGGGTCGTGGTGGTGCGGTCGGTGCCGGCTCGCGCACCTCGCAGGGAGGTTCGCGTCGGTGTGTGCGTGCCTGCTGATCGACGCGTGTGGCGTGCGCGGCGGCCCACCGGGCGACCTTGCGCAACGACATCGACCACCCGAACGTAGCAACGTAGCTACTTAGGAGTCTGGTGATGGTGGCCAGGATCAGTAGTCGGGAGTTCAACCAGAACAGCAGCGGCGACAAGAAGGCCGCGACCCACGGGCCGGTCTACCTCACCGATCGCGGCCGTCCCGCCCACTCCCTGCTGTCCTACCAGGACGACGAGCGGCTGCTGGCAACCACACAGGTCTTGGACCGGCTCGCCGAGCCGGCGGGGGTCGAGGACATCGAGGTGGTGCTGCCGACCTGCGACGGGCTGGCCCGTCCTTTGAGCTGTTCGTGTCGTCGATCACGGTCCACGGGTTCGAGCACGGGGTGCTGCTCGCCGAGCGTGCTGATCGACCCAGAGGAGCCGTGCTGCGTCGTTGGCTCGATGAGAGGTCGCGGCAGCCTTCGATCAGCGCGTCCTCGTCGTCGACGCGAGGGTCGTGCGACGCGCGGCAGCACGGCACGTCCACGATGCTGCACGCTTCCGCGATGCGCTCATCGGCGCGACCGCCCTGACCCTTGGGATGACGTTGGTCACCCGCAACGCCAGGGACGTCACCAGGTTCGACGGGCGCGACCTCGTCGATCCGTGGCACCGGTCGGAAACCTCGCCCCACCCGACGCGGGCGCCTAGGGTGCCCGTGCGACGCGGAGGAGTTTGCCCAAGACCGGACGGGACAGAGCCAGACCGGACGGGACAGAACCAGACCGGACCAGACCATGAGACGGGGGAGTCACGGCAGGTTGGTGGCCGTCGGCGTGCTCGTGCTCGTCGGAGTGGTCGTGCTGATCGGCGCACGCGCGGAGCGTCAGCCCACCCGCCCCGACCTCGGCCCGCCGCCCCTGGCCGAGGTGCTCGAGACCGGACGTGCCGGCGGGGTCCCCGTCGCCCGGCACGAC
>PWTE01000027.1 GCA_003563915.1 Nitriliruptoraceae bacterium
CGACCGGCGGACCTGCAGCTGCTCGACGTTCTCGGTGAGGTCGCGCGAGGTCATGCCCTTGTGGATGTGCTCGCATCCGGCCAGGGCGCAGAACTCCTCGATGCGGGCCTTGACGTCGTGACGGGTGACCCGCTCGCGCGCACCGATCGACGCGAGATCGACCTGGTCGACGACGGCCTCGTACGCTTCGATCACCCCGTCGGGGACGTCGACCCCCAGCTCACGCTGGGCCCGCAACACCGCCAACCACAGGCGCCGTTCGAGCACGATCTTGCCCTCGGCTGACCACAGCTCGACCATCGGCTGGCTCGCGTAGCGTGCAGCGAGCACGTTCTCGATCGGCACGGGCGAGCTCCTCAGGACAACGGCCTCGGGGCAGGCGCCCATCCTTCCACAGGACGCGCCCACACGTCACACCTACCGGCGCCCCACGTGCCGACGTCACGCCTGCGCGAGGGTCGCCGCAACCAGTTGCTGTGCCTCCGCGAGGATCGCCTGGAGGTGCGCGTCATCGCGGAGGCTCTCGCCGTAGATCTTGTAGACGTCCTCCGTACCCGACGGACGCGCTGCGAACCAGCCGTTCTCGGTCACGACCTTCAGCCCCCCGATGGCGGCATCGTTGCCCGGGGCGCGGGTCAGCACGGCGGTGATGGGTTCGCCGGCGAGCTGCTCTGCGGTGATGTCCGAGGGTGCCAGCCCGCCGAGTGCCGCCTTCTGCTCCGGGGTCGCTGGCGCGTCGATCCGCCGGTAGGAGGGCCGGCCGAAGCGTTGCACCAGGCCGTCGAACCGGACGCCGGGATCGTCGCCGGTGCGGGCGGTCATCTCGGCCGCCAGCAGGCAGAGGATGATGCCGTCCTTGTCGGTGGTCCACGTCGTGCCGTCATGGCGGAGGAACGACGCGCCGGCGCTCTCCTCGCCACCGAACCCGATCGTCCCATCGAGGAGCCCGTCGACGAACCACTTGAAGCCGACGGGGACCTCAACGAGACGCCGACCGAGGTCGGCCACGACCCGGTCGATCAGGCTGCTGCTGACCAGGGTCTTACCGACCCCGACGTCCGCACCCCAGTCCCGGTCGGCGAACAGGTAGCCGATCGCGGCCGCGAGGTAGTGGTTGGGGTTCAGCAGGCCCGCACCCGGCGTCACGATGCCGTGGCGGTCACCGTCCGGATCGTTGCCGAAGGCCACGTCGAAGCGGTCCTTGAGCGCCACGAGGTTGGCCATCGCCGCGGTCGACGAGCAGTCCATGCGGATCCTGCCGTCGTGGTCGGGCGGCATGAACGCGAAGGTCGGATCGACCGCCTCGTTGACCACCTCGAGGTCCAACCCGAACCGTTCCCCGATCGCGCCCCAGTAGTCGACCGTCGCCCCGCCGAGCGGGTCGGCGCCCAGGGCCAGCCCGGAAGCCCGTATCACCTCCAGGTCCACGACCTGCGGTAGGTCGTCGAGGTAGTGGGAGCGGTAGTCGTGCCGGGAGACCTCCACGCGGGCTCGCTCCCACGGGGTCCGGGCGATCTCGTCCGGGGCCGCGAGCAGACCGTTGGCGACATCCTCGATCGCGCCGGTCGTTCCGGCATCGGCCGGTCCGCCATGCGGGGGGTTGTACTTGAAGCCACCGTCCTCCGGCGGGTTGTGCGACGGCGTGATCACGATGCCGTCGGCCGCCCGGTCGGCATGGTCCCGGTTGTGGGTGAGGATCGCGTGGGACACGACCGGTGTGGGCGTGTAGCCGTCGGCGGCGTCGACACGGACGTCGACACCGTTGGCGACCAGCACCTCGATAGCGCTGCGGAAGGCCGGCTCCGACAGGGCGTGGGTGTCACGTCCCACGAACAGCGGACCGTCGATGCCCTGCTCGGCGCGGTGACGGCAGATCGCCTGTGTGGTGGCGTGGATGTGGCGCTCGTTGAAGGACCGGCGCTCCGCCGTACCTCGGTGCCCGGAGGTACCGAAGGTCACGCGCTGCTCGGTGACCTGCGGGTCAGGGACCTCGTCGTAGTAACGGCCGATGAGCCGGTCGACATCGAGCAGCTCGTCACGGGCTCCAGTGGGCTCGGTCATCCCTGCTCCGTGTCGGTCCACATCCTCCTGCCTCCGCTCGTGACCCTAACGGGTCTGGTGCGCTTGTGGCCCCATCTACACGGGCCGCGACCGCACGCTGCCTCGCGTATCGTGTCGGAGGACGGCAGACTGGCGGACCCATCGTTGCGCACCAGACGCCGGGAACGATCGTGACCGACACCGACGCACCCCCCGCAGCGTCTCGCGGCCGGCAGACCTTCACGCTGTTGCTGTTCCTGGTGCTGGCGTTGGCAGCCGGTGGCGTCGGCTCGGTGATCCAGGGCAGCGACGTCGGTGGCCGCTACCTCGCGTTGGAACGACCCCCCTGGGCCCCACCCGCGTTCCTGTTCGGCATCGTCTGGCCGGTGCTGTACGTACTGATCGGCGTGGCTGGCTGGCAGCTGTGGCGGACCGTCGGTCGCGTGGCAGCGGCACCGTCCGCGCTCACCCTGTGGGCGGTCCAGCTCGTCGTCAACGCCCTGTGGCCCGGGGTGTTCTTCGGGATCGAAGCGTTCTGGCCCGCCGTCGCGGTGATCGTCGCTCTCGACATGCTGGTCATCGCGACCGTGGCCACCTTCTGGCAGCGTGAACGAGTCGCTGCGGCGCTGCTGCTGCCCTACCTCGTCTGGATCCTGTACGCGACCGCCCTGAACGTGGCGATCGCGTTCCTGAACTGACCGGGGATGCGTCAGTCGCTGGCCCCGTGCCCGTTGGTGCGGAGCGTGTTGGGACGCTCGGGCGCGGGGCCGGTCGCGGCCTCACGCGCGTCGCGGTCGACGACCGGGTTCTCCAGCACGCCGATGCCGGGGATCTCCACCCGGACCGTCTGACCGGGTAGCAGCGGTCCGACGCCAGCCGGCGTCCCGGTCAGGATCACGTCGCTCGGGAGCAGCGTCATCACCTGCGAGACCTCGCTGACGAGCGTGGCGACGTCGAACACCAGGTCCGCGGTGGTGCCGTCCTGACGAACCTCGCCGTCGACGGTGCACCGCACCGGCAGGTCGGCCGGGTCCAGCCCCGTCGCGATCGCCGGGCCGAGCGGACAGAAGGAGTCGAACCCTTTCGCCCGGAACCACTGCCCCTCGGTGCGTTGCAGGTCGCGCGCCGTCACGTCGTTCGCCGCCGTGTAGCCGAGGATCCCGGCCATGGCCTCGTCCGGCGCGACCCGTTGCAGGAGCGCGCCGATCACGACCGCCAGTTCGGCCTCGTGGTGGACCTCCTGCGACCGGTCGGTCGGCAACCGGATCGGGTCACCAGGCCCGATCACGCTGGACGACGGCTTGAGGAACAGCAGCGGCTCCTCCGGCACCTCGCCGCCCATCTCGGCCGCGTGGTCGGCGTAGTTCTTCCCGACGCAGACGACCTTCGAGGGGATCACGGGCGCCAGCAGCCGCAGCCCCTCGATGGACAGGCGCTCCCCCGTCGGACGGTGGCGCGCGAACGGGTGGGGGTCGATCAGCGCAACCTCGCTACCGTCGGGCACGCCGTAGCGAGGTTGACCCTCGTGCAGGACCCGTACGAACCGGACCACGTCGTCGCTCACCATCGTCCTCCTGATCACGGCGAACCGTAGCGAGATGTCCCGTCCCGTCGACCATGAGGAACGACGTGACCACGCTGACCGACCTGCTCGCCGCGGAGCGCTACCTGTCGCTGACGACCTGGCGAGCATCGGGCGACAGCGTTGCCACCCCCCTGTGGTTCGCCCCGGACACGGACGGCAGCGTTCTGGTCTACACGGACGCGCGATCCGGCAAGGTCCGCCGCCTCCAACGTGATCCGTCGTGCACGGTCACCGCGTGCGACGCGCGCGGCGTCCTGCACGGGCCGACGTTGCAGGCACACGCCACGATCATCGGCGGACCGGACGCGACGACCGTTCGTCGCGCCCTGACGGACCGCTACGGCTGGCGGTGGAAGGTCTTCGACCTGGTCTGGCCCCTGCGCAACCGCGGCCGGGCCTTCGAGGGCGTCGGCCTGCGCCTGCGTGCCAGCGACCTCTGACGGTCTCGGATCGGGGGCAGGCTGGGCTCAGTCCTGCCAGTGATCCCGCAGGATCGCGTGGGTGTAGGCGTCGGACAGCGCCAGCCAGGATGCCTCGACGATGTTGGGGTGCCCCCCGACGGTGTCCCAGACCTCGGTGCCGTCGGTCGACGACACCAGCACCCGGGTGGTCGCGTCCGTACCGGCCGTCGCCTCCAGGATCCGGACCTTGTAGTCGGAGAGGTGGATGCGGTCGAGCTGCGGCCAGGTGCCGTTGACCGCGTTGCGGAAGGCGTGGTCCAGCGCGTCGACCGGGCCGTTGCCCTCGCCGGCGCCGAGCTTGCGCTCACCCCCGACCTCGACGGCCAGGATCGCCTCGGCGGGGCCGTCGCCCGGCAGCGCGTTTCCGTCACCGCCGGCCACGTTCACGCGGTAGTGCAGGGAGCGGAAGGGTTCGTCCGCCTCCGGCAGTGACCCGGTGAGCCGGCGCAGCAGCAGTTCGAAGGACGCGTCGGCCGCCTCGTAGGTCCAGCCGGCGGACTCGCGCTTCTTGACCTCGGCGAGCACCGACCGGGCTGCGTCGTCGTCGATCTCGAGCCCGAACTCCTTGGCCTTCAACACGATGTTGCTGCGGCCGGCCAGTTCGCTGACCACCAGCCGCTGCCGGTTGCCGACCTCGGCCGGATCGATGTGGTTGTACATATCAGGCGCCTTCGCGAGCGCCGACGCGTGCAGCCCGGCCTTGTGGCTGAACGCGGTGTGGCCGACGTACGGGGCGACCGACGGGGTGGTCTGGTTGCACAGCTCCGCGATCGTGTGGCTGATCTCGGTGAGCCGCTCCATCCGGTCCGATGGCACCAGCGTCAGGCCCCGCTTGAGCTGCAGGTCGGCCAGGATCGTGAACAGGTTGGCGTTGCCGCACCGCTCCCCCAGCCCGTTGGCGGTGCCCTGCACGTGGGTCGCGCCGACCTCCAGCCCCAGCAGCGAGTTCGC
>PWTE01000361.1 GCA_003563915.1 Nitriliruptoraceae bacterium
CGAGGTCGGCGAGCCGCCCTTGGAGCCCGGGTTCGAAACCTCCGGGGGTCCGCTGCGCGACGGCGAGCTGCCGATGGATAGCGGCGAGTTCGGCCGGGTCGAATCCCGGCGCGTTGCTGAGCACCTCGCGTTGGCGTTCGAGGAGCTCGTCGCGGGTGACCGTGTCGAGCTCTCCGAGACGTCGCGCCAGCACGTGGTCGCAGTGCTCCTGCGCTTCGGTGCGGGCGCGCGCAGCGTCGGGTCGCTCGATGGTGGGTGTCGCTCCGAGCAGGTCCGCGTGGGGGTCGAGGGTGTAGGTACGGCGGTAGACGTCGACTGCAGCGATCGCATGGATCCAGGTCTGGGCGGCGTCGGGTTCGGTCGGTCGGCTACCGAGCAGCCGCGCCCACCGGGGTGGCAGACCGGATCCGGCCGCATGCTCGCGGTGGATGCGGGCTTCCTCGAGGTCGATGAGCCGCACGGCTTCCTCGGCGATGTCGCGGTACGGATCGTCGGCCAGGTGGGGGATCGTCCCGGGCCGGCCGGGAGGGCGTATGGGGACGCAGGTGGGTGCGAGGTGGTCGAAGCGCCAATGTAGAACGCCAGCGATGCTGTGCGCGTCGTCCAGCGGACGGTGGGCGATGGCACGATCGAGCAGCCCAGCCAGGTCGTGGCCGGCGAGTGCGTGACGGCGGCAAGCGGTGACCAGGCTGACCCACTCGTCGTCCTCGACGGCGGCGCCGAGCCCCCGATCGGTGAGCTGGTGACGCAGCCACGTGCCGGTGGTATGGGTCGCCGCGTCCTCGTAGATGGCGTTGAGCCGGTCCAGGGAACCGACGTCGAGGTGGAGGTCCTCCAGGGCGTGGTGGGCGGCACGGCGGCTGGCGTCCCGTCGGCGGAGGATCGCCGCTAGCAGCTGCTCGGGGTCGGGTGGGTCGTGCTGACCGCGGGCGGGGTCGGTGGCGACCCATAGGTGGTTGGCGTCCCGGCCCCGGGTGGCGGCGACATACAGCTGCCCGTGGTTGGTCTCCTCGGTGACCAGGGTGTGGGCGCTGTCGACGGTGCGGCCCTGGGTGCGGTGGACGGTGATGGCGTAGGCCAGGTGGGTGTCGGCGACGAGGTAGCTCGGGTCGAGCCGGACGGTGCCGTCGCCATCCGTGCGGGCGACGGTGACCGCACCGTCGGGGTGGACGGTGGTGATGCGCCAGGTGTCGCCGTTGACGACCCAGCGGCCGTGCTGGTCGACGGTGTGCCGGTCGTTGCGGCGGGTGACGATCAGATCGCCGACCGAGGCGAGGTTGTCGGCGAGTGGCACGGTCGCACCCTGCTCGACGATGCCGGCTGCGACCAGCGCCGCGCGGGCCTGGCGGGCGAGCCGGGCGGCCTGGTCGTTGCTGCCGACGATCATGAGCACGTCGCGACGCCGGCCGTGCTCGTCGGGGGTGAGGGTGTCGGCCAGCCAGGCGTCGAACAGCTGGGGTTCGATCTGGTCGGTGGGTGCACCGTGGATCCGGTCGCGCATGGCGTAGGCGGCGATGGCGCCGGGGTCGCGGTCACGAAGCTGCAGGGAGGCGGTGGCTTCCCAGGGCTGGGTGAAGCGGCGGACCTCGGTCAGCTCGACCGGGTCGTGCCGGTCGCACAGCAGCGCGAACGCACCGCCGGCACCGACGGCGGGCAGCTGGGCGGGATCGCCGACGAGCACGATGCGGCTGCGGTGGGTCCGGGCCTGGGCGACGAGCTCGATGAGCTGGTCGGTGGGGAGCATGGAGGCCTCGTCGATCAGCAGCAGCCCACCGTCGGGCAGCTGCCACCGGCCGTGCCGGGTCTCGCGGAGCCACTTCGCGGTGTTCTCGGCACGCAGGTTCCCGAGGTCGGCGAGCACGTCGGCGGCGGCCTGCGAGACGGTCAGCCCGACGACGGGGATCCCGGCCGTGGTGTGTGCCTCGACGAGTGCCGCCAGCGTCGAGGTCTTGCCGGTGCCGGCGGCGCCGACGAGCAGCCCGATCCGGCGCTGGTCGGTGGCCAGGCGACGGACGGCATGTGCCTGGCCGGCACCGAGGTTGTCGCGGAGGAGCGCCGCGTCGACGACCGGTTCCGGCAGACCCGAGCCGGCCAGTTCGGTTGCGACGTCGAGCAGCCACGCCTCGTGGTCGAGCTGGGCGGTGAGCGTCCAGCGTTCCCGGGCGGGGCGGGTGTAGACCGAGGTGCCGTCGCTTCGGGTGAGGCCGGGCTGGGTGGTGAGCACCTCGGGCGCGGTGAGCTCCAGCAGCATCCCTGTGCACTGCAGGCGGGCGACGAGTCGTTCGCCGGCGGCACGCAGTGAGGCGGGGGTGTGCCCGTCGGGGGGGATGACGTCCAGCGCGGCACGCAGCAGCTGGTGTTGGGTCAGCGAGGTGTTGCCGTCGTCGTGGAGGGGGCGCACGGCGGACAGCAGTGGGGACAGAGAGGCGTGGTGATCAGCGTGATCAGCGGGGGCCGCACGGTGGCGGCCGAGGACGTGCGTGGGGAGGGTTTCGAACGGTTGGCCGTGATGGCCCGCGACGGAGGCCCAGCGCTGCCGGGACGCTTCGGGCTGGGGATCGCGCTTGCGTCGGCGGGTCTGCCAGGTGGCCCGTTGAGCGAGCTTGGCGACGGTGTCGGCATCGGGCGGGGAGCCGTACCGCTCCTCGTGGTCGGCGACGGCTACCTCGAGGTGCTGTTCGATCTTGAACCGCCGGCTCGAGAAGGCGCGCAGCACACGCTGGTCGATGCCGTCGATCTCCCGGAGACCGTCGGGCCGGTCGCGCCAGCGAACGCCGAGCCGTCGGGTCAGCTCTGCCTCGACGATCCGGTCGTACAGGGCGGACGCTCCGGCACGGGCGGCAAGCAGCGCCCGACCATCGAGCGCACGCCACTTGCCGTCCTCACGGGTGCGGGCCCGGTTGAGCACGAGGCAGTGGGTGTGCACCTGCGGGTCGGCGTCGCGTGAGGTCCATTCGTTCATGCGGGCCACGACCAGCCCGGTCGACTCCAGGACCCGCACCCCGTTTCGTCCGGCCCGCACGTAGCTGCCATGCTCCTCGAGGTAGTCGAGGGCGGCGTCCACGGCCGTCTCGTGGGCGGCCCAGATCTCGCGTTGCAGCTCCGGGGTGCCGGCGGCCCACAACACCGAGACGGACTTCACCGGGGAGAACACGCAGTCCCAGCCGGCGACCGACGCGGAGCTCCCACGGGTCCGCACGCGGTGGTCAGCCATCCACCGTTCGTAGGGGTCGCCGATCGCAGCGACGGCATCGCGCGCCCGGTCCTTGCTGGCGTCGGCCTGCTCGCTCGTGCGGAAGCGGCGACCGAGCGGGCTGCCATCGGGGTGCTCACCGGCTCCGTAGAGCGGTTCGAATGCATGGCGTTCCACTGGTCCCGACAGCTGGAGCGTCTCGGCGCCGCCGCCCCACCACGACGAGCCGGGCGCGGAGAGCTGCGCCGACGCGTCTTCGCCGTCGCGGGCGGGATCGGTGTCGGGGAGGTAGTAGTCGGCCAGCCCGCGGCGGGTCTGCCCGAGGTAGTAGGCGACCACGCCACGGCCGGCGTAGACCTTCGCGACGCTCAGCATGGTGTGGCGGTCGCGTCCAGCAGGATGTGCTGATGCATGGGTGTCTCACCTCGCTTCTGTGAAGGAGTTGTCTTCGAGACAGGTCAGAAGTGACACCGATGCGTGGGCCGCACGGTCGAGGGCGGTACGTCCACAGATCAGCGGGACATCGAGATGCGGTCCGCTGGTCGGCCTGCGACGGTGCGTCCGCTCGGCAGGAGCGTGGAAGGAGGACCCGGTGGGGACGTCAGGAGGCGACGGGGCCTGGGGATCACCGGCGCGAGTGACCCGGGAGCAGTACGTCCACTTCGTGACGCTCGCCCACGAACGCGGCGATGCCGCCGAGTGGCCGAGCTTCCGGATCAGGCTCCTCGCGGCGCTGAGCGCTGCCTGGGGCCTCGACACCCGGTGGGGTCATCGCACGGCAGCTCAGCACGACTGGGTCACCGCGCAGCGGCACCGCCGCACCCTGGACGTGCTGGACGACCTGCGTGCCGTGATCGACCCGGCGTCGGACTGGCCGGGCTCCTTCGACGCGCTCTGGAAGGCGCGGGGGACGATCCGGGCGGACATCGTCCGGCCGGAGCAGCCTGCCGAGACCCCTGCGAGAACGGTGCGGCCAGCCGCTTCCTCGTGCGGCACCACTGGTCGGCGTCCGCACCCGTTACGTCCGCGCGGGGCTCGCTGCGTGCGCCGTCCCCGGCGCCCAGGGCGCCCGCTGTAACGGCTGGCGTCGCTGTTGAAGCGGCGGTGAAGCGGCTCCGGCAAACCCGTGGAGGTGCTTCAGAACCGTTACGGAACCGCATCATCCGGGGGCCGCGTGCGTCAGGTGCATCCGTGTCACTTCCGAGGGCCGCACAGGACAACTCCTTTGGTGACCGCCGATCCACGGCGGCGACCAGGAGGAACCCATGAAGACCGCGACCGTGCTCCCATCCGATGCGACCAGCCTCGCGGGGTTGATCGACCTCGACCTTCCGTTGCCACCGGCGTTGACGGTCAAGCAGACCTCGAAGCTGCTGGGTCTTGGGCTACGTCAGACCTACGACGCGATCCACACCGGAGAGATCGTCGCGGTGCGGATCGGCCGTCGGCTGCTCGTACCGACCTGTCGGGTCCTCGAACTGCTGGGCCTGCCCGCTGATCAGCTCGTCGCCGGCACCGACCCGGCGATCGGATGACCGGCTTATCCACAGGCGGCAAGCAACCTCTAGCGAACGGGCGGCGGCCGGTCGAAGCTTGTCCTCCCGGCGGACGGAGGGACCGGGATGCGTGGCAGCGTCTACTCCTACACCACCAAGGCCGGCGAGCGGCTGTGGCGGGTGGTGTTCGACACGCTGCCTGACCCGGTCACCGGCGAGCGTCGTCAGTCCAGCAAGCGTGGGTTCACCACCCGCTCGGCGGCCGAGACGTTCCTGCGCGAGGCGCTCGCGAAGGTCACCGCCGGCATCTACACCGAGCCGTCGCGGGTCACGCTGGCCGAGTA
>PWTE01000367.1 GCA_003563915.1 Nitriliruptoraceae bacterium
CGGCCTCGCCGAGCCCGTGCTGCTGGGGCTCCTCAGGGTGGCGACCCACCCGCGCGTCTTCGCATCTCCGGCCCCGACCCAGGCGGTGGTCGAGTTCATCGAGGAACTCGTTCAGGCCCCCAGCGTCCGCTCGCTACCGACGACCGAGTCTGTGTGGGCACGGTTCCGGGACCTGGCGAGCGTGGACCCCCACGTGCGTGGCAACCTGATCCCCGATGCGTGGGTCGCGGCGCTCGCCCTGGCGCACGGTGGCGCGGTGGCGACCCGAGACCGAGGGTTCCGCCGGTTCGACGGGCTCGACCTCCTGCTGCTCGACGACTGATCAGCGGCATCCCGCTCAGTGGCCCGGGCGTTGCGCACCATCGGCGCGCCGGTGCCAGGGAAGCAGGGTCGGGTGGCTGCTATCGACCGTGCTCGCTGTTCTGCGCGACAGTGGAGACGAGTACAGCCACGACCGCCCCATGTTCTGGCGAACGGCGACCACCCGACGACCTGACCGCCCAGCGATCCCGGCCGCCCGACGACCCTGGCCGCTCAACGGACCTGACCACCGCCCGACCCTGAGCCACCTACCGCCTCAGATGTCGACGTTCTCGGCGAAGTGGGCGTTGGAGACGATCCACTCACGCCGCGGGTCGGTCTGGTTGCCCATGAGCAGGACGAACAGTTCGTCGGCCCGCGCCGCTTCCTCGACGTTGACGCGCAGCAGGGTGCGCCGCTGCGGATCCATCGTGGTGGCCCAGAGCTGCTCGGCGTCCATCTCCCCGAGCCCCTTGAACCGCTGTACCTCGACGTTGCTGGCCCCCTTGAACTCCTTCTTCATGAGCTGGTCGCGTTCCTTGTCGCTCATGGCGTAGGCGACCTTGGAGCCCTTGCGCAGCTGGTACAGGGGCGGTTGGGCGAGGTAGAGGTGGCCCTTCTCGATCAGGTAGGGCGTCAGCCGGTAGAAGAAGGTGAGCAGCAGCGTGGTGATGTGCCCACCGTCGACGTCGGCGTCGGCCATCAGGATGACCTTGTCGTAGCGCAGCCGGTCATGGTCGTAGGCGTCGCCGACCCCGGTCCCGAGCGCCTTGACCAGCGCCTGGATCTCCGAGTTCTCGAGCACCTTGGTCAGCTGCGCCTTCTCGACGTTCAGCACCTTCCCACGCAGGGGCAGGATCGCCTGCGTGTGCCGGTCCCGCGCGGCCTTGGACGACCCACCCGCCGAGTCACCCTCGACGATGTACAGCTCGCTCTCCGACGGGTCGCGCGAGGTGCAGTCCGCCAGCTTGCCCGGCAGCCCCGCCGACTGGTTGTCCAAGAGCCCCTTGCGCCGGGTCAGCTCCCGCGCCGCCTTCGCTGCCTGCCGCGCGTTGGCCGCCACGGCGGCCCGCTTCACGATCTGCCGCCCCTTGGTCTTGTTCTTGGCCAGCCACGCCGCGAACGCATCGGCCACCACCAGCTCGACGTACGACCGCGCCAAGGTCGATCCGAGCCGCCCCTTGGTCTGCCCTTCGAACTGCGGGTCGGGCAGCTTGATCGACACGATCGCGACCATGCCCTCGCGGATGTCGTCGCCGGTGAGGTTCGGGTCCTTCTTGAGCAGCGCGCCCGAGTCCCGCCCGAACCTGTTCAGCGTCGAGGTGAGCGCGCGGCGGAACCCCTCGACGTGGGTGCCGCCGTCGGCGGTGCGCACGATGTTGACGTAGCTGCGCAGCCGCTCGTCGTGGAACCCGTCCGACCAGGTGAACGCGACATCCAGCGCGACGGCGTGCCCGTCGTACTCGCGCTCGTCGTGGAGCTCGATCGGGGTGACCAGCGCGTCGCGGCCGTGCAGCAGCTCCTTCACGAAGTCGCGCAGGCCGTGCTTGAACCGGAAGGTCTGCGACCGCCCGTCGCGGTCGTCGATCAGGACGATCTCGAGCCCCGGGTTCAGCAGCGCGGTCTCGCGCAGGCGCTGGGCGACGGTGTCGTGGTCGATGTCGGTGGTCTCGAAGACGTCCACGTCGGGCCAGAACCGCACCGTCGTGCCGGTGGTCTTGCGCTTGCCCTTCAGCTTGGTCAGCTTCTCGGTCGTCACCCCGCGTTCGAAGCCGATCGTGTAGCCCGCGCCATCGCGGGATACCTCTACCTCGGTGCGGGTGGACAGGGCGTTGACGACCGACACGCCGACGCCGTGGAGCCCGCCCGACACGGCGTAGGACTGCTGGTCGAACTTCCCGCCGGCGTGCAGGTTGGTGAGCGCCACCTCGACGGCGGGCAGCTTCTCGGTGGGGTGGTCGTCGACCGGGAACCCGCGCCCGTCGTCCACCACCTCGACGCCGCTGTCGTCGAGCAGCCGCACCGTGATCGTGCCCGCATGCCCGGCGAGGTGTTCGTCCACCGCGTTGTCGACCACCTCCCAGACCAGGTGGTGCAGCCCCCGCGCGTCGGTCGAGCCGATGTACATCGCGGGGCGCTTGCGCACGCCCTCGAGCCCCTTCAGGACGCTGATGTTCTTGGCGCTGTACTCGGTCACGGAGGCGGCCTCGGGGACGGTCGGTGGACGGCGGCGTGGCGGGTACCCGCCAGGTACCCGCAAGGTACGACAGGGAAGCGACACGACCGAGCATCTGTGCGCACCGGGTTGTGGACACCGCCCCGCTACGCAGTGGAACGCGGCGCCGCGGCCTACCCAGGGTCGGGCACGATGGAACTCGTACCGGTCGTTCCCTGGTGACGAGGCGATCGCGAGCAGGCTCCCCCTGGCGATCATCGCGTGGTCGGGGTACGCTCTCCTTTCAGAACTGGTATATATGTGATGTAAGACGCGTTTAACTAACAGAAACGTTACTTCATGATGGGGTCACGTACTCCCAAGCCGGTGGCACGCGCGATGACGACCGTCGGTGAGGATGTGCGCACGTGGCGGCTGCTGCGCCGGCTGACCCTGGAACAGGTGGCAGACCGCGCGGGCGTGTCCACGGCGACGGTGCGGCGTCTCGAGCACGGTGAGGGAGCCAGCTTCGAGAACGTGCTGCGCATCGCGCGCGCTCTCGGCGTGCTCGATCCGGTGGTGAGGTCGTTCGACCCGTACGAGTCAGATGTCGGTCGACTCCGAAGCGACGAGCAGTTGCCGCAACGGATCCGACGCAGCCGGAGTGAGCTGTGAGCCGCGGGCCGGTCCACGTGTGGCTGGCCGTCGGGTCCGACGACGTCAAGGTCGGTCAGCTCTACGGGCACCGCCGTCGAGGCACCGAGTCGGCCACGTTCCAGTACGAACCGAGCTACCTCGCCCGACCGGGCGCGTACGCGGTGGACCCGATGCTTCCCCTGTCCTCTGGTGCGTTCCAGACACCGGTGGACCTCGGCCTGTTCAACAGCTTCCGCGACTCGTCACCAGACCGATGGGGGCGGCATCTACGCGACCGTCAGGAGAAGCTACGCGCCGAGGAGGCCGGCCAGGTCCCGCGACAGCTGACCGAGCTGGACCACCTGCTGGGCGTCCGCGACGACCTGCCCAAACTCCTCGCCGAGCTCACCCTCCTCGTCCACCCGGCCCGGCAAGAACCCCTCGGCCGCGTTCTGCTCGAGGCTGCGGCCAGCGCCGTGGCCGTGGTGGCCACGGCTGTGGGAGGTACTCCGGAGATCTTCCCGCCCGCGGCCCGGGCAGCCCGCCTCGTACCCTGCGACGACCCCCCGGCGCTGGCCGGCGCCGTGAGGGAATTGCTCGCCGATCCGGCGGCGCGGACCCGTCTCGGCCGTGCTGCCCGCTGCCGCGTCGCGGCCGCTTTTTCCGCCGATGCGGCCGCCGCGGATCTGGTGCGCCACTATCGCGAAGTCCTCGGCGGGTAGTCGCCGTCGATCGTCCGGACTGCCGGGCGACGCGGTGCTCTCATCGTCCCGTGCATCGGCGCGCACCAGGCCGAGGTCGCGGTCGCAGCGGATGCGCCGCCGTGGGAGTGGGCGGGGAGCGCGAGACCCCGCGAAGAAACGCGATTGCCGTGCCCGCCCGGGTCTTCCTCGCCGGTTGCCCGCGCTGACACGGCGTTCTACATTGGAGCGAAACCGCCCTGCCGGAACGGCTTACTCCAAACGCCGAAGGACTGTCTCATGCCGTCGATTTCGATCCTGCTCGTATTCACCGCCCTGCTCGGCGGCACGCCGACCGAGAGCGCCCCGCAACCGCTGCCCCCCGGCGGCCACACGATGCTTTCCGAGCCGGGGCTGGCCGGGCTCCACTTCTCGGCCCCGCCCGAGGTGGCTTCGTCACAGACGGTCGCCGTCGAAGGAATGCCGTTCGACGAGGCGCTCCGCATCACCGTTCGCGCGCGGCCCCGCGATGCCTGGGGTGTGCAGCTCACCGCCGAAACGAATTCCCCTATCCGTCGCGGCGACGTGCTCCTGGTGAGCTACTTCCTCAAGGGAGTCGCCAGCGAGGACGAGTCGGGCCAGGTGGCCGTTACCGCCCACGTCCAACAGAGCCAAGACCCCCACACCAAGGTGGCTACCCTTCCCGGCCAGACGGCCGAGCAGTGGCGCCACGTCGTCCGCCCCTTCGTCGCCGACCGCAACCTGGATGCAGACGAGAACAACTTCGTCTTCCATCTCGGATATGCCCCGCAGACGCTGCTCATCGGCGGCGTCGAACTACTCGACTACGGTCCCGACGCCGACATGGCGTCCATGCCGCAGACGCCCACCACCTACCCCGGGCGCGAGGCCGACGCCCCCTGGCGAGCCGCCGCCGCCGAGCGGATCGAGCGCTACCGCAAGGACGACGTGGTGATCGAAGTGGTCGATGCCGAGGGGCGGCCCGTGGCCGGGGCCGAGGTCCGCGCCGCCATGACCCGCCACGCCTTCGGATTCGGTTCGGCCGTCACCGCCCAGATGCTCACCGCGCAAAACGACGACGGCCGCCGCTACCGTGAGATCGTCGAGCGGTATTACAACAAGGTCGTCTTCGAGAACGACCTCAAGTGGCGGCCGTGGCTGGCGGGGGCCTCGAACACCCACCGCACCTACCGCCGCGCGTGGCTCGACGAAGCCTTTGCCTGGCTCGCCGATCGCGAC
>PWTE01000368.1 GCA_003563915.1 Nitriliruptoraceae bacterium
CGTCGATGAGCAGGACGTCGACCTTCCCGGCGAGTTCCGGCCGGGACCAGAGCCACACGGTCCCGGCCACGATGTCGAGGTCGTCGACCGTCGCTGCGATGTTCGCGGAAGGCTCGAGGGTCAGCGTCGCGCCGGGTCGCGACAACGCGGCTGCGCGTTGGCGCCGTTCTGCGGCGGTGCCGCCAGACTTCGGGGCCTGGCCGATGCGGACGGGCCGGTCTGGCGTCGCCAACTCGAGCACGCGCTCCACGACCTCGCTGATCGCGTTGTGGCTCAGTGCGGTGATACCGACCCGCCGGCCGTCGCGCACCAGCGCCAGCAGCAGGCGGGCCGCGAGCTCGGTCTTGCCCGTGCCGGGTGGACCCTGGATCGCGAGGACCCCAGGCCCGGCGACGCGCGCGACCTCGATCGCACGATCTCTCGGATCCGCTGCGCTCACGCGGGCCAGCGAGGCGGGCACCCGGCGTTGCAGCAGGTCCATCGCCGCGGAGCTGCGGTCGAGCCCACCCCGCAGGGCGTCGTCGATCGTCCGGTGGAGGGACGCGACGAGGCTCTTGTCCGAGAAGTGCTCCGGCTTCGCGGCGGCGGCCACCACCTCGGCGGGCGCGCCGGCTCCCCTGACCGCGAGGTCGAGCAGGAGCTCACCCGAAGCTGGGTCCGTGGTGATGGCCGTCACCTTGCCGAGCTCCGGTGGTGGCGCCGCGCCCGGAGCGCCCCAGGCGGACAGGTCGAACAGCCGGTTGCCGAGCTCGATGCGATGGTCCTGGTCGGCGACGCGGTAGCTGACCGTGCCGGATCCGACAGACGAGCCCATGGCCTCGCGCCGGAGGCCACCGAGCACCTGGCTGGACGACTCGGCCTCGGCCACGTCCGCCACCTCGATGCTGCGGAACCACTCTGCCCAGGTGGCCTTGCGCTCCCGCCGGTGCCATCCCGCGAGCCCCGCAAGGGTCTCCCACGCCTCCCGCTCGGACGGCTCGGCGACGCTGGCACGCTCCATGCAGGCCGCGACCAGACGGAGCTCCTCCAGCACCGCTGGGTCGTCCGCAACCTCCTCCGGCTCGGTCGAGGCCGTGGGACGCCGGGCGGCCGGGAGGCCGTGCTCGGCGATGAGCTCGGCGCGGTGGCCCTCCAGCCAGTCCCGCAGCTCCGCAGTGGAGCGGCAGTCCTCTTCGTTGTACTCGACGATGTTGGCGCGGATGTGAGCCGCGTCCGTGACGGTCGCCTCGCGGTACCGGTGGTGCTGGACCACCGAGTCGTCGGCCTTCGCGACCTCGCCGTGCCGGCCGTCGGTCAGGTAGAGCTGCTCGAGGGTCTTGATCGAGTACGACTCCGCACCGACGCGCAGCCCCTGCCGGACGGTCGCGTACAGGTCGACGAACCGGCCGTCGAGCAGCAGCCGGTCGAGCTCCGCCTCCCGGGTGGCATGCCGTTGGGCGAGCCGTAACAGCGCCGCGGTCTCGTAGGGGGCGTAATGGTAGATGAACGCGCCCGGATAGGCCTCCACGCGGGCGGTGAACAGGTCCACGACCAGCTCGAGCGCGCGGCGCTCCTGGTCGGGGTCGTCCGCCCATGCCCACACGAAGCGGTCCCTGCGCTCCCCACCGCCCCGTTGGAACGCGGCGACGCCGGTCTCGGTGTCCTCCCCCAGCCAGACGCCGTGGAGGTACTCGAGCCCGTGGGGCTCTAGCAGCGGGTTGCCCTCGATGTCGTAGAAGACGTCGCCGGGGCTGGGGGCGGGCAGGCCGAGCAGGCCGCGCTGCTGCAGCACGCCGTCGTCGTCGTAGGTCGGGGCGAGGCGTTCGACGACCGGCCGAGGCTCGTCGGTGCCCGCCGGCACCCGCTCGCGGGTGGCGACCTGGAGCGCTGCCTGGGCGGCGAGGTCGGCGAGCGTTCGCGCACCGATGCCCGGCACGCGGACCTCGGCGTCCACGGGGTGCTGCGAGGCCAGCTCGGCAATCGTGGTGATTCCCGCATCCCGCAGCCGTGCACGCTGGGTGCTCCGCAGCCCGGCGATGGCAACGAGGTCGTCGCGTTCCCGCCACCAGGCGTCGCACTCGGTCAGGAAGTCACATGACGCACACCACGGCACCGGCGCGGGGTCCGGGATGACCTCGGACGCCGATCCGAGGTCGGCCAGGTAGCGGCCCATCAGTCGCCGGGTGTAGGCCATCGACCTGGCCGTCGGCCGCGTGACCCGCGGCTGCCCGCCGCCGAGGTCGAGGTGCAACCGCTCCGGCATCGACCCTTGGAGCTGTTCCAACAGGACCGAGTACAGCGACGTCTGCACCAGTGCGGCGGCCTTCAGTTCGCGGCCGAGCTTCGCGTCGGCGACCTCGTAGCTGTGCGCGCCGAACGAGGACGGCGCGTCGACCCGGACGAGGAAGTCCGCGTAGCCCATCCACCGGTCGTCGAGCAGCACGCCCTGGTGCACGACCGGCACACCCGCTGCGAGTAGTTGCCGCGTCTCCTCGGCTGCCGCGACCACCGCGGTCGGTGACCGGTCCCCGACGTCGACGCTCACCACCTCGCCGACCTCGGCGGCGTAGCGCTGCCTGATCGCCTCTTCGTGCTGATGGCCGAGCTCCAGGACGACGTCGTCCATGGTCCGCTCATCGTCGTCACCAGCGGTGCCATCGGCGGTCGCGGGACGGATACCCCGTCGGCGCAAGCCCGTAAGTCGGTCACATCGCACGAAGGCGAGCAGGTCCTGCGAGGAGTGCCGATCGATCCCGTCAATGGTCAGCATGAGTCGTCCCCCGTTCGTCCTGAGACCGTAGTTCGGTGTCCATCAAGGCACATGGTCGCGAGGGTCCGCTCGCCGGTGTGCTCGAGTTCGCGGGCGAGCGTGACGGCGAGGCGTCGGGACGGGTCGCTGCCGGGCCGGTATGCGGTGCGATGGTCGTGGTCGCGGTCCTGTGTGATGGTGAGCAGCGCTTCCGCACGCGCCCACAGCTGTGGACCGTCCACCACCAGGTCGCGACCGTTGCGGCCGGGTGTGCGGATCGTCAGGTCGCCGGCGGGTGGGAGCGGTGACAGGAGCAGCTGCGCCTGGAGGTCCTCGAGCAGCAGTCGGCGCTGCCGTCCCCGGCGCTCCGCGTCCCGGACGGACGCCACCTTCCAGCGCTGCATGGGGTGGGCGGAGGCGGTGGGGTCGCGGTAGGCGCGGCCATGCACCCGTTGGTGGAGGAGCACGGCGGCGGCGACCCCGACGGCCGACAGCCTCCGGGCGGTGGTCACGGAGGCACAACCGCCGAGCGGTGACGGCGAGTGGGTGTCCCGCAGGAGTCCGAGCACGTGCGAGGGGGCGGGGCCGTCCACCCAGCGCAGCTCGGCTTCGGGCGGGGGTCCGACATCGCCCGGTTCCCCGGACGGGACGGGTGGGAGGACGGCGACGATGTCCAGGTCCGGGCAGCCGGGTAGCCGGAGCGGCAGGACGAGGCGGGGTCCCCAGCCGTCGTCGGGGACCAGCGTGGAGGTGTCGAACGCGTCCGCAGGTGTCCAGGCCGGCGTCGGTCCGGCGTCGAGCGCGGCGGGACCGAGCGCACGCGCCAGCCAGCGGGCCCGCAGGACCGCACCGTGCAGCGCGCGGTCGCGGTCGACCGCGACCCGTCGACGCGGCTGGTCGTAGGCCAGGAGGTGTCCGGCTCGTCGCCACCAGCACGCCAGCAGTTCCGGATCCGCGAGCAGGGGTGGTGGGCCCTGCGCCGGGATCGGGAATGTCGTGAGCTCGTCGGCGACGCGGTGTGCATCCCGGACGGGGAGGTCGGTGGTCGCCAACGCGATCGTCGCGACGACCCGTGGGGAGAAGCAGCGTTCGAGCCGGATGCCGTGCTGCTCGAGGTGGGCGCAGGTGATCCCGCCCTCGGCCAGGACCGCGCGCAGGTCGGGCCGGGCCGGGCCGTCGGTCCAGCGCACGGCCGCCCCGACGGATGCGAAGCGGGCGCCGGGCCAACGTCGGCGTCCGACTGCGATGATCTCGCCGGTCAGCCTGCGTACCTCGTCGTCAGGCGGCATGGTCGATCTCAGTGGGGTGCAGTTGGTGCACGATGGCCGGGAGGTCGTGCAGGGGCAGGTCCCAGCCTTCGCGAAGGAGCAGCCATGCCACCTCCCAGCTGTCGGGGTCGTCGCCGAGCTTGCCGGTGAGCTCCCGGGCGGCGATGCGGGCCAGTTCCTCGTCCCTACAGTCGTCGAGGTGGAGATGGAGCGGCCGTCGCGGCCCCGCCGACCTCTGGCCACCGTGCGGCCGAGGCCGCTGGCCGCGCCGAGTGCGCTCCGGGGCGCGCCGGCGCTGCTCCCACCGTCGTGCCGTCCTCGGGCTGACACCGAGCCAGCCTGCGACCAGGGCGGCGATCGTGCCGTCCTCGTCGACCGCGTGGAGGTGGTCGTCGAGGTAGCGGACGAGCCGGTCGGCGACCTCGGGAGCCAGCGCCGGGTTGCTCGCTAGCAGCGCCGCGCTCCACACGGTCCGGTGACGGACCCCGGCCAGCTGCTCGAGACGGTCCATTGCGCGGTGCTGCTGGCCGGCGACGTCCGTCTCCCACAGCGGCACGTCGACGGCCGCGGTGGGCTGCCAACCGTCGAGGTAAGGGCAGCGGATCCGGCGAGCGAGCCGCTTGGCCCGGCGCTGCACCCCGAGCGGGGCGCTGGGGTTGCAGGCCACCGCCTCGATGATCTGGGCGGCCCGGTCGCTGCGTCCGTGGGACGCGAGCCGCTGCGCGGTGCCGAGGAGGCGGTACAGGGTCCGCTCGTCGGCGCTGACGGTGGCGATCGCGGAGCGCAGGCCGGAGCCCGCCAGCGCGAGCGGCACCTCGGCCAGCCAAGGCCGGCGCAGCAGGGCGTGCAGGGCGACGACCGGGTGGCTGTCCAACCGCCATGGCACCGGACGTCGCTCGCCCGTGCCTGTCGGCCTTGGCGCGTCGTCGGCCTTCGCGGCCGGTCCGACGTTCGGGCCGCGGTCCCCGAGCACCTCCGCCCACCCGAGCTCGACGTGGGGATCGAGCCGGGCGAGCCAGGCGAGGAC
>PWTE01000234.1 GCA_003563915.1 Nitriliruptoraceae bacterium
ACCTCGCAGCCGCACTCGGCGACACCCTCACCGAGATCCTCCACGAACTGCTCCCCCTGCGACGGCTACGCAGCGCAGCACGCGTCGTCAAACGCAAGATGTCCAACTACGGCGTCAAACGTCCCGAACACCGCACCTGGCCCCGACCCACCCTCCAACCAGCCGCAGCAGTCGAAGTCCTCTCCCCACCCTAACTGAACGGTATTGGCCCTAGGCCTGGGGTTGGGGGCAGACTGATGCGCTCGGAGGTGGTCGACGACATGCACGACCCGCAGGAGGGGGTGACCCCAGACGGTCTGATTCGCACCGGAGCGGCTCGCGACGCGATCGCCTCCACGTGGTTGTCGGTGCTCCAAGCGGCGACGGATGCGGTGGCGGGACAAGTCTCGTGGCACGTCTACGGTCCGGTGGCCACTGGCTGTGCGGTGGTCGGGAGATCGGATGTCGATCTGCTCTGCGTCGGCCTGCCGGCCCCGAAGGCGGAGCGCATCAGCATCGACCTGTCCACGCGGTTCAGCGAGATGTGCCGTGAGGTCACCATCGCACCGGCAGGGTGGGAGGGGCTGGAGGCGGAAGGTGACGAGGCCCACGGTCTGCGGGTGTTCCTGCGCCACTACTGCGTGCATCTCGCCGGTGACGACCCGGCCCGTGACCTGCCCGCCTTCCCGGCCGACGAACGGGCGGCACGCGGGTTCAACGGCGACATCGCTCGGCACCTCCAGCAGTGGCAGAAGGACGCGGAGGGCGACGCCGACCCCGCTCTCCTCGCCACGCGGATCGCACGCAAGACCCTGCTGGCGGTCGCCGGGCTCGTCTCCATCCGCGATGTCACCTGGACCACGGACCGACGCGCCAGCGCTCGGAGATGGGGGCAGCTTGAACCGGGCGTGCCCGTCGACACGCTGGTCGACTGGCTCGATACCCCGACGCGAGACCAGGCCGAGATCCACCGCATCCTCGAACGACTGGTCGCCGACGTCGTGCAGCGGTTCCGGTCGGAGGTCGGCCTGTGGCACCCATGAGCTGCGGACCTACGAGACCGGCGCGAACAACCACCGGGCCGCAAAGCCCCGGCCAGTTCATCACCGCGGATGGGAGTTGGACAAGGTCGCGTTGATCGCGCCTATCGTCTTGCCTGCCGTAGCTGAAGACCGCGTAGCCCCAGGCGACCACAGCGATGACCATGACCGCCAGACCGGCGAGGATGGCGAGGTAGTCCAGATCAGGGAAAGCGGTGATGGGTCCGTCGAAGTAGTCGACGAGAGCTTGGAAGGGTCCGTCGGCCCGTTCGACGTCATCGGCGTCGCGGTCTTGAGCTTCGCCAGCCATCCTGGCCCTTTGTCAGGCGATGTGGAAGTGTCCCATAGTCGGGGTCGGCCGTCGATCGGCCGAGCTTCACGCGCCGCCACACCGCCAGGGGATGGACGCCACCTCCGCGAACCGTCGCGACGGCATCGCGGTCCTACGGCTTCGAGGGCATGCAGAGCCTGCAACCTCGCTCGGGACTGGAACGTTCGAGTGCGTACGGTGTCGATGAACTGCTCACGCTGGACCACTGACGTGCCTGAACCAGGGGGCTGTCACGGCAGGGCGGTTGCCCTTCCCCCTGGTGGTCCGTAGAGTGCCGCGCATGTTCAGCGCACTCGCTACGACGACGCCGGAGATCTCCGGCGCGCGCTGACGTACCCAGAACATCAGGCCCCGGAGTTCACCCGGGGCCTTTCTCATGGCCTGGGTGGCTCCCGTTCGGAGCACACCGTGAACGTCCCTTCAGACCATCGCGACCTTGGTCGCGCGATGAACATCTTCACCAGCAGCCCTCTCGTGGGCTCCGGGTTGCCGCTCTGGTTGCCAGGTGGTGCGGTCATGCGCCAAGAGTTGGAGCAGCTTGCCCGCGACGTCGCCCGCATGGACGGCTGCGAGCCGGTGTACTCACCCGTCCTGGGGAAGCGGTCCCTGTACGAGCGTTCCGGCCATTGGGAGAAGTTCGCCGACGACATGTTCCCGCCATTGGATGACGGCTCCGAGGACCCGCTCGTGCTGCGTCCGGCGAACTGCCCACACCATGCGCAGGTGTACGCGGCCACGCCGCGCAGCTACCGAGACCTGCCGATCCGCTACCACGAAGTCGGGGCGATGTTTCGCGCCGAACGGTCGGGAGTGGTCACCGGCATGAGCCGGGTGCGCCAGATCAATCTTGACGACACCCACGTGTTCGCCCGACCCGACCAGGTCGGGGATGAAGTCGAGCGCGCGCTCGCTTCCGTGCTGCGCGTGTTCGACCTACTGGCGCTCGAGGTCGATCACGTCCGTCTGTCCGGATGCGATGACTCGAACCGGTGGCTGGGCCACCCGGGCCAGTGGGCCGGCGCCGAAGAGCAACTCGCATCCGTCCTGAAGGACATGGCGCCGGCTGCGGGACTGCCGTGGCATCACGCACCCGGTGAGGCAGCCTTCTACGGACCGAAGATCGACGTCCAGGTCGCAAGCCCCAACGGGCACGAGGAGACCCTGGCAACCGTGCAACTGGACTTCAACCAGCCCGACCGCTTCGGCCTGGAGTTCGTGACCGCGGATGGAGGACGAGAGCGGCCGGTCATGATCCACCGCGGCACCGTCGGCGCCATGGAGCGCATCGTCGCGTTCCTGCTCGAAGCCCACGACGGCCGCGTGCCGTTCTGGCTCGCACCCGTTCAGGTGTGCCTCCTGCCAGTGTCCGATGACCGTGACATCGAACAGGCCGTCGAAGCGGCCCGAACAGAACTGGAGGCGTCTGGCCTCCGTGTGCGCGTCGAGTCCGACGGGTCATTGGGGAACCGGATCCGTCTCGCACGTGGTCGCCGGGACGCGCTCCAAGCCGTGATCGGTCCGGCCGAATCCCGCGCCGGGCAGATCACCGTCACCGACCTCGCCGAGGGGGCGCGCGCCAGCCTCAACGTGACCGAGTTCGTATCGCGTGCTGCCCAAGCAGCGGAAAGCCGAGCACTTCGGGTTGCTCTCACCAGTGCGTGACGGCATCCCCATGTTGCCCGTCGGGATCGTCTGCGGGCTCCACCCGCTCAAGACCGCAGTGATGATAGGCGTCGGGGTCGGAGGTCGATGCCGCGCATGGTGGCAAGGTGGTGTCGGTATCCGTGCCCGTGATTCGTGGCGCAGACGGCTTTGATACCTCATCCACGGTCGCTCGTTGGGCTGGTGTTCGCGTGGCGTCGGATGGCTCCGGGGCTGGTGCCCGTGACCCGGGTGAACGCGCGGGAGAAGGCTGCCACGGAGCGGTAGCCGAGCTCGGTCGCGATCCTGGCCACGGTCTGTTCGCCGGTGGTGAGCCGTTGGTGGGCGAGCTGCATGCGCCAGTGCTGTACGTAGGCCATGACGGGCAGCCCGACGAGTTCGGTGAACCGTGCCGCGAAAGCGGAGCGCGACATCCCGGCTTCGTGGCCCAGCATCGCGACGGTCCACGATCGAGCGGGGTCGCGGTGGATCGCGGCGAGGCTGGACCCGATGTGCTGGTCGCGTAGTGCGCCGAGGAACCCACGGCGGGCTTGTGGTTCGTGCTCGAGCCACGCACGCACGGCTTGGATCACCAGGATGTCCGCGAGCCGTGTGATGACTGCGTCGCCGCCTGGGCGGGGCTCGTCGAGCTCTGCGGCCATGAGGCGGATCGTCTCGCTGATCCACCGCGGGGCGGGTCGGTGGTCGGCCGGGACGTGGAGCACTGCGGGCAGCGCGGCCAGCAGCGGGCGGGCGATGAGAGCATCGAAGGTGAACACGCCACACACGAGGCTCGATGGCGTACCACCACCGCCGTAGGACATGACCGAGTAGTGCTCACCGAGGTAGCGCTGCGGAAGGTGATCGACACGGCCCGCTGGCCGCAGCCCAGCCACGCTGGTCAGGACGTGGCCGCGTCCATGCGGCACCAGCGCGAGGTCCCCCGAGCGCAGCTCGATGGCTGGGTGACCGTCGACCTCGATCGTGCAGGTGCCTTCCGTCAATACATGGAAGCTGAGACAGTCATCGAGGGCGGGCATCTCGAGCGCCCAGGGCGCTGTCACGTGGGTATGACCGTAGAACGCGCCGCGTAGCCGCAGGGTGTGGAGGGCCTCGCCGAGCGGATCGGTCGGTGTCCAGGGAGCAGCAGCCATGACGGCAGCGTCGCATCCGTTCGCAGGCTCGTCCAGGCCATGGACGTTCAAGCATGACATTCGGCGTCACAGGCATGGAACGGCCGGCGCACCGTTCGTAGCGTGAACGTCGCGCACCACGTCGGGTGTGAGCCAAACCTCGCGAAGGGAGACAGATGAACATCGTGGTGATCGGAGCGACCGGGGAGACGGGCCGTCAGACCGTTGCTGAGCTCGCCGAACGTGGACACAACGTCACCGCCTTCGCGCGGCACGCCGACCGTCTGGATGCGAGCCTTGGCACGGGCCGGCTCAGCGATGGTGACGCGACCGACACTGCTGCGGTCGGCCGGGCCGTCGAGGGTCAAAACGCGGTCATCGTGACGCTGGGAATCAGCGAGTCGCCGGTGAGCGTACGGGTGCATGGCCCCCGCGACACCATCTCTGACATCCGATCGACCGGCACGATGACCGTGATCGAGGCGATGCGACACCACGATGTCCGACGGCTCGTCGTCCTCAGCGCCTACGGCGTCGGGCCAAGCCGTGACCTGCTCGGGTTCTCCGACCGGATGCTCTTCCGTCTGCTGCTCAAGCCACAGATCGAGGACACCGAGCGGCAAGAAGCGGCCGTGCGTGCGAGCGGTCTCGACCGGGTTGTCGTCCAACCCGTCCACCTCACGAACCGGCCGGCGACAGCAGACACATACACCTCCACGACCAACAGGTCCAGACCATGCGCATCACCCGTCGCCAGGTCGCCGCCGTGCTCACCGACCGGTGGCCCTCACCGTCTGCGGCCGCGATCAGGGCCTGGCCGATGACCTCGACGGCGTCTGCGCGACGGTCGAGCATCACGCCGGGTAGCAGCACATGGGTGCGGCCACACGCCCGGC
>PWTE01000241.1 GCA_003563915.1 Nitriliruptoraceae bacterium
CTGGTCGTGGTCGGGATGTGGCTGAAGCGCTGGATCATCGTCGTGCCTCCGCTCGAGACCGGCATGACCCCCGGCAGCCTCGCCACCTACAGCCCGACGTGGGTGGAGTGGGCGGTCACGGGAGCCGCGCTCGGCGGGCTCGTGCTGATCTTCCTGATCTTCCAGCGCCTGTTCCCCGTCGTCTCGATGTGGGAGGTCGAGCACGACGAGGACGAGGCAGAGGTGGCCGAGACCAGCGGTCAGGAGGTGGGAGCATGAGGCGCGTGATCGTGCTCGTCGGCATCGCCGGAGTGCTCGCCGTGGCCGGTCCGGTTGCGGCGGAGCCCGAGCCTGCGGGACTCGACCCGACGACCCTGACGCTCGAGGCGGACGAGGTAGCTCGAACGGGTGAGCCGCACGAGGTCGTCGTGGCGCTGAGCGGCCAGGACGGTGACCCGCTGGTGGGGCAGACGATCACGGTGGTCGAGCGGATCCACTTCTTCGACTACGCCGACACCGCACTCGTGGGCGAGGCCCGCACCGACCACCGGGGCATCGCCACGCTGAGCTACCTGCCGGGCGTCCCCGGGCCGGGGCAGCTCACCGCCCAGTACCCGGGCTCGGAGACGCTCGCCGGTGCGAGCGACACCCTGCAGATCACCGTCGATGAGGGCATCGCCGTTGACAGCCCGTTCCTGACCGCCGCTCCCGATCCCCTGCTGCCACGCGGCGTCACCGCCGCCTGGTTCCTGCCGCTCCTCCTGGCGGTCTGGCTGGCGATCGCCTGGGCCGTGTACGACGCGCTGCGGATCCCGATGGAGCGTGAGGACCACCATGAGACCTGACCGGGCGCGAGGTCCATGAACATCGGCCACGCGGTGCTGCTCGCCGCGACCGCCAGCGCGGCGGTGGCGCTGCTCGCCACGGCGTGGACGGTCCGAGGTGGGCGAGTTCGCTCGTCCTCCGCCGGACACCCGAGCCGAACGGTGTGTGAGCGAACCCGGCCGGCGCGGGTCGGACGCGCCGCCAGTTGGGCCGTGCTCGTCCTGACCGCCGCCGCGATGGCGCACCTCGCGGTCCTGCTCGCGGTCAGCGACACCTCGGTGCGGTACGTGTGGCAGCACAGCGCGAGTTACGAGCCGCTCCTGCGACGGCTCAGCGCGCTGCTCGCCGGCCAGGAAGGCTCCTTCCTGGTGTGGTCGCTGGCTGCCGCTGCCGCCGCGGCTTGGTGCGCGTGGCGAGGGCAGCGTGCCGCCCCGCAGCGTCGTGCCGACGTCGCGATCGTGCACCTGTGTGCCACGGGTGTGACCCTCGGTGTGCTCATCCTGACCGTTGCCTCCGCGCCGTTCCGATCCTTCGCGGCCGCGTTCCCGGACCTCGGCGCTACCTCGGCGCCGCTGGACGGGCGGGGGTTGAACCCGGTCCTGGCGAACCCCTGGATGCCGCCACACACCCTGTTGACCTTCGCCGCGTACGCCTTCGTCGGTCTCACGTTCGGCTTCGCCATCCTCGAACTGCTGCGGGTGGCCCAGGGCCGGCCCGGCGATGCGCGCCGATGGCGTCCTGATGCGGTACGGATCACACGCTGGGCATGGGTCCTGCTGACCGGGTCGTTGCTGACAGGGCTGGTGTGGGCCTACGAGGAGATGAGCTTCGGCTGGTTCTGGTCGTGGGATCCGGTCGAGGCCGCCACCCTGTCGGTGTGGCTGGTGCTGACCGCCGCACTGCACGCGCGTGGCGAAGCCGGGTCGGGGCGCCGACAGCTCGTCCACGCGCCCCTCCTCGGGGGACTGGCGTTCGTCGGCGTCGTGTTCGCCTCGTTCGTCACCCGTTCGGGGCTGCACCCCAGCGTGCACGCGTTCGCCAGTGGCAGCACGGGCCGCTTCCTTGGGATCGCACTGGCGATCAGTGGTCTCGGGCTGGCTGCCCTCACCGTCGCTGCCACCCGCAAGCTCCCCACGTCGCCGCCGCGACGCCCGTGGCTGTTCTGGGCGGCGTGGCTGCTGGTCAGCGCAGCGGGCCTGATCAGCTGGGGGCTGACCTACCCCATCCTGGCCGGTCCGCTCGGTCGCGCGGCGGAGCTCGACACCGGGTTCTTCACGCTGTGGGGCTACCTCGTCGCGATCGCCCTGCTGCTCCTGCTGGGGTTCGGGCTGCAGCGTTCCGGTGGATGGCGCCGTGAGGCCGTGCTGACGTTGAGCGTCTTCGTGGCGCTGACGGTGGTGGTCGCGTTCATCGCGCCCGTCCCCGAGCTGGAGCTGATCGGTGCCGAGCGCCGGAGCACGGTCGGCTCGATCGAAGCGTTCCTCGGGCGCGCGAGCCTGCTGACACTGCTGCCACCCGCCGTGTACGCGGTGCTGGCGGTCGCCGAACGCTGGTGGTCGAGTTGCGCCACCGCACGATCCGGACGACGACGCGTCGTGGAGACCGGCGGTGCCATGGTCCACCTCGGGGGGGGGTTCGCGATCGCCGGTGTGGTCTTCGCGACCGTCCTGTCGTCCACGGTGACCGTCCACGTGGATCCCGGCACGCAGGTCGGCGTCGCTGACGACGGCCTGGAGGGGCACCTCGTCGCCCTCGAGCGGTCGGAGACGACCGATGCCGTCGGCACCGTGGTCGAGCAGCGAGAGACCGTGGCCGTGGAGGTGCACACGGCACGTGGCCGGGTCGCGGCCGGGCTCGTGGCGCTGTCGACCTACCCCGAACGCGACGACGGCCGGCATCCACGGGTGCTGATCCATCGCACGGCGCTCGCAGACACCCAGGTGATCTACCACGGGGCCGCCGAGCAGACCGTCGCCGGCGTCCCCGTCACCGTCCGCACGATCCCGCTGATCAACCTGGCGTGGGCCGGAGTCCTGCTGCTGTTGGTGGGCATGACCCTGTTCGCCGGTGGCCACCTCCGCCACCGTCAGGGTGCCCCGAGCCACGCCGCGAGACCGGACCAGGGCCTCGCGACCGCGTCGAAGGCGCACCAGTGACCGACCTGTCGCCTCTCCACCTCGACGCGCCGCCGCCCGCGACGTCTGACCCGGCGAGCGGGCCGATGCCAACTTCGGTGTGCACACCGCCACCCCCGGCGGTGCGGCTCGAGCGGATCTCGAAGACCTTCGGCGCCGTCCGGGCGCTCGATGACGTCTCGCTCCACATCCCCGGCGGCACGACGGTGGCGGTGATCGGAGCCAACGGGGCCGGCAAGTCCACGCTGCTGGCGACGATCGCTGGCCTGACCCTGCCGAGCTCCGGGACCGTGACGGTCGCCGGAACGACCGCCGCGGACGCGGAGGAGCGGTCCGCGCTGCTCGGCGCACTCACCCACACCACCATGTTGTACGACCACCTGACCGGCCGCGAGAACCTCGAACTCCACGCTCGCCTGCGCGGCCTGTCGAGGACCCGGGTCGAGGACGTGATCGATCAGATGGGACTCGCCGAGATGGCCGATCGGCCGACGGCCGGTCGCTCCCATGGGACCCGCAAGCGGCTCGCGCTGGCCCGTGCACTGTTGCACGACCCACCGGTGCTGCTGCTCGACGAACCCTTCGCGGGGTTGGACCCGGCCTCGAGCCAGCGGTTGATGCGGACGCTCGAGACACTCCGGGGATCGCGCACGATCCTGTTCTCGACCCACGACCTCGCACGTGCCACCGCCGCTGCCGACCGGATCGTGGAGATCGACGCGGGCAGGATCACCGCGATGCGATCGACCGCGCCGAGCCACCCGCCGCCCGCCCCCGTAGGGGGCCCGCATCGGGCCGGCCACCAGGAGCGAACGCAACCTGCCGGGATGCTGCGCAACGCCTGGGAGATCGTGCGCAAGGACCTGGTCGTCGAGGCCCGGAGCCGGGCGATGGCCACCTCCGTGCTGATGCTGGCCGTGCTGCTCGCCACCGTGCTCGGCATGGCCTTCGAGCCCCTCGCGGGGAGTCCCCACGCGGTCAGCGGGGTGCTGTGGGTGCTGGTCGCGTTCACCGGCCTGCACGGGCTCGTGCGGAGCTTCGACGAAGACGCCCGTGACGACGCGCTGCGGGGGCTCCTCCTGGCGGGTGCCGACCCCGCCGGGATCTACCTCGGCAGGGTCGTCAGCACGACCCTGGTCCTGCTCGGGCTGGCTGGCGCGGCGACCCTCACGGTGGCGGTCCTCTTCGCCGCCCCGGCCCTGCTGCATGTGCTGCCGCGCCTGCTGATCGTCGTGACCCTCGCGGTCATCGGCCTCGCGGCCGTCGGCACGATCCTGACGGTGCTGGCGCGCCACTCGCGGCTCGGCGAGACGCTCCTGCCGCTGCTGTTCCTGCCGTTGGCCGTCCCGGTGCTGCTGGCCGGGATCGAGTCCGTGGTGATCCTGCTCGAGGTCGGCGAGCTGGACGGAGGCTGGGTGCGCGTGCTCGTCGCGTACGCGGTCGGGATGCTCGCCGCCGGCACCGTCGTCTTCGACCATGCTGTGGAGGGATGAGCCATGCGCCTACGTTCGATCGGACTCCTGGGGTTCGGGACGGCCCTCGTCGCCTCGTTCCTGGTCGTGACACAGGCGTCCCGCGAGTTCTACGGGGTCGACCACCCCGTCAACCTGCTGTTCTACGCCCACGTGAGCGTGGCCTGGGTCGGGTTCGCCGGGCTCGTGATCGCGGCCATCGCGAGCGCAGCGTTCCTCCACCGGCAGGTGCTGAGCCGTAGCTGGCTCGCCCAGGCGGCGGTGCGTGTCTCGTTCGTGTTCCTCACCCTGACCCTGGCCACCGGGATGGTCTGGGGGCGGTTCATCTGGAACTCGTGGTGGGAGTGGAGCGACATCCGGCTGGTGACCGCCCTGCTCGTGTGGCTCATCTACGCCGGTTACCTCCTCTACCACCAGCACGCGCAGGACATCGGCGATCTGCGGCGAGGTGCCGTGTTCTGTGTGATGGCCTCGGTGTCGGTGCCGATCACCGTCGCGTCGACCAGGTTGTGGCAGAGCCCCTTCCACGGCACCACGATGGGCGGCGACAGCGTCACGATCCACTACCCCGCGTTCGCCCTCGCCCTGGTCGGCACCTCGGCCATCTAC
>PWTE01000254.1 GCA_003563915.1 Nitriliruptoraceae bacterium
CGACCTGACGGTCGCCGCCGCCAACCAGCTCCACCAGGTCCCCGCCGAGGCTGACGTCGATCTGGACATCCGGACCTGGGTCGCGCCGGATGGGTGCTCGGTATGGGTGCACCGACCCGGACTGACCCGCCGGTTGGAGGTGGTGCCGACGGTCCGGCATGGCGACCTCGCCGCGGTCGGCGGGGCCGCCGCCTTCACCGCGCCGATGCCCGGATCGGTCCTGGAGGTCGGGGTGAACGCCGGCGACGAGGTCGCCGCCGGCACGACCCTGGTCCTCGTCGAGGCCATGAAGATGGAACACCCCGTGACCGCCCCGGCGGACGGCGTGGTCACCGAGGTCCACGTGCGTGTCGGTGACCGGGTCGATGCTGGCACGCCGCTGGTCTCCTTCGAGGCTGCGGGTATGGGCGGGGCGTCGACGGACGGACGAAGTGCCGAGGTCGCAGCGCTGACGGGAGACCCGGAGGTCGACGAGGAGGTGGAACCGTGATGCTGCCTGCCGAGGTCACGATCGTCGAGGTCGGACCCCGTGACGGCCTACAGAACGAGCCCGGCGTGGTCCCGACCGACGTCAAGGTCGGGTTCATCGACCGACTGGCACGGACCGGCCTACCGGTGGTGGAGGCGACCTCCTTCGTGTCCCCGAAGTGGGTGCCGCAGCTGGCAGACGCCGCCGAGGTCCTGGCCGGGATCGACCCGGTCGCGGGCGTGCGCTACCCGGTGCTGGTACCCAACGAGAAGGGGCTCGACCGCGCACTGGAGGCGGGCGTAGAGGAGATCGCGGTGTTCGCTGCCGCCTCCGAGGCCTTCAGCGAGCGCAACCTCGGCCGCGGTATCGACGCGAGCCTGGAGATGTTCGCCCCGGTGATCCACCGCGCCAAGGCCGACGGGTTGCGGGTGCGGGGCTACGTCTCGATGGTGTGCGGGTGCCCCTACCAGGGCGACGTGCCGGTCGATGACGTGCGGGCGGTGACGACCGCGCTGTTGGAACTCGGTTGCGACGAGATCTCGCTCGGCGACACGATCGGGGTGGGGACGCCGGGCCAGGTCCACGGGCTGGTGGAGGCGCTGGCAGAGGATGCCGACCTGGACCGGCTGGCAGTGCACCTGCACGACACCTACGGCCAGGGACTGGCGAACTGTTTCGCGGCCTTCGATGCCGGTGTCCACATCGCCGACACGTCCGCCGGCGGCCTGGGTGGGTGCCCCTACGCCAAGGGCGCGACGGGCAACCTCGCCACGGAGGACCTGGTCTACGCGCTGGAAGGCTCGGGGGTGCGCACGGGGGTGGACCTGGAGGCGCTGATCGACACGACCGCGTGGATGGCCGACCGATTGGGCCAGGAACCCCGCTCGGGCGTCGCCCGCGCGGTCCTGGCCAAGCGCGCCGACTGACCCGTCGCGTCCATCCGTCACCCGTACCGGTGCAGCCAGCGGAGCGTGGTGAACCCAGCGGAGAGTCCCAGACGCAGCGGAGCGCCACGGGTGCAGGTTCGCGTCTCAGGCTCTCCACTCCCTGGGAGGTGAGGCAGGGGTCGCGGCGGGCCCTGCTCGTGCGCTGAGAGCGGCGCGGAGGCGCAGACGGGGCACGTCGTTGACGCGGTGGGCAGCCGTGTGCTCAGCTTCGCGGGCCGGCACGCGGAGTGCCGGCGGACAACCGAATGCCACGTCGTGGGGGAAGCCGGTCGGATTCCGGCGCTGACCCGCAACCGTAGGTCGTCCATGTGGTCCGCTCGCCCGAGCGGACCACGTGCCAGACGACGAGCCGGGATACCGACGACGCGGCGAGCGGCTCCTTCCACCGCCGAGGTCTGCGGGGCGGAGCCCGGACGCCACCCGTCCGAGCGCCCGCCCTCCCGTGACACGTGTTCCACGTCCACGCGGAGGGCATCGTCGTTCGTGAGGGCCGTACGGGCTTCCCGTCACGGATCGCTCACGAGAGGCACGAACCCTTGACACGCACGTTCCACCGCGGGACGGGTGCGCTCATCGCCACCGTCACCGCCCTCCTGCTCGCCTTCTCCCTGATCGGCCCCGCGCTCGCCGCGACGCCCGACAGCCGGGACGACTTCGAACTCGGTCGCTTCCGCGACGTCAGCGACTTCGGGGACTTCTCGACACCCCTCAACCAGTCGCTCGCGATCCTCGCCCTCGCCCGGGCGGACGGCACCGCGCCGCCCGAGGTGGCTGTGGATCTGCTGCTCACGCAGCAGTGCGACGACGGCGGCTTCCCCAGCGCCTTCAAGGCGCCCAACACCGCCGGCGCGCCCGCCTGCTCGTCGTCGGTCGACACCACCGCGTTCGCGGTCCAGGCGCTGCACGCCGTCGGCGAGGCCGACGCGGTCCGGGACGCCGTCGCCTGGCTCGTCTCCGCACAGGAGGAGGGCGGCGTGTTCGGCAGCCCCGACGGTCTGAACGCGAACTCGACCGGCGTTGCGGCGGTTGCCCTCGACATCGGGGCCGACCTCGGAGTCACCGGGGCTGCCGACGCTCGTGACGCCGCCCAGGACTGGATCGTTGGCGTCCAGGAGGGCTGCGAGGCCAACGAACGTGCGGGCGTGATCCCCTTCAACGCGGAGACCGATGGGTTCCTGGTTCTCGCCACGGCTCAGGCCATCGTCGGCCTGATGGCCGGCGATCTGGGCACGCTCGACGGCACCGGTCAGGCGTCCGCCACCCCTTCCAACGACTGCGGGCAGGACCAACCGGCACTCGGTGACCCTGGGGTCGCAGCCGCGGCGTGGCTCGCGTCTCAACTCGAGGACGGGGAGCGCATCCAGACGGAGTTCGACGGCGACTTCTTCGATGCGCCGGGCCCGACCATCGACGCGCTGTTCGCCTTCGCGAGCCTCGACGACTCGCTCGCCGGGGACGAGATCGAGAACATCGCCGCGTGGTTGCAGACGCAGGTGGCCGGGTACACGCAGGGAGCCCCCTTCGACCGTGACGATGCCGCGTACGGTGGCGCGACCGCGAAGCTGGCCCTTGGCATGATCGTGGCGGGCGTTGAGCCGACCGACGTCGGCGGGGTCGACCTGATCGCGCAGCTCGAGGCGTTGGAGGTGACCGAACTCGGTGAGGTCACCGTCACCTGTGGGGACGGTCCCTTCGCGCCGGACGACGAGGTCGAGTGCAGCATCGCCGGCTTGATCGGCAACGAGACCGTCGATGTGCTCGTCGAGGTCAACCCGACGCTGCTCGACGACGCGGTCACGGCCGATCCGACCGGCGCGGCGACCTTCGCCTTCGCGCTGCCCGACGACGTGACCGAGGAGGACACCGTGACGATCACGGTCGACGGCCTCGGGGCTGAAGGGCTCGCTGGCCTCACCCTGGACATCACGGAGCCTGACCCGGTCGTCGATGAGACCGACCAGGTTGAGGAGGTCACCGACGACACCGACGAGGCCGACGAGGCCGAGGAGGACGAAGAGACGCTGCCCGAGACAGGCGGAACGACCGCACTCCTCGGGTTGTTCGGCCTGGTGGCCATCGCCGCGGGGACGCTGACCGTTCGCACTGGCCGACGTGGCCGGAAGAGCATCACGGCATGACATGGCATCGAGGGCTGATCGCCGCTGCCATCACCGCAGCGGCGATCGCCCTCGTGCCGGGCACCCCGGCCCAGGCGGTCGAGTGCCCCGATGGCATCATCGTGGTCGTCGACCCCGGACCGCTCGGCGGATCGGTGACCACGCGTTGCGTCACCACCTCACCCAGCAACGGGGTCAAGGCGTTGCGGGACGCAGGCCACCGCGTCGACTTCGTCCCGAACCAGCCGGGGTTCGTCTGCCAGATCGACAAGCGTCCTGACCCCTGCAACATGGCTCCCGCCCATGCGTACTGGTCCTACTGGTACGCCGAGAAGGGCGGCTCCTGGCAGTACAGCAACGTCGGCGCGGGGGATCCCTCGACCCCACGCTCCCAGGTCGAGGGCTGGCGGTTCGGTGACGGGTCGTCCCCACCCTCGATCCCGCCGCCAGACGGTAAGCCGCCACCGCCGCCCGAGCCCGAACCGGAGGAGCCGCCGAGCTCCAACGGGGCCGCATCCAGCGGATCGGGATCCGGCGGCAGCTCGAGCTCGGACGGCTCCGGCGGGTCGAGCAGCGGCTCGTCGGGCTCGTCAGGGAGCTCAGGCTCGTCGGGGTCGCCGGGGGGTTCGGGTTCCGGGTCAGACTCAGCGGAGACATCCAGCTCCCCGTCCGACGAACCCGCTGAGGCATCCGAGCCTGAACCCGAGCTCGAAGGACCAGCGCCTGACCCGGAGGCGGCCGCCGAGCCGGACCGGTCGGGCCTGCGCAACCAGCTCCGAGAGGTCCAGGACGGGCTGCCACCCTCTGCCGAGACCGGCGAGGATGACGGCGCTCCCGACGACGATGACGCCGGAGGGCAACCGCCGGACGACCGCGCGGTCGATGAGGTCGAGTTGCCCGTACGCGACGACGATCTGCCCACCGGCCTGATCGCCGGCGGCGGACTGCTCGCCGGGCTCGCCACCATGACCGCGCTGCAGGTCCGGCGCCGACGACTGGACGGCTGAGCCGACATGACGCGACTGGCCACCGACCGCCTGGTCCCCCGGAACGTCCACCCGGGGGCCTGGTGGCTGTGGGCGATCGGGCTGGCCACCGTCGCGTCGCGGACCCGCAACCCCCTGCTCCTGCTGCTGGTGCTGGCCGTCGCCGGCTACGTCGTCAGCGCTCGTCGCAGCCACGCGCCGTGGGCCCGCGCCTTCATCGTCTTCCTCAAGCTCGGCCTGATCGTCATCGCGATCCGCACGCTAGCCCAGGTCCTGCTCGGCACCCCGCTCCCCGGCACCGTGCTCGTCACCCTCCCCGAGGTGCCGCTGCCCGACTGGATGGCGGGCGTGCGCCTCGGCGGCGAGATCACCGCCCCCTCCGTGATGGCCGCCCTCACCGAGGGCCTGCGGCTGGCCACCGTGCTCGCCTGCATCGGCGCCGCCAACGCCCTGGCCAACCCCAAGCGGCTACTGGCTTCGCTCCCCGCCGCCCTCTACGAGATCGGGGTCGCGGTCGTCGTCGCCCTGTCCTTCGCTCCGTCGCTGCTCACCTCCGTCCACCGCATCCGCGGCGCGCGGCGACTCCGCGGCCGTCCCGATCGCGGCGTCCGCGGCATGGTCAGCGTCGCCATGCCCGTCCTGGAGGACGCACTCGAACGTTCCCTGTCGCTCGCTGCCGCGATGGACTCCCGCGGCTACGGCCGCCGTGCCAACCTCACCGCAGCGACCCGGCGCGCCACCGCCGTGCTGACGCTGGGTGGGCTCATCGGCATCTGCCTCGGCACCTACGGGCTGCTCGATGGCACCGGCCCGCCCGCCCTCGGCTTGCCCGTGCTGCTCGTCGGGGTCGCGGCCGCCGGTGTCGGGCTCGCGTTCGCCGGCCGTCGCACCGTCCGCAGCCGCTACCGCCCGGACCCGTGGCGGCTCCCTGAGTGGGTGACCACGCTCAGCGGCGTGGCCGCGGCGGCAGCCAGCATCGCCACCGGCATCCTGATGCCGGGTGACCTCGCGCCTCAGCTGCTCCCCCTGACCGAGCTACCCCTGCCGCTCCTGGCCACCGTCGGGCTGCTGTTAGCCCTGCTGCCCGCCTGGGTCACGCCACCCCCGCCGGACGGGATGGCCGCCGCTCCCCTCTCGTCGCCCCGCGCAACGCGGACCGACGTGGCGAACTCCGAGCCCCCCGCCGACACCACTACCTCGCCGTCCCAAGAGCGTGCCGACCGCGACGCGGCGACACCTTCGACGGCGGCGACGGGCCCACCGGTGCCGAGGGAGTCCCGGCGATGATCAACTTCGACCAGGTCACCATCAGCTACCCCGAGGCAGCCGGCCCGGCCCTGGCCGACGTCGACCTGCACGTGCCCGAGGGGGAGCTCTGCCTGGTGGTGGGACGGACCGGCAGCGGGAAATCAACCCTGCTGCGAGCGGTCAACGGTCTGGTTCCGCACTTCACGGGCGGGACGCTGCACGGCCGTGTGACGGTCGCGGGCCGCGACACCGCGGACCACCCACCGCGGGAGCTCGCCGACGTGGTCGGCATGGTCGGCCAGGACCCGGCGAGCGGTTTCGTGACCGACGTGGTGGAGGACGAACTCGCGTACACGATGGAGTCGCTGGGCCTGCCACCGGACACGATGCGCCGCCGGGTCGAGGAGACGCTGGACCTGCTCGGGCTGGCCGACCTGCGCCACCGTGCGCTGTCGACGCTGTCCGGGGGGCAGCGGCAACGGGTGGCGCTCGGGTCGGTGTTGACCGCCCACCCGTCGGTGCTGGTGCTGGACGAACCGACCTCGGCGTTGGACCCGCCGGCCGCCGAGGAGGTGCTGGCCGCACTGCAGCGGTTGGTCCACGACCTGGGCATCACGGTGTTGCTGGCCGAGCATCGGCTGGAGCGGGTCGTGCAGTATGCGGACCGGATGGTGCACGTGCCGGGTGACGCGGCGCCGCTGCAGGACGGCAGCCCGCAGACCCTGCTGGCGACGACACCGGTAGCCCCGCCGGTGGTGGAGCTCGGGCGGTTGGCAGGCTGGGACCCGCTGCCGCTGTCGATCCGCGACGCGCGCCGGCAGGCCGGCGACCTGCGGGTCCGGCTGGCAGAGCTCCCCCCCAACGGCACGCCGCACCGCACCCCCGGCGAGCAGCTCGCGGTGACCTGCGAGTTGGCGGTGACCTACGGACCCGTCGTTGCGCTCAAGGGCGTCGACCTGGACCTGCGCGAGGGCGAGGTCATCGCCCTGATGGGCCGCAATGGCGCCGGGAAGTCGACCCTGCTGCGCGCCCTCACAGGGCTCAACCGACCGGATGCCGGCGCGGCGCGGGTGGTGGGCAGCGATCCGGCCACGCTGCGGCCGAAGGAACTGGTGCGCAAGGTCGGGTTCGTGCCGCAGGAGCCGGCCGACCTGCTGTACGCCGACACCGTCGCCGCCGAGTGCGCCGCAGCCGATCGTGACGCCGACGCCCCGGAGGGGTCCTGCCGGGCGCTGCTGGAGCGACTCGTGCCGGGGTCGGATCCGGCGGCCCACCCGCGCGACCTCTCCGAGGGACAGCGGCTGGGACTGGTGCTCGCCATCGTGCTGACCGCCCGGCCCCCGGTGCTGCTCCTCGACGAACCGACCCGTGGGCTGGACTACCCCGCCAAGCGGCGGCTCGTGACGATCCTACGGGAGCTGGCGGCCGACGGGCACGGGATCATCCTGGCGACCCACGACGTGGAACTGGCCGCCGCGGCCGCATCCCGCACCGTCGTGGTCGCCGACGGCGAGATCGTCGTCGACGGCCCCACCAGCGAGGTCGTCGTGGGGTCGCCCGCGTTCGCGCCGCAGGTGGCGAAGATCCTGGCGCCGCAGCGGTGGCTGACGGTCGAACAGGTCGCCGACGCCTTGGCGGTGACCCCGTGATCTGGCGTTCCCGCGACCCGGCCGCCGCAGCATGTGGTGATCCACGGAAGACTGTTTCCCTGGATCACCACACTTCGGGGGGTGCGCGGGCATCGACGGGGCGGACAGCGGGACGGCTGCGGCTGCGGCCACGGTCGACGATCGCGATGCTGCTCGTGACCGCGGTCGGGATCGTCGCGTTCGGGTGGCCACTGCTGGCCGCGCCCACCTCCCCGATCGCGCACGCGTCGGACGCGCCCCTGCTGTTCGCGCTACTCCTACCGCTGCTGCTTGCGGTCGTCCTGGCGGAGCTGGCCGACGGCGGGATGGACGCGAAGACGGTCGCGATGCTGGGGGTGCTCAGCGCCGTCGGCGCGGCGCTGCGCCCACTCGGGACCGGCGTAGCGGGGTTGGAGCCGGTGTTCTTCCTGCTGATCCTGGCCGGACGCGCCTACGGGCCCGCGTTCGGGTTCGTGCTGGGGTCGACGACGCTGTTCGCCTCGGCGCTGGTCACCGCCGGGGTCGGTCCGTGGCTGCCCTTCCAGATGCTCGGGGCGGGCTGGGTCGGTGCCGGCGCTGGCCTCCTGCCGCCAGCCCGAGGACGTTCGGAGCTGGCCATCCTGGCGATCTACAGCGCCGTCGCGGGGCTGTTCTACGGCCTCGCGTTGAACCTGTCGTTCTGGCCGTTCACGCTCGGCGGGGAGACCGCCATCTCCTTCATCGCGGGCGATCCGGTCGCGGACAACCTCCGCAGGTTCCTGACCTTCAGCGCGCTCACCTCGCTCGGGTTCGACATCCCCCGCGCGATCCTGACCGCCACCCTCGTGGTCATCACCGGCACGCCGATCCTGCGCGCGCTGCGGCGCGCAGGGCGCCGCGCCGCGTTCGACGCGCCGGTGACGTTCGCCGGGTCGGCAGCGGCCGACCCAGTCGCGACTACCGACGCAGATGTGCTGGGGGTCGACCTGCCGCGAGGTAGATGATCGACCCGATGATCCCTGTCAGAACGATCACCAGGATCCAGACCAGTTGGTTGCCCGCCCGGAACCGGTCGTCCGACGGCACCTTGACGACATCCACGATCGTCCAGATCCACACCACGATCGCTGCCACCGCGATCAGCGGGAACAGGATGAACAGCACCGCGAAGCCGAAACCGAAGGCAGCTTCCACCGCGACCCACTCCCTGTCCACAACCGTCGCGACCCCCGTCGGATCGCGGGGCGGAGCCTACTCCCCCTGGATGGCGGGTCGGCTGCACCGGGACGAACGCAGCGGCAGGGATCGGCTTCACCGTGTGACGCGGATCCCTGCCGATGCAGTGTCAGTCGGGGGTCACCGATCCGCGGAGCGGTCCCCGGCCCGCTCCATCGGGCCGCGGAAGCGAACGATCGCCCGAGCGGCAGCGCGGCCGAGCGCCTCGACCCCCTGCTCCATGTCGTCGAGGGAGCAGGGCTGCACGAGCCCGACCTCGCGAGCCATGACCCAGGACGCGGCGACCTCCGCGGGGTGGAGCGGATCGTCGTCCCACGCCACCGTCAGCACGGCCGTGGTCAGCCCCTCGATCTCCTCCAGGGTCGGGGCCTCGCCACCATCGAGCGCCAGCAGGATCGCCGTCAGACTGGCCGGGTCGTGGCGGCGGTAGTCCCGGAGGAGGGGGTGGCGCAGCCAGGCCGGTAGCTCCGGGGAGCTCTCCACGCGCGCGAGCAGGCCCTCGACCCCGGCGGCCCGGACCGCTCCCGCCACGATCGCGTGCGGCCCTTCCCCCGGGGTGGCGCGGCCGACCCATGCCGGGAGGCACCCGAGCACGAACGCCCCCCTGAGCCCATGCCGGGACACCGCGCGGACCGCCGCGTGCGCACCGAGGGACACCCCACCGACGGCGCCGACGCGGACGCCGCGCACCGTCAGGTCCGCGACCACCGCCGCCAGGTCGTCGGCGTGGTGGTCCAGCGCGTGGTCGACCGGGTCGCGGGCCGGGGACGACTCCCCGTGACCCCGCAGGTCGTAGGTCACGAACCGGATCCCGGCGCGGAACAACGGCGCGGTGAACGCATCGATGATGAACCGTGCCGAGGACCCGGCCCCATGAGCCAGGACCAGCGCAGGGGCATCCGGGTGACCGAGGTCGGCGACCGCCACCTCTGCACCGTCACTGGCCACGCGCCAGCAGCGGGGACCGAGATCCACCTGTCCCTTCCCGGCGGTCACGACGCCATCACCGGACCCGGTCGAGCAGGTCCTCGAGCTGCGACTCCGTGAGGAGTCCGCTGTGGTGAGCTACGAGGTTGCCGTCCTCATCGAAGATGACCGTCGTCGGCATGCCTCGTGCCTCGACCGCCGCGGCGACGTCCCCGGTGATGTCGAAGATCGTGGGGAACCGGACGTCCATCTCCTCGATGAACCGCTCGGCGTCCTCGCGCCGGTCGAGGTGGTCGATCCCCAGGAAGGCGATGTCGGGGTTGGCGTCGTAGGCGTCTAGCAGGACCGGCAGCTCCTCGCGGCACGGCGCACACCAGCTCGCCAGGATGTTGACCAGCACCGGGCGGCCGTCGGCGTTCTCCCGCCGGATCCACGCGGCTGCCTCGGGCCACCCACCGTCGGCCAGCACGGCGTCGCGCGGCGGGACCTCGGCCGGTTCCTCGACCCCGCGCACGCTCAGGGTGTCGTTGCCGCACGCCGCCAGCAGCGCGGCGAGCGCTGCCGCCGTCACGACCGCACGACGCCAGCTCATGCCCGCGCTGGGATCTCCGCGAGCACGTCCCGTGAGACGCGCAGGAACTCCTCCGTCTCGTCCGGGGTCCCGATCGTGGCACGGAACTGCTCGCCCATCCCGTAGGGCCCCAACGTCCGGACCCCCACCCCCGCCTGGCCGTAGGCCTCGACGACCGGCCCGGCCGGAGTACCGCACTCGATCGTCAGGAAGTTGCCGAGCCCATCGGTGAAGGGCACACCGAGCTCCCGCAGGCCCGCAGCCATCCGGTCGCGGCCGGCCAGGGTGCCGTCGATCGTGCGCTGCAGGTGGTCACGGTCGCCCAGGCTCGCGGCCGCCGCCGCCTGCGCCGCGGTCGTCACGTTGAACCGGGGGCGGCGCGCGTCGAGTGGCTGCACGATGTCGGCCGGCCCGACGACGTACCCGACCCGCATCCCCGCGAGCGCGTACGCCTTGGAGAAGGTGCGCAGGCTCAGCACCCGTGGGTGGGACGACCCGAGGTCCCGGATGGGTTGGTAGCCCCGCTGCCCGGTCGCGAAGTGGTGGTAGGCCTCGTCGATCGTGACGGTGACGTGTTCAGGCACCCGCGTGACCAGGTCGCGCAGCTGCTCACCCGTCAGGTGGGTGCCCGTCGGGTTCCCGGGGTTGTCGATCAGGATCAGCTTGGTGCGGTCGGTGATGGCCGCCAGGAGCGCATCGACGTCGCGCGCGTAGCCGTCGGTGCCGGACCGCGCCGGTCCGCCGTCCTCCACCTCGACGTAGGTGGCGCCGGCGTTCTTGGCACCCAGTCGGTAGACGATGAACGAGTGGGCGTAGGCCAGCACCTCGTCCCCCGGTGCGCACAGGTGCGGCACCAGGTCCATCAGCAGCGCCGCGGATCCGTTGGCGACCGCGACCTGCTCGAGCGCGACCTCCTCGTGCTCCGCCAGGGCGGTGCGGAGGGCGACCGACTGATCGTCCGGGTAGCGGTGGGAGGAGGAGAGCGTGTCCTGCATCGCCTCGATCGCCGCGGGTGAGGGGCCGAAGGGCGACTCGTTCGACGACAGTCGGATCCGCGCTCCGACGGGCGGACCCACGGTCTGCGACGCGATCGGTCCGCTCATGGTTGCCTCCTGACCTCGGTCCTACAGGTACAGGCCCGTCGCCCCGTCCCGCCGGTTGGACGCGACGGCGTGGACGTCCCGCTCACGCACGATCAGGTACGCCTCACCCTGGACGTCGACCTCGATGGCGTCCTCGGGGAGGTAGAGGACGTCATCGCCGACACCGAGCTGACGCACGTGAGGGCCGATGCCGATCGCCTCACCCCAGATGCCCTTGCGGTCGATCGACCGGGCGGTCGCAGGGATGAGGATGCCACCCTTGCTCTTGCGCTCGGTGTCCTCGGGTGGCGCGACGAGCACGCGATCCCCGAGCACCGCGACGCTGCGACGGACCGCCGCCAGCTGTTCGGGGTCGGTAGCCGACCGGGACGTCCGCTGCTCGACGGCGGCGTCGGGGTCGCTGGTGGACGCGTCCAAGCCGTCGTCGCCGTCGGTCTCGACGGGATGGGGGACGTCGTCAGGCAGGGGTGTGGGTTCGGGTGCGCTCATGGTTCGTCAGCCTACCGGTGCGTCACGGACGGCCCGTGCGAAGGCACGTCCGGCCGGAGCCAGCCCCCGCCGGGCCCGAGGCGTCGAACCGTCAGTTCGGCAGGACGTAGGTGTGGGTGGCGATGTGCGGTGGCAGTGCGGCGTCGCGGATCGACCCGGCGACCTCGACCCACCCATCGCGCCGTTCCTTGATCTCCGCGTCGCGGCCGGGGATGAAACCGCACCCCTCGAGCAACTGGAGGGCCTCGTCGTCGGCCTCCAGGGTCTCGGTGATGCGCACGACCCGAACCGGCCCGACCGGCGCTGTATCGAGGCGGATCGCGGTCGACTGGTCCGGCCGGTTGTGCGACCCCGGGATCGGGTTGCCGTGCGGGCAGGTCCCCGGATCGTCGAGCAGGTCGACCAGTTGCTCCTCGACCTCGTCTGAGATGACCCCCTCCCAGCGCTCGGCCTCGTGGTGGACCTTCCACCAGTCCAGTCCGATGACGTCCAACAGCAGACGCTCCGTCAGTCGGTGCCGACGGACCGACGTGACCGCGAGCTTCCGGCCTTCCGCGGTCAGTTCCAGCGGGCCCGTCCGTGCCGTCAGCGCCCCGCGTTCGTGGAGTTCGGCGACGACCAGCGCGCTCTCCTGCGGGTCGAGCGGAAGGACCTGGACGAGGTCGTCGGCCGTGCACGCCTCCCCCCGGTCGAGCCGATCGAGGAGCACCTCGAGCGTCTCGGTGACCGCGTTCGGGTCAACACGTGGGCGCGTGTCGGGCACGGCATCGCTCCGAGGGCTGCTGATGGGCTGGAGAAGCGCCGGACGAAGCACGGCTGGCGCCTCCGGGGTGAAGAAGGGTAGCCTAACCAGCAACCACCTCCCTCCCGCCCTCGACCAGAGTGAGGCTCGATGTCCGCCCCGGACCCCCAGGCCAGCCTGCCAGCGCTCGTCTGTGCCGGGCTGCGCAAGAGCTTCGGGGGCACGATCGCCGTCGACCACGTCGACCTCGAGGTGCCACGGGGCAGCCTCACCTCGCTGCTCGGCCCCTCGGGCTGCGGCAAGACCACGATGCTGCGGATGATCGCGGGCCTCATCACCCCGGACAGCGGCCGCATCGACATCGACGGCCGCACCGTCACCGGACCGCGGGTCTCGGTGCCGCCGGAGCGACGTAACGTCGGCCTGGTCTTCCAGGACTACGCGCTCTTCCCGCACCTCAGCGTGGGCCGCAACGTCGCCTACGGGCTGGGGAACCTGCCTCGCCGTCAGCGCGCGGCTCGGGTGGATGAGGTGCTGGAGCTGGTCGGCCTGGCTGGTCTGTCCCAGCGTCTGCCGGCCGCACTATCGGGCGGCCAGCAGCAGCGCGTGGCGTTGGCGCGGGCGCTGGCCCCCTCCCCCGATCTGGTCCTGCTGGACGAGCCCTTCTCGAACCTGGATGCGGCGCTGCGGGCGACGGTCCGCGAGGAGGTCCGTGGCATCCTCCATGCTGCGGAGGCGACCGCCATCTTCGTCACCCACGACCAGGAGGAGGCCCTATCGCTGACGGACCGCGTCGCGGTGATGCACGCGGGGCGACTGCACCAGGTCGCGGACCCTCAGACCCTCTACACCAAGCCAACCACGCGGTTCGTCGCCGAGTTCGTCGGCGAGGCCGACGTCCTCCCCGGACGACGGGCCGGGCAGTACCTGGTTGACACCCCTATCGGGCGGCTGCCGACGACCGAGCCGGTCGGCAGCGCGGCGGTCGCGGTCATGATCCGACCGGAGTCCCTGCGCCTGCGCCCGCGGGCCCAGGGCGTCGGCGAGGTGGTCGCGATCTCGTACTTCGGTCACGACCAGCTCGTCCAGGTCCGGCTCGACAACGGGTTCCTGCTGCGGGCGCGCCGTGGCCCGCGGTTGGATATCGAGCGTGGCGACCGTGTCGAGGTCCAGGTCGATGGTCCGGTGGTCGCCTTCGACGCCGACGACGACCCCCGCGAGATCGCACCGCGCGAACGGCAGGAGCCTGCCGTCCTGACCGCCGTCAGCTGAGGAGCCGCGACGCCTCCCGCCACGACGTCGCGGGGAGGCTCAGAGACGCTCCCCGCGTTCGCGGATCATGGCCACGGCCAACGGGATCGACCCCAGGACGATGAGCCACATCGCGGGGACCGATGCACGGGTGTAGAACGCTTCGGCGGTGGCCGACCAGACGCGCACCGCCAGCGTGTCATAGCCGGTCGGGGCCAGCAGCAGCGTCGCGGGGAGTTCCTTCAGCACGGTGAGGAACACCAGCGCACCTCCCGCCCACGCACCACGCCGCGCCAACGGCAGGGTCACCCGTCGGAGCACGGTGAGCCGGGGGGAGCCGAGGGTGCGAGCCGCTGCCTCGACGTTGCCTTCGACCTGGAGCAACGACGAGCGGATCGCCCCCACCGCCTGGGGCAGGAACAGCACGACGTAGGCGAACACCAGCATCGCCAGCGTCTGGTAGAGACCCGGCGCGACGCGGATCCCGACGAAGACCAGCGCGAGCGCGACCACGATCCCTGGGAGCGCGTAGCCCGTGAAGGACGCACGCTCCGCCAGCCGTGCGAACCGAGATCGACTCCTCGAGGACCAGATGGCGACCGGCGCGGCGGCGGCGACCGCGGCCACCGCGCCGAGCGCCGCGACCAGCAGGCTCCGCCCGGCCGGCCCGAAGGCCAGGTTCGCCGTCTCTCCTGAGGCCAGCCCCCGGACCAACCAGTAGGTGATCACGGTCACCGGGATCACCAGCCCTATCAGCACCACGGAGGAGCACAGGACGACCGCCGGGATCCGCCAGCGCTTGAGGGCCACCTGCGGCGCGGAGCGCGTCGGACCACGGCGACCGAACTGTTGGCCGCGGTCCTTGGCCACACGCGCTTCGGCGACCACGAAGATGATCGTGAGGGTCACCAACAGCAGCCCGAGCAGCGCCGCGGGGGCACGATCGAAGGCGGTGCGGTACTGCAGGTACAACGTACGGGTGAAGGTCGAGTACCGCAGGATCGACACGGCGCCGAAGTCGCTGAGGACGTACAGGGTGACGAGCAGCCCACCCGCTGCCGCCGAAGGTCGCAGCTGCGGCAGGGTGACCCGCAGGAACGTCACGAACGGCCCACGGCCGAGCGAGCGTGACGCCTCCTCCAGCGACGGATCCAGACCGCGCAACGCCGCCTGGACGGTGATGAGCACGTACGGGAAGGTGAACAATGTCAGCGCGACGAACGCGCCACCGAACCCGTAGGGCGAGGGCGGACGCCACCCGAGCCAGCTCTCGACCAGTCCCCCTGGCGCCAACGCGGCGACCAGCGCGAAGGCCCCGACGTAGGTCGGGATCACCAGCGGCAGCGCGGTCGCGATGGCGAAGAACCGACGTCCAGGGAGGTCGGTGCGGACCGTCAACCACGCGATCGGCACCCCGAGCAGCACACTGGCGCCGGTCACGCTCGCTGCGAGTCCCAGGGTGCGACCCGTGAGCCGCAGCGTCTCGAGGTCGGTGACGATCTCGAGGATGCGCTCCAGCGGCAGCTCGGAGGCGGCGATGACGAGGTAGACCGCGGGGATCAGCATCGCCATCGCGACGACCATGGCGGGGAGCCACACCAGCGGGTGGGTGCGGGTCACCGAACGAGGCCCCCGCGTGACGGACGCGGGGGCCTCGTGACGCTCGATGACCTGGTCGGCGGGTCGCATAGAGGCAACCTCCCTGGCGGGAGAAGGTACCGCCGGTCAACGAGCGTGGAGGGTGCCGGCGAGCGAGGTAGCGGGAGCTACCGGCACCCTCTGCCTCAGTATCGAGGCAGGATCACTGGAACGCACCGACCTCCTGGAGCAGTTGCAGGGTGCCCTGCAGGTCCTCCAGCTGGCTCAGATCCACGTCGGGGGCACCCAGGCTCTCCAGGGTCGGGAGTTCGGGCGAGTCCACACCGTCGCGCAGCGGGAACTCGAGCGCGTCGGTCCGCTGCCCGAAGAACTCCTGGACGTCCACGCTCAGCAGGTAGCGCACGAGCTCGATGGCCGCCTCCTGGTGCTCCGAGGTGGACAGCACCCCGACGCCGGCGACGTTCACCAACCCCCCGATATCACCGGGGAGGAAGTGGTTCTCGACCGGGAAGTCGGGGTCCTCCGCGGTGAAGCGTGCGAGGTAGTAGTGGTTGACCAGGCCGACCTCGACCTCACCACGGGAGACACCCTCGACGGTGGTCGTGTTGTTCGGGAACACCACCGGGTCGTTGGCGATGATGCCCTCGAGCCACTCACGGGCGGTGTCGTCGCCGAACTCCACGCGCATGGCCGTGACGAAGGCCTGGAACGAACCGTTCTCCGGCGCCCAGCCGATGCGGCCCTGCCACTCGGGGTCGGTCAGGTCGAACACCGAGTCCGGGAGATCGCCCGCATCGAGCATGTCGGTGTTGTACGCGATCACCCGGGCACGACCGGTGATGCCGGTCCAGGCACCCGAGGGTGCGTGGAACCGGTCGTCGACGAGGTCGAGGACGTCATCGGGCAGGGTCACGAAACGACCCGCGGCCTCGAGCGCACCCAGGGCACCGGCGTCCTGACCGAAGTACACGTCGGCCGGGCTGGCATCACCTTCCTCGAGGATGGTCGCAGCCAGCTCGGCGGTGTCGCCGTAGCGCACCTCGATCCCGATCCCGGTGGCGTCGGTGAACGCGTTCAGGATGTCGCCGACGAGTTCCTCGTTGCGTCCGGAGTAGACGGTCAGGGTGACGTCGCTGACGTCGTCTGCCGCGTCCGCATCGTCATCCACGGGGTCGTCCACGGGCTCGTCGTCGACAGGTTCCTCGGCGGTGTCATCCGGCTCGGCGGCGGGTTCGGGATCGTCACCGTTCCCACCGCAGGCCGCGACGACCAGGGCGAGGACCGCGAAGGCCGCGAGGACGCGGCTGCGGGTACGTCGGATCTTCACGTGGCGCTCCTTGGGAGGGGCTGGGGGCACAACCGGCAGGCGTGCAATAGATAAGGTTAGCCTAACCAGATTACGCCACGGCGCGCAAGTCTCAGGTATGGCGAACCTTACCCTCCCTACGCGCGACGCTCCTCACGGGGGACGGGAGCAGCCGTCGAGCCGCCCTACGTGTCGAGCAGGTCGAGGGCGGCGTTGAAGGTGCCGCTCGGCCGCATCTCCTCGGCCACCCGCTCGCGGTCCGGGTAGTAGTAACCGCCGACGTCGACCGGTGGCCCCTGGACCTGGTTCAGCTCGGTCACGATCACCTGCTCGTTCTCGACCAGGTGATCGGCCAGCGGGCGGAAGATCGCTGCGAGGTCCTCGTCTTCGGACTGGGACGCGAGCTCCTGGGCCCAGTAGGAGGCGAGGTAGAAGTGGCTGCCACGGTTGTCCAGCTCCCCGACCTTGCGCGAGGGCGAGCGCCCCTCCTCCAGGAACCGACCCGTCGCGCGATCCAGGGTCTGGCCGAGCAAGGTCGCACGCTGGTTGTCGAAGCTCTTGCCGAGGTGCTCGAAGGACACCGCGAGCGCCAGGAACTCCCCCAACGAGTCCCACCGCAGGTGGTTCTCCTTGAGGAACTGCTGGACGTGCTTCGGCGCGGAGCCACCGGCGCCGGTCTCGAACAGCCCACCGCCGGCCATCAGGGGCACGATCGACAGCATCTTGGCGCTGGTACCGACCTCCAGGATCGGGAACAGGTCGGTGAGGTAGTCCCGCAGCACGTTGCCGGTCACCGAGATCGTGTCCTTCCCGGCGCGCGCCCGCTCCAGGGTGTAGCGGGTCGCCTCGGCGACGCCCATGATCTCGATCGTCAGCCCGTCGGTGTCGAGCTGCTCGAGCTCCTCGCGGACCTTGACCAGCAGCTC
>PWTE01000056.1 GCA_003563915.1 Nitriliruptoraceae bacterium
CAGGGCGAGCCACGCGGCCGTGATCGATCCCGTCGCCGAGGCGATCGCGGCGAGCAGCAGGCCTGAACCGAGAACCGGTTCGGGCGTCCCGCAGGCGATGAAACATCCCGTGAACGTGATGACCCCCATGAACCAGAGGTAGACCGTCAGCAAGCCCAACGCCGGTGCCGTGACACCCAGGGCGACCCGGGCCACGGGATGGAGCCGGTCGGGCGATCGCGAGGTGGGGCCGACCTGGTGATCCACGCGGCGTGTCTGCAGGGGTCCGTCGGTTGGCGGGGTCATGGCAGCTCCAAGGAGGTCGGTGGCGTGCCATCGTCTCCCGATCGGGCGCCCGGAGCTGTAGGGGAACCACCCCGGATCTCGGGTGGGGACCCCCTACTCGTCCTCGTCGAGCAGATCCGGGCGGCGGGTCCGGGTGAGCTCCTCCGCCTGCCGTCGGCGCCAGGTCGCGACGGCGCCGTGGTCGCCGGAGGTCAGGACCTGCGGGACCACGCGTCCGCGCACCTCGGCCGGCCGGGTGTAGTGGGGGTACTCCAGGAGCCCGTCAGCGAAGGACTCGTCGGTGGGCGAGTCCTCGTTGCCGACCACACCTGGCAGCAGGCGCGTCACCGCCTCGATCACGACAGTTGCAGCCACCTCGCCGCCGAAGAGCACGTAGTCGCCGATCGACACCTCGTCGGTCGCGACCAGGTCGTGGACCCGCTCGTCGATCCCCTCGTAGCGGCCACACAGCAGGACGAGCCGCTCCTCGGCAGCGAGGTCGCGCGCGAGCGACTGGGTGAAGGGCCGACCTCGGGGGGTGAGCAGCACGGTGCGTGGGCGTGGTCCGCCCGCCACGTGGACCGCGTCCGGGTGCGGGTCGGATCGACCGACGACCGCCTGCGGACGCAGGTCGTTCCAGACGGCCTCGGCCGCCCAGAGCCAGACGTCCGGCCGCATGACCATGCCGGCACCTCCCCCGTACGGCGTGTCGTCGACGCTGCGGTGGCGATCGGTGGTGAAGTCCCGCAGGTCGTGCAGACGCAGGTCGAGCTGCCCTTCGGCGACGGCCTTGCCGAGCAGCGACGTGGACAGCGGACCGTCGAACCACCCCGGGAAGATCGTCAGGATGTCCAGACGTCGTAGGGTCACCGGGGGCTCCCGTCGGAGTGCTCGTCGCCGGGCTCGATGCCGGCATCGGGCCGGACCACCTCGGCGTCCGTGGGGTCGAGGAGCCCGTCGGGGAGGTCTCGGACGCGGAGGAGCAGGCTGCCGGCCCCGTCCTCCTCGACCTCGACGAGATCGTCGACGGCGGGGAGCAGCCAGGTGGTGCCATCCTCGCGGGCTACCTCGAGGAGGTCGTAGCCCGCGGCAGACGGGAGCTCGATCAGCGCATCGACGGTGCCGAGCAGGCGGTCACCGTCGTCGCGGACGGGCAGGCCGACCAGTTCGTGGACGTAGAACGTGTCGCTGTCACCGAGGTCCACCGGCGGGGCGGTGAGCTCACGGCCACGCAGCAGTTCGGCGCTGGTGCGGTCCGTGACGTGGTCGAACCGGAGCAGCATGCGGCCCTGGTGGGGGCGGCTGCTCGCGATGGTGGCGGCCCGGCCGCCGACGTGGACCTCGGTGCCGGCGTCGAAGCGTCCGGGCACGTCGGAGAGGACATCCACGGCGACCTCGCCGTGGACGCCGTGGGGCTTGACGATGCGCCCGATCGTGACGAGTTCGGGGGTCAATGCGGCTCCTCGTGACGCGGGAACCGTACAACGCGAAGGTTGGCGGCCGTAGGCGTCGGTATCCGACGCTTCAGACCTCCAACCTCAGGGAGCGAGGCCGGCCGATCCAAGCGGCCGGCCGCCGATGGGGGGTTGAACGGATCAGTCCATGATCTCGACGGTGACGTTCTCGTCGTCGAGGGAGCCGGCGGCCTTGACCAGGGTCCGCAGGGCCTTGGCGGTGCGGCCGCGCTTGCCGATGACCTTGCCGAGGTCCTCCTGGTTGACGTGCAGTTCCAGGACGGTCTCGCGGGGATCGTCATCGACCTCGATCCGGACGTCGTCCGGGTGGTCGACGAGCTGCTTCGCGACGAACTCCAGGACGTCCTCGGACCTCATGCGTCACCATCCGTGTCGGTGGTCGCTTCGGCGGCCTCATCGGCTGGAGCCTCGGCCACCTCCGCGGCCTCGGCGGCCTCGGCAGCCTTGGCGCGCGCCTTCTTGGAGACCTTCACCTTCTCCTGGGTGCGTTCGCGGGCCGGCTTGTCGTCGGGCTTGAACTGCTCCCAGACGCCGGTGATGCGCAGCAGGTGCTTGACGGCCTCGGTGGGCTGGGCGCCGTGCTGCAGCCAGTGCAGCGCACGATCGCCGTCTATCTGGACGTAGGAGGGGTCCTCGAGCGGTCGGTACTCACCGAAGATCTCGATGAACCGGCCGTTGCGCGGCGACCGCGAGTCGGCCGCGACGACGCGGTAGGTCGGACGCTTGACGGTGCCTTCACGACGAAGGCGCAGCTTGACAGCCATGGGGTGCTCTTCCGGTTGGCCACGTGACGCGACCGGCGTCACGGGCGGGTGGAGCCGAGCTGTACCGACACGGTGCCCGGGCGGCGGCCTCACCTGCTGCGGCGAGGTGGCTCGGGAACGGTGCGGCGGAGATCGGCCGGTGGATGTCCACGTCCGGGGGCGAGGGCCCGGGGACGCAGCGCCTCAAGCCTACCCCAGCGCTGACCCGGCCCGCGAGCCCGGTGCACCACCAGGGGTTCCGTCAGCGCTTGCGCTTGGGAGCAGGCTGCAGGCCAGCGAAACCACCCATGCCACTCGGCCCCCCGGGCATCCCGCCTTGCTGCTGCATCTGGCGGAGCGCGGCGGCCTGGGCCTGGCGGCCCTTCTTGCCCTGGGGCTTGCTGCCCTGCTGGCCGGCCATCTTCGACGCGCTCTTCATCACCTTCTGCATCTGCTCGAACTGCTTCACCAGCCGGTTGACCTCGGTGACGGTGGTGCCGGAGCCAGCAGCGATCCGCTTGCGTCGTCGGCCGTTGAGGACCTTGGGCTTCTGCCGTTCCTCGGGGGTCATGGAGCGGATGATCGCCTCGACCCGAGCGACCTGCTTGTCGTCGATGTCGACGTCCTTCAACTGCTTGCCCATGCCCGGCATCATCCCGAGCAACCCCTGCAGCGAACCCATGCGCTTGAGCATCTGCATCTGTTGGAGGAAATCCTCGAGGGTGAACTCCCCGGACATCAGCGCTTCCTCGGCGCTGCGAGCCTCCTCCTCGGTGTAGGTGGCTTCGGCCTTCTCGATGAGCGTCATCACGTCGCCCATCCCGAGGATGCGCGACGCCATGCGGTCGGGGTGGAAGGCCTCGAACTCGTCGAGCTTCTCCCCCACCGACGCGAACTTGATCGGCTTGCCGGTGACCTCGCGGACCGACAGGGCGGCACCACCGCGGGCGTCACCGTCGAGCTTGGAGAGGATGACCCCGTCGAACCCGACGCCGTCCTGGAAGGCCTTGGCGACGTTGACGGCGTCCTGCCCGATCATCGCGTCGATCACGAACAGGGTCTCGGACGCGTCGACCGCCTCGCGGATGTCACGGGCCTGCTCGAGCAGTTCCTCGTCGATCGACAGCCGTCCCGCCGTGTCCACGATGACGACATCGCAGCCGGTCTCGCGGGCCTTCGCGATCGATTCGCGCGCGACGGGCACGGGGTCACCGGAGGTCGCCGGCGCGTACACGTGCACGCCGGCCTTCTCCGCGTTGACCTTCAGCTGCTCGACCGCCGCCGGTCGCTGCAGGTCGCAGGCCACGAGCATGGGGTTACGCCCCTTGCTCTTCAACAGCTTGGCGAGCTTGCCTGCAGCGGTCGTCTTCCCGGAGCCCTGCAGGCCGGCCAGCATGATGACCGCCGGCTTGCCGGTGAGGTTCAGCCCCTCGGCCGGACCGCCGAGCGCCCGTTCGAGTTCCTGGCTGACCGCCTTGATGACCTGCTGCGAGGGGTTGAGGGCCTTGCTGATCTCCTCGCCGACCAGCTGCTCGCGCAGCCGCTCGACCATCCCCTTGACGACCTTGAAGTTGACGTCCGCCTCGAGCAGCGCGAGCCGGATCTCCTTCAGGGTCGCGTCGACCGTCTTCTCGTCGAGGCGGCCACGGCCCTTGACGCGGTCGAGCGCGGCCTCGAGCTTCGTGCTGAGCTGATCGAACACGGGCGGTCCTGGGCTGGTGGTCCGGGGCTTCTCGACCCGCGAGCGTAGCGGCCGCGCCCCCCTCCCTTCCGGCCGGCGCGTGCTACCTCGACGTCCCCGACCGCCACACCTCCGGAAGTGGCACGGATCCGCCCCGGCAGGTGACGCGCATCCCTGCCATCCCCGGGCTGGGCGACCGGACCGATCGGCAGTGGCCGGGATCCGCCCCGGCAGGTGACGCCTATCGCTGCCAGCACCGGGCAGGGCACGGGGTGCGCGTGCGGGTGCGGGGGCGACGCGGAACTCGGATCAGGGTCGTAGGCTGCGGCGAGGTAGCAGCGACGGGCCGGACGACGGGGAGCGCGGCGGTGGCGGCGACAACGGTGGACGGCGACACCGTGGCGGCCTTCCGGCGCGACGGGGCCGTGTGCGTCCGGCGCGTCGCCGACGACGCCGAGGTGGCGCTGCTCCGCGACGGGGTGGAACGCAACCTCGCCGACCCGTCGCCGCGGTTCCTGGACGCCAGCGCCGAGGGCGACGCCGGCCGGTTCGTCGAGGACTTCTGCAACTGGGACCGCATCCCGGAGTACACGCGGTTCATCGGCGGGTCACGGGCCCCGGCGGTCGCCGCCGAGCTGATGGGCGCCGACACCGTGCGGCTGTTCCACGACCACGTGCTGGTCAAGGAACCCGGCACCTCGACACCGACCCCGTGGCATCAGGACCAGCCCTACTACAACGTGGACGGGCAGCAGACCTGCTCGATGTGGCTGGTGCTCGATCCCGTGCCGGAGCGCTCCAGCCTGACCTTCGTCGCCGGGTCGCACCGCGGCCCGTGGTTGCTGCCTCGCACCTTCAAGGACGCGCAGGCCCGGTGGTTCCCCGAGGGAAGCCTCGCGGACCTGCCGGATATCGACGGCGATCTCGCCCGTGATCCGGGCAGCCACCGGCTGCTGCGCTGGGCGCTCGAACCCGGCGACGCGGTGTTCTTCTCGATGCTGACGCTGCACAGCGCCGGCGGCGTCGACGGGCCCCACCGACGGCGGGCGTACTCGTTGCGGTTCCTCGGCGACGACGTGACCCACGCACCGCGACCGTGGCGCACCTCACCGGACTTCCCCGGCCTGGAGGAGGAGCTCCCGGTCGGCGCACCGATGGACCATCCACGGTTCCCGGTGGTCTGGGACCACGGCCGGCCGGGAAGCCTGCGGATCTGACCACTCCGCGCGGGACTCCCCGGAGATGCAGACCAGATCGGAGGGAACCTTCCGGCGGGGCATCGCGTGTCCTTGGTGAGCACCGACCGTGCGAACGGCCCACCGAGGCCTCACCCGAGCCGCTCACGGCAACGGAGGACGACACATCGGACGAGCGACCGATCCGACGTTCGAGCGTTTCTGGCACCAGGAGCGCGAACGGCTGCGTGGGGCGCTGACCTTCACACTCGACGACGCTGACCTGGCCGCCGAGGTCGTCGATGAGGCGATGACCCGCGCCTACGCCCGCTGGCGCAGCGTCGCCCGGCTGAACGACCCGGCCGGATGGGTGTTCCACGTCGCCATGAACATCGCACGCAGCGCGTTGCGCAAGCGCCGGCTGCGTCCGACGTTCGACCAGACCGACCCACAGGTCCTCGAACGAGGACCCGCCACGAAAGACATCCCACCCGACCTCGACCTGTGGGCCGCGCTCCGCGACCTGCCGATCGCCCAACGTGAGGTGGTCGTGCTCCGATTCCACCTCGACTGGGCCCTGGAACGGATCGCTACCGCGGTAGATGCACCCGTCGGCACCGTCAAGAGCCGGCTCCATCGCGCCCTAGACACCCTGCAACAGAAGGAGCTGACAAGGTGAGCCTCGAGACACAGCTCCGTGACGCCTTCCGGCAACGAGAGGAGCAGCTCCCCGACCGTCCCGGCGACCTGACCGCGGTCACGCGGCGCGGACAACGGCGACGCCAGGGCCACATCGCCCTCATGACGCTGATGGTGCTGAGCATCCTGGCCCTACCCACCTGGTGGCTGTCGGGCACCCTGACAGAAGGCATCGTGGTCGAGCCGGCGGGCGAGACCGAGCAGCCGGCCTCCTTCGAACAGGTCGTGATGCTCGCCCCGAACGGCGACCGGGTCGAGGTGGCGGCACCCCCACAGCTGCCGACCAACTCCATCCAGGCCGTCGGCGAACTGCAGACCGGCGACCGTACGCTGCTGTCGGTTACCGTCGACCCTGCTTGGTCCGACCTCAGCTGGCCCGAGGACGAGCTGCCGGACGACGTGGAGATCAGCGCGCGCGGCGAACGCTGGAACGGCGAACTCTTCCAGGTCTCGGCGCCAGGCTTGCCACGCCCGGTGCTGCTGTGGCGCGGCGAGGCCTATGGGGTCCAGCTGATCCCGCTCGTGGACGAGGCCGACGAACTGGCCGACGTCATCACGCTCGCCGAACGTACGGATGGCGTCGTCGTCGAAGGCGACCCTGACGTGATCGACGATCCGAGCTGGGAGCAGCTCTGGGTCAGCGTCGGTGAGGTGGCCGAGGATGACCCCGCCACCGGACGGGTCGCCCGGGAACGGTTGGCGGTACGGGTCGAGCTCCGCTCCGAGGCCACGGAGTCGCCACCCCGCACCGGACGTGGCCGTGAGGAGCTCACGCCCAAGGACATCGGCGCCGGCGAACTCTACGAGGATGGCGACGGGCGCCTGTGGGTCCTGGCGGGCAGTACGGTGATCAGCAACCTGTTCGAGTGGGAGCTCGGCGACCCCGAGCAGCGCGCGACGATGCGCGAGATCATGGAGCGGGTCCGCGCGAGCTGGGAGCCCGCCGAAGGGTGACCCGATCCGCGCCCGTCAGCGGGCGACCCGATCCGCGCCCGTCAGCGGGCGACGTCGGCGAACAGACCTTCGACGAACAGCTCGGGGTCGAAGGGGGCGAGGTCGTCGATGTCCTCACCGAGCCCGACCAGCTTCACGGGGATCCCCAGTTCTCGCTGCACGGCGACGACGATGCCGCCACGGGCTGAACCGTCCAGCTTGGTCAGCACGATGCCGGTGACCTCGACCGCCTCGAGGAAGGCCTGCGCCTGAGAGATCCCGTTCTGCCCCGTGGTCGCGTCCAGGACGAGCAGGGTCTCCTCCAGCGGCCCGGCCTGCTTCTCCATCACCCGCTTGACCTTGCCGAGCTCATCCATCAGCTCGCGCTTGTTCTGCAGCCGGCCGGCGGTGTCGACGATCAACAGGTCCGCGTCCCGACCCGTCGCGGCGTCATAGGCCTCGTAGGCCACCGAGGCCGGATCGGCCCCCTCGTCCTTGCGGACCAGGTGCGCACCGGTGCGCTGCGCCCAGATGCCGAGCTGCTCGGCTGCCGCAGCCCGGAAGGTGTCCGCGGCCGCCAGCACGACGGTGCGGTCCTCGCGCTGCTCGATCGCCGCCAGTTTGCCGATCGAGGTGGTCTTGCCGGTCCCGTTGACACCGGTCACCAACCACACCGTCGGGCCGGCGTCGGTCGCTCGGGCGAGGCTGCGGTCGGCCGACCCCAGCGCGTTGCGGAGCTCCTCCTTGAGCAGTTCCAGGACGGCCTCGGCGGTGACGGCCCCTTCCTCGCGGCTGCGTCGCTTGAGTTCCTCGACGATCTCCATCGTCGCGGTGACGCCGACATCGGCCGTGATCAGGGCTTCCTCGAGCCCTTCCCAGGCGTCGTCATCGACACCTCGGCCGAAGAGGTCCAGGACCGACGCACCGAGGACGTTGCGCGTCTTCGACAGACGGCGACGGAACCGCTCCCCGAGCGGCAGCACCTCCTCGACCGGTGGCGCCTCCGCCGGCTCCTCGACCGGGGGTTCCTCCACGAGGTCCGCCGGGGTGTCCGGCACCTCCGGTAGGGTCTCGAGGTCCTCGAGGTCCTCGACGTCGGTGCTCGCCAGGGGCCCCTCCGAAGCCGTGGCCTCCCGGTCGTCGCGGCGCTCAGCCGTCTCCGTACCCCCCGACCTGCGGCGGTTGGCGCCGACCAGGACCGCCGCGAGCAGGATGGCGAGGATCGCCACCACGATGCTGGTCGTGGAGACGGTGTCGAGGAACTCGAGCACTGCGGGAACCTTTCGGTGTCGCGGCCGCTTCGTCGCCGCGGCGTCAGATCACCCGACGGGTGAGGGTTGCTCCTCAGCCAGCGCGGTCACGTCACCGAGGGCCTCGGTCGGGGCGTCGCTCGCGCGCTCCTCGAGGGTGCCGTGCGGATCGGTAGGGGTCGCCTCCTCACGCAGCCGCTCCGCCACGACCTTGGTCACCGCGTCCGGCCCCATGGTGATGCCGTAGAGCACGTCCGCGATCTCCATGGACCGCTTCTGGTGGGTGACCATGATGATCTGGGCGTGGCCACGGAACGAGCGGATCACCCTGAGTAGCCGTTGCAGGTTCACGTCGTCCAAGGCGGCGTCGACCTCGTCGAGGACGTAGAAGGGCGACGGTCGGGCACGGAAGATCGCGAACACGAACGCCAGCACGGTCAGCGACCGCTCGCCGCCGGACAGCAGCGACAGTCGGGTCACCTTCTTCCCGGGAGGCCGTGCTTCCACCTCGATGCCTGCCGTGAGCAGGTCGTCCTCGCCGGTCAACACCAACCGGCCGTGACCGCCGGGGAACACCGTCGAGAAGGTCAGCTCGAACTCGCGGGCGACGTCGTCGAAGGCCGCCTTGAACACCTCACGGATGCGCTCGTCGACCGCGACCACGACCTCCTCGAGGTCCCGCCTGGAACGACGCAGATCATCGAGCTGGTCCGAGAGGAAGGCGTGGCGCTCCTCGAGGGCCTTGAACTCCTCGAGCGCCAACGGGTTGACCCGCCCGAGGAGCCCGATCTTGCGTACGAGCACGTCCTCGCGCTCGGTCAGTGCGTCCTGATCGTAGGAGGCCGCATCCGGGTGCTCCGCCGCCACCTCCTCGGGGTCCAGGGACAGCTCCGAGCGGATGCGCGCCGTGACCGCTTCCAGCCGCTGACGCACCTCGGCGCGTCGCAACTCCGCGGCATGGCGTTGCTCGCGGAGCGTGTCGAGTTCGGTGCCGATCCGGGACAGTTCGTCGCGCGCGCCGTGCAGCGCCCGCCGGGTGCTCGCGTGTTCCTCCTGCAACCGATCCCGGCGCGCGACCGCCTCCTCGATCGTGCTCTCCAGCTCGGTCAACGCCGCACGGGCCACGATCGCGAGCTCCCCGCACCGTTCGATCCCCTGGCGGCGCGCTTCGCGGCGACGGGCCGCTTCCTCCAGCGCGGACTCCACCTCGTCAGCTTCCCGGCGCAGATCCTCCTCCTGGAGTTCGAGGTGACGGACCTGTTCGGTGGTGCGCTCGACACGGACCCGGGCTTCGAGTTCGCGTTCGCGCGCGGCCTCGACCGCAGCATCGAGTTCTGCGGCGACGTCGTCGGTGGGCTCGTCATCGATCGGCTCTGCCTCGGCCTCCGGCCCACGTCCGTGGAGCTCGGACAGCGCAGCCCGGTCGCGCTCCAGCACGCTCTCGAGCTCCTGCTCCTGCGCCGCGACGACCTCACGCTGGGTCCGCAGCGAGTGCAGTTCCTTGTTGAGCCGAGCGAGGCGCTCCGCTGCCCCGGTGATGCGCGCGTCGGACTCGTTGATCCGTTCCGTCGCGACCGCGAGCTCCTGCTTCGCGGTGGCCAACCGTTGCTCCGCGGCCGCGCGCTGGTCCGCGATGGCCGTCAACCGCGCTTCCAGTTCGCTGGCGCGGGCCTCGGCCTGATCGGCGGCCGTGGCGGTCAGGACGGCGGAACGTTCGGGTGACCCTCCAGCTCGGTAGCCGTGAGGGCCGGCCAGATCGCCGTCCACCGTCACGAAGGTCAGGTCGGGATCACGACCGTGGAGGAGCACCGCGGCGTCCCAGTCGGGCACGATGAAGGTGTCGGCGAGCAGGCGTCGGAGTGCTGCCACCACCCCGTCCGCGGTGTCCGAAGCGTCGGCCGGCTCCAGGAGGTCGGCGACCGGCGTCGCACCGGCGCCATCCAGACGGGCGGAGGTCTCCTCGTCGCGGATGCCGACGGACCGGACCTCCTGACGCGCTGCCAGCACGATCGCACGACCGCCTCCCTGCTCGCGGAGCCACGCGACCGCACGGCGCGCCCGCTCGGGGGTCGTGACGACGACGGCTTCCCCGAGCGGACCGAGGGCAGCGGCGACCGCGGCGTCGTGTCCAGGGGCGACGCGAACGTGGTCCGCGACCGGGCCGAGCACCCCCTCGAGGTCGGCATCGAGCAGGGCGGAGGTCCCGCCATCCGACTCGGCGACCGCGGCACGCAGCGCCTCGGCGCGGGCGGCCTGCGAGGAGCGCTCTGCCTCCAGCTCGCGCGCTTCAGAGGTGAGCGCCTCGACCTGCTCCGCGCGTTCGCTGACCGCGGCTTCCGCGGCCTCCAGGGTCGCGGTCAGGTCGACCTCGCTGACATCCAGCCGGTGGATCTCCTCCTGCACGGCTGCGACGTCGCGTTCGGCCTCCTGCGTCCGACCATCCAGACTGGACAGTGTCGAGCTGACGCGACCGAGCTCGGCGTCCGCCGACGCGATGGCCCCCCGCAACGCCGACACCTCGCCTTCCCAGCGGAGCACCCGTTCGCGTTGCTCGGCGCGGCGGCGGCGCTCAGCCTGGAGTTCCTGCTCGTGCAGCCGGCGCGCTTGCTCCGCGTCACGACGATCGGTGACACGGGAATCCAGGACGTCCCGTGCTGCCGTCAGCTCGTCCTCCCGTTGCGCCCGCTGGTCGCCGAGACGCTCAGCCTGGGCCCGCAGCTCCTCGGGCGGCCGTCCTGCCAGGGGCTCCTCCACGTACTCGACGAGGTGACGACGCCTGGCCTCGATCAGATCGGCGGTGCCGCGCAGCCGCTCCTGCAGGGAGGTCAGGCCGTAGGAGTCGGACTGAGCCCTGTCCACCTCCGACCCCAGCCGGGCCAGTTCCTGCTCCAGGTCGTCGACCCGAGACTGCGAGGCATCGCGCTGAGCGGTCGCGGCACCGAGTTCCGAGGCGGTCCGATCGTCGTCGCGGCCCTGCTCGTCGGCTCGTCGGGTGAGCTCGGCGAGTTCACGGGCTGCGAGCTTGACCCTGGCCTCGCGCAGCTCCGCCTGCAACGCGGCGTGCCGGTCAGCTGCTTCCGCCTGACGTTCCAACGGGCGGAGCTGACGACGCAGCTCGCGCAGGACCGTGCGGAGTTTGTCGATGTGGCCATCGACCTGCTCGAGCTTGCGCAGCGCCCGTTCGCGTCGACGACGGTGCTTGAGGATGCCCGCGGCTTCCTCGATGTAGCGGCGTCGTTCCTCGGGTTTCGCGTTCAGGATCTCGTCGAGCTGGCCCTGGCCCACGATCGTGTGCAGCTCACGCCCGAGACCGGTATCCGAGAGCAGTTCCTGCACGTCGAGCGCCCGGACCTCCTCACCGTTGATCTGGTAGGAGGTCTCACCATCGTTGTGGATGGTGCGGGCGACCCGGACCTCGCTGAACTGTGCGGCACTGTGCGCGGTGCCGAGCCCGGTCGCGGAGAGCTGACCTTGCGAGTTGTCGATCACGATCTCGACGTGGGCGCGACCGGCGGCGTTGCGGGTGGGTGAGCCGGCGAAGATCACGTCGGACATCGCGCCCCCACGCACCTTCTTCGCGGAGTGCGTACCGAGCACCCAGGAGAGGGCGTCGACGACGTTCGACTTGCCCGACCCGTTCGGCCCCACTATGACCGTGATGCCGGGCTCGACCTCGAGCACGGTGCGGTCCGCGAAGGACTTGAACCCACGCATCGAGAGGGACCTGAGGAACACGCTGCCTCCACAGGCGCGCGCGGCGCATCGACGGCGGGGTTGCAGACGTCGCAGCCTAGCGACGTCGCACCGCCACTCGCGGACGGTGCCCCGTTGTCGGTCAGCTGTGGGCGGGCTCGCGCTCGTCGGCGGTCAGCTCGCGTTGCTCCCGAGCGGCCTCGGCCTCGGCCAGTGCACGCTCGAGTTCGGCGACGCGCTGCCGGAGTACACGGACCTCGTCCAGCAGTCGCACGCTGGACGGGGCGACGTGGGTGCCCAAGAGGGCCTTGCCCATCCTCGTTCCTCCCTGGTCCTCAGGTTCAGCAGGTGTCCGGTCCAGCAGGTATCCGGGCGCGTCCACCGCTCTGAGGAGCGCCGCCAGCTTCGGCATGCGAACACGACGGACCGCCAGGCGCCGTTCGTGGACGAGCCTACCGGAGCGCTGACCTGCCCGTCCAGGGACCAACGGCCACGACCGCCGTGGGGCACCCCTCAGGACCCCGGTGCCTGCCGGACCTCGAACCGATCCAGCCCGCGCAACGGCTCGTCGCTCCCGTCGACATCGGTGACCTCCGCCGACGGTGGACCACCGGTCATGATCCACGCCTCCACGGTCTCCACCGCGTCGGCATCCCCTTCGAGCCAGGCTTCCACCGCACCGTCGGCGCGGTTCGCGACCCATCCCGCGATGCCCTGCTCACGAGCCACCTGGCGGGTCGATGCGCGGAAGAACACCCCCTGCACGCGGCCGTGGATCACCAGGTGTCGCGCCACCTGTTTCGCCATCTGACGTCCCCTCGTCCCTCAGGAACTCAGATCATGCACTGGTCACAGTGGTAGGTGTACACGCCCTTCTTGATCCGGGTACGCAGGATCGGCTTGCGGCAGCGCGAGCAGGGCAGCCCTGCTCGACCGAAGACACGGAGGTGTTCCGCGGCCTCACCCTCGTCGTCGATCGCCGCATCCACCTCGACCTCGTCCAGGGAGGAGCCGGCGGCCTTCATAGCGGCGACGAGGACCTCCTGCATCGCACGGTAGAGCCGTCGGATCTCCTGGGTCGACAACGAGGCCGAAGCGCGATCGTGCCGCAGACCCGCCTCCCACAGGATCTCATCGCTGTAGACGGGGCCGAGTCCCGCGATCCGCGCCGGGTCGGTCAGGACGAGCTTGAGCGGGCCGTGAGCATCGGCCAGGAACCGCCCGAACTCCATCCAGGTCGGATTGTCGTCCAAGGGGTCGAGCGCATCGGGTGACACCCCTGCCGCCTCGAGCGCTTCCTCCGTCGGCACCACACCGGTCGAGATCGAGGGGTCGCCGCCCACCTCGGAGAGGTGGATCGCCCCGCCGATGGTGAAGGTCACGACCAGGTGCGTGTCGGCACCGGGCTGTTCGCTGGCGGTCTCCCGGTGCAGCGAACCCTCGTCACCCGCATCGATCACCCAGGTCAGGTCCTCGTCGAGGTCGATGAACAGGACGGTGCCACGACGACGAACCGCCTCGACCTTCCGGCCCTCCAGCGCCTTGACGAGTTCCGGGCGGGTGCGGTGGAACGGCCGCACGATGCTGGCCGTCTGCACGATCACGTCCTTGACGCGCTTGCCGACGATCTCCTTCTCGAGATCCCTGCGCAGTACCTCGACCTCGGGGAGTTCGAGCACCGGATCGCCCTTCCGTCAGGCAGCGTGGGTCCGACGAGCGCGTCGGACCGCAGTGAGCGACCGACACGGCCCTGGGAAGCTAGCCGACGGGGTCAAACCAGCCGATCATCCGTCCGCGACCAGGGCCCGGTGTGCTTGACGTGCGGCGCGCTGTTCCGCCTGCTTCTTGCTCCGTCCGGCCCCGCGACCGAGCACCTGCCCGTCGATGTGGACCTCCGCCGTGAACGTCTTGGCGTGATCGGGACCCTCGTCACAGACCACGTACCGCGGCAACATCTCGAACCTGGCCGCGCTCAGTTCCTGCAGGCTCGTCTTGTAGTCGAGGGCGGCCTCGCTCTCGGCCAGCTCACCCAGCCGTTCAGCGAACAGACGCTGGACCAGGTCGTAGGCGGTCGCGAAGCCCTGATCGAGGTACACGGCCCCCAGGATCGCTTCGAGGGTGTCGGCGAGGATCGAGTCCTTGTCCGCCCCGCCTGAGGCAGCTTCGCCACGGCCGAGCTTGACGTAGCCACCGAGATCCAGCCCCCTGGCGATCTCTGCCAGCGTCTCACTGCGGACCGCGGCGGCTCGCAACTTGGCCAGCCGACCTTCCTGGTCGTCGGGATGGTCGTTGTAGATCTCGTCGGTGACGACCAACCCCAGCACGGCATCACCCAGGAACTCCAGCCGCTCGTTCGTCGGCAGGCCACCGTGTTCGAACGCGAAGGAGCGGTGGGTGAGAGCCTGGTCGAGCAACGAGACCTCGTCGAGATGCACGTCCAGCACGGCCGCGAGCTCCGCGGCCGTGCTCGGCGTGCCCTCGTCGTGTCTCAGCTCACTCGACCTCGAGGACGACGCGACCATCGTAGGTGCCACAGGTAGCGCACACGGTGTGCGGGCGGGTCGGCGCCTTGCACCGTGGGCAGGTCGCGTAGGTAGGTGCGCTGGTCTTGAGCCACTGCGCCTTGCGGTGGCGGGTGCGCGAGCGCGACAGCTTCCGCTTCGGAACGGCCATCGTCGGCTCCTCCTTGGTTGACCCCGCGGCGCGGGGGATGAGTTCGGACAGGCTAGGCGTGGGAAGGGTGACCGACCAGGGGGTCACTCCGCGGGCAGGTCCAGCTCGGCGAGGGCGGCCCAACGCGGGTCGATCCCCTCATCCGCACCGTGACCACAGTCCTCCCGGTTGCGGTCGGTCCCGCAGGTCGGACACAGCCCCTGGCAGTCGTCGCGGCACAGGATACGCACCGGCAGGTCGATGATGAGCGCGTCGCGCACCATCGTCGACAGATCGATCGCGGTGGCGTCGTCCACCAGTTCGTACCCGGGTTCGAGTTCGTCGTCCTCGTCCACCTGCTTGGCGGGGTCGAGGAACAGCTCAGCGACCTGGACCTCGCGCTCGATCGTCTGCGGCTCCAGACACCGCGCGCAACCGAGGATCAGGGTGAAGCCGAGTGATCCGCGAACCAGGATCCCATCGACCACGCTGTCCAGGTGGAGGTCCAGCTCGATCGGATCCTGCACGGCTCCCTCGGCGGTACCCCACGGGTCGTCCCCGAACTCGTCCGCCGGCACCGCGACGCTGACCGGCCGGGTGGCACCCGGCTGGTCGACGATGTCGGTGATGGTGATGCGCACAGCAGCAAGCTCCGGAGGGGGCGAGGCCCGGACAGGTTCGAGGTCGGCGGCGGGAGGGCCGGAGAGCGGCCCGAACGCCGGCGAGGAGACACGACGGCGGCACGGATGCCGCGCGGACCGCGTACGGTACCACAGGCGTACGGGGGCACGTCAGGAACGGGGCTGGCGGTCCTCGTCGAAGCTGTCGATGTCGAGGTCGCTGTCCTCGGCCAGATCGTCGGCCTCCGAGGCACCTCGCAGCTTCGCGCGCCCGCGCTCCACGGCGCCGAGGGTCTTGTTCAGCACCACTTCGAAGTTCGCGAGCTTCGCGTCGACGTAGTCCTCGGCCTCCAGCCGGATGCGCCGCGCGTGTTCGCGCGCGTCCTCCACGATCCGCTCCGCCTCGCCGGCGGCGGTCTGCACGACCTCCTCGCGTGAGACCAGCCGATCGCGCTCGGCCTTGCCATCGGAGATCAGGCGGTCGGCATCGGCCTGTGCACGCTCCAGGATCTCGTCCCGTTCGCGGATGACCCAGCGGGCTTGGGTGAGCTCGTCGGGCAGCGCCTCGCGCAGGTCGTGCATCAGCCCGTCGACCTCCGCCCGGTTGAGCATGATCGACGCCGACAGGGGCACCGCCTTGGCCTCGGCGACGAGGCGCTCGAGCTCGTGGAGCTTCGCCTCGACGTCCAGGGGGACGCCACGTTGTTCGGACATCTTGGCTTCCGGTCGGAGTTGGTGCGGGGACTGCGCGTGAGCGTAGCGCTCACCGGGGGCAGCCCCGCGCTGCCGGGACCGGCCGTTCAGCCCTCGTCGCTGGTCTCCGCGAGCCTGGTCCGCAGCGCCATCTCGACGCGGTCTGGCATCGTCCCGTCGATGCTGCCGCCGAGTCGCGCGACCTCCTTGACCAGCGAGCTCGACAGGTACGAGTGCTCGGGGCTGGTCGACATGAACACCGTCTCGACGCCGCCGATGCGCTGGTTCATCTGCGCCATCTGGAGCTCGTACTCGAAGTCGCTGACCGCTCGCAGCCCCTTGCAGATGATCCCGATGTCGCGATCACGACAGAAATCGACCAGCAGGCCGCGGAACCGCTCGGCGCGCACGTTCGGCAGGTCCGCCGTCTCCCCCTCGATCAGGTCGAGCCGCTCCTCGATCGGGAACAACGGCCGCTTGTTCGGGTTGTCCACGACCGCGACGACCACCTCGTCGAAACTCCTGGCCGCACGGTGGATGATGTCGAGGTGGCCCATCGTGATCGGGTCGAAGCTGCCGGGACACACGACGCGGATGGTCATCCCTGTTCCCTCTCTCCCGACGGTTCCGGCGCGGACGTCGCACCCGACCGCTCGTCGCGCCGATCGGCGCGGTGCAGCGTCGTGTCACCGTAGCGGCGAGGCTCGGTGGGGAGCAGGTCCGGCGGCCACTCCGGGGCCGCTGACCGGCTCCCACGTTCGACGACGACGGTCGCCTCCGCAGCGAGGTGGCCGACCAGGGCTTGCAGCAGCGTCGCGAGTCCGGCGTCGTCCAGCGCGTACGGCGGGTCGATCAACACCAGGTCGAAGGGCGCACCGGGCAGTAGCCCGCCCACCGCCGAGCGCACGTCGGCACGGACCAGTTCGACCCCCGGGAGGTCCACCGTCGCGATGTTGGTCTCGATCGCGGCGATCGCCGCCCGGCCACGCTCGACCAACGTGACGGCAGCCGCGCCGCGGGACAACGCCTCCAGCCCCAACGCACCGGAGCCCGCGAACAGGTCCAGCACGTGCGCTCCGGGCAGCTGCGGCTGCAGCGAGGAGAACAGCGCCTCCTTCACCCGGTCCGCGGTCGGCCGGACCTCGTCCCCCTTCGGCGCGACGAGACGTCGCCCCCCGGCGGCTCCCGCGATGATCCGCACCGGCTACCTCGACGTCCCTGCCGCCACGTCCACGGCACCAACGTGGTGGAGGATGAACGCGAGCACCTCGGCCTCGTCACGCCACGCGTCGTACCGGCCCGAACGGCCCCCGTGCCCGGCACCGAGCTCGGTGCGCAGCAGCACCGGACCGCCGCCGGTCATCGTGGTCCGCAGTTTCGCGACCCACTTCGCCGGCTCCCAGTACTGCACGCGCGGATCGTTGAGTCCGGCGGTGACGAGCAGAGCGGGGTAGTCCGCAGCCCGGACGTTGTCGTACGGGGAGTAGCTGGCGATCGTCGTCAGGAACTCGGGCTCCTGCGGGTTGCCCCACTCGTCATACTCGATGACCGTCAAGGGGATCGACGGGTCGGACATCGTCGTGACCACGTCGACGAAGGGGACCTCGGCGACCGCGGCGGCACAGATGTCGGGGCGCAGGTTCAGGGTGGCGCCGACCAACAGGCCACCGGCCGAGCCGCCCCGGATTGCCAGCCGGTCGCGGCCGGTGACCTGCTGCTCCACGAGGTGGTCCGCGCACGCGACGAAGTCCGCGAAGGTGTTCGGCTTGGCGTGGAACTTGCCGTCCTCGTACCAGCGTCGCCCCATCTCGCCACCGCCGCGCACGTGCCCGATGGCGAAGACCACCCCACGCTCGAGCAGGCTCAGACGCACCGGCGAGAAGCCGGGATCGATGGAGATCTCGTAGCTGCCGTAGCCGTAGAGCAGGCAGGGGGCGGTGCCGTCAAGGTCGACGTCGGCGCGGCGCACCAGGCTGATCGGCACCCGGGTGCCGTCGGGCGCCGTGGCCCAGTCGCGCCAGGTCACGAACCGGTCGCGGTCGTAGCCACCGCGGACCGGCTGCTGCTTGACCAGGGTGCGCTCGCCGGACTCGAGGTCCAGGTCGAACACCTGCGTGGGCGTGGTCAGCGAGGTGTAGACGTACCGCAGCGTGCGGGTCTCGAACCCGGGGTTGGGGCCGAGCCCCGACGCGTAGACCTCCTCGTCCATCGGCAGCACGTCACCCTCGCCGGTGGCGGGATCGCAGATCCGCAGCTGCGTACGCGCGTTGCTGCGCTCCGACAGCACCAGTTGGTCGGCGAAGACGTCCGCCGCCTCCAGCCGTACCCCGGGCCGGTGCGAGATGAGGTCGATCCAGTGATCGCGCCCGGGCGTCGCGACCGGCGCGACGCACAGCTTGAAGTCGATCGCATCGTCAGCGTTCGTGACGACGTAGAGCAGGTCGCCGCGGTGGTCGAGGTCGTATTCGACGCCGTGCTCCCGCGCGGCGACGAGCTGCGGGGCCGCCGCCGGATCCTCGGCGTCCAGCAGGTACCACTCGCTGGTCACCTTGCTGCCCGCCTGGATGGCGAGGTAGCGGTCCGAGCGCATCGCGCCGACACCCAACCAGAAGCGCTCGTCGTCCTCCTGGTGGAGCAGCTCGTCCTGCTCGTGGGAGGTCCCCAACCGGTGGCGCCAGACCTGGTGCGGGCGCCACGCGTCGTCGGTCACGGTGTAGAGCAAGGCGGAGGCGTCGGCGAACCAGGCGATGCCGTACCCGGCGCGGGGGATCTCGTCGTCGAGCAGCTCGCCGGTGGTCAGGTCCCGGACGCGGATCCGGAAGACCTCGTTGCCGGAGGTGTCGACGGCCTCGGCGGCCAGCCGCTGATCCGGGCTGATCGCGTAGCCGCCCAGCCGGAAGTAGTCGAGGTCGGCGGCTTCGGCGTTCTCGTCGAGCAGCACCACCTCGTCGTCTGGTGGAGCGGTCGGGTCGACGGGGGCACGCAGGTGGTCGGGGAGCCGGCCCGGGTCGGTGACGCCAACGGGGGCTGGGCGGCGGCAGTGGATCGGGTACTGCTGCCCCTCGAGGGTGCGGCGGTAGTACAGCCACCCGGCCTGTTCACCGCGGTCGCGGCGCGGCGGCTGCAGGATCGGGGCCGAGGCGTCGGTCTCCTGCACCCGCGCCTTGATCTCCTGGAAGAGGGTCTCCTTGAGCTCCTCCAGGGGAGCGAGCCGGGCCTCCGTGTAGGCGTTCTCTGCCTCGAGGTAGCGGATGACCGCCTCGTCATCGCGGTCACGCAGCCAGTGCCAGGGGTCCTCGACGGTGGAGCCGTCGACGCGGGTCAGCGTGTGGGGTCGCCGCTCGGCGATGGGGGGCTGGTCAGAGGAGGTGGAGGTGTCGGTCACGGGCGTCGCTCGTGGGTCGGGTGGGCGGAGCGTACGCGGCGGTGACGCGGCGATCGGCGGCGCTCCTGCGTCGGGTCAACCGACGACACGGCTGCTCGCACGCACCGACGGCACTGGCAGGGATCCGCGTCGCATCACGACGCACATCCCTGCCATCGCCCCGGTGGCGTCATGACCGCGCTCACACTGGCAGGGATCGGCCTCACCGTCTGAGGCACATCCCTGCCATCACCCTGTAGGGGGTGGAGCGGCGAGCTCCAGCAAGGCGTCGAGGCTGTCGGGGTTGGCCATGGCGCCGCGGTTGAGCACCTGATCCGGCGGCTCGCCGTCGAGCAGGCGCTTGACCGGCACCTCCATCTTCTTGCCCGAGATGGTCCGTGGCACGGCGGGGATCGCGTGGACCTCGTCCGGCACGTGGCGCGGCGAGAGCTCGGTCCGGATCGCGCGGGCGAGCGCGCCCCGCAGGTCGTCCTCCAGCTCCTGACCATCGTCCAGGACGACGAACAGGACCAGCTCCCCCGCGCCGCCGGCCGGGTCCTCGTGGTGGACGACCAGGCTGTCCGTCACGCCGGACACGGACTCGACGACGGAGTAGAACTCGCTGGTGCCCATGCGCACCCCCCCGCGGTTGAGGGTCGCGTCGGATCGGCCGGTGATGATGCACGCACCCTCGGGGGTGATCTCCAGCCAGTCACCGTGGCGCCACACGCCGGGGAAATCCTCGAAGTACGCGGCGCGGTAGGCGCTGCCGTCGGGATCGTTCCAGAAGCCGACCGGCATGGACGGCATCGGTGCGGTGATGACCAGCTCGCCGCGTTCGCCGATGACCGGGTCGCCGTGCGGATCGAAGGCCTCGACCTTCGCGCCCAGGCACCGGCAGGAGATCTCCCCCGCCTTGACCGGGTGCAGCGGGCTGGAGGCCACGAACGCGGTGCACACATCCGTGCCTCCGGAGGCGGACACGACCTGCAGGTCGTCGCCGACCCCCTCGTACACCCAGCCGAACCCCTCAGGGGGCAGCGGCGCGCCGGTCGAACCGACCTGGCGGATGCGTGACAGGTCCACCTCGTCCCGCGGCACGAGCCCTTCCCGGCGGCAGGTGAGGAGGAACGGGGCCCCGACCCCGAACACGGTCACCTCGAGGTCCGCGGCCAGTCGCCACAGCGTCATGAGGTCCGGGTAGCCGGGATCGCCGTCGAAGAGCACCAGGGTGCTCCCGACCGCCAGGCCCGACACGAGGTAGTTCCACATCATCCACCCGGTCGTGGTGAACCAGGTGAAGCGGTCGTCCGGGCCCAGGTCGTGATGCAGCCCGAGCACCTTCAGGTGCTCCACCAGGATGACGCCGTGGCCGTGCACGATCGCCTTCGGCAACCCCGTCGTCCCGGAGCTGTACAGCACGTACAGCGGGTGGTCGAAGGGCACGGCCGTGAAGTCGAGCTCCGCCGGCTCGGCCGTCAGCTCCTCCCAGGTGACGACGTCCGGGATCCGGTCCGGCGCTCCGTCGACGTCGAGGTAGGGCACCAGGACCGTGGCGGTGAGCGTCGGCAACGCGGCGCGGATCTCGGCGAGCTCCCGGGCCCGATCGACGTCCTTCGTCCCGTACCGGTAACCGTCGACGGTCACCAGCACCGTCGGCTCGATCTGCCGGATGCGGTCGACGACGCTCTTCACCCCGAACTCCGGCGCGCACGACGACCAGACGGCACCGATCGACGCACAGGCCAGGAACGCGATCAAGGTCTCGGGGATGTTCGGGGCGTAGGCCGCGACGCGATCACCGCGGCGCACCCCGAGCCGCTGCAGGCCGGCCGCGGCGCGGGCCACCTGGTCACGCAGGTCGTCCCAGCTGACGGTGACGTCGTCGCGGGTCTGCGAGCGGGCGATGATGGCCGGGGCGTCCCCGTCCTGTCGCAGGAGGTGACGGGCGTAGTTCAGGGTCGCTCCCGGGAACCAGCGAGCTCCCGGCATCACCGCATCGGCGAGGACCACTGCGGCCGGCTCGTCGAACGTCACGCCGAACTCGTCGACGACCGCCGCCCAGAACCCGTCGAGGTCCTGCACCGACCACTCCCAAGCGGCGTCGTAATCCGTGAGCTCGATGCCTCGACTGGCACTCACCCGCGACAGGAACCGCCCCAACCGGCTGGTCTGCCACACGTCGGCGGGTGGTTCCCACAGCACCGCGCCTGCCTCGACATCTGCCACCTCGGCCTCCCTGTGCTCCGCGCCACGGTCTCCGATCGATGCTACGACCCTACGGCGCGCTTGGCGCCGGTGATGCGCACGAACCAGGTGGCGACACCTGGAGCCATGCGGTGGACCACGACCAGCACCCGCAGCATGGCCGGGTGGAGCACCTGCGGCCGCGGGCGGTCGATCGTCCGGAGGATCACCTCCGCGGTCTCGGCCGGGGTCAACGTCCGGGCGAGCCGCCCCAACCACGGACGCCGCTCACGGGCGCCGGGGTTGGTGTCGAAGTACGGGGTCGTGACCTCGGTGAACGCGACGTGGGAGGTGGTCACGCCGGTGCCGGCCAGATCCTGGCGCAGCGCCTCGTGGTACCCGCGCAGCGCCCACCGCGAGATCGTGTAGGCCGTGGCACCGGGCCACGGTTGGATGGCGGCCGGCGACCCGACGTGGACGATCCTGCCGCTCCCCCGGGCGATCATGTCACCGAGGAACGCCTGGGTGACGTGGAATGCGGCACGGAACGGGGCGTCCAGACTGTTCTCCATCTCGGCGGGTGTGGTGTCCTCCGGCCAGCGCCATCCGCCCACACCCGCCGCGTTGACGATCACGTCCGGGACGCCGTGCTCAGCGCGGATGCCGTCCGCCATCGCGGCCACCGTGTCGGGGTCCGCGGCATCCAGGGCCGCGACGACAGGGTCTGCTCCGACCGCCGCGATGCGGATCGCCAGGGCATCGAGCGGCGCCTGACGTCGAGCGACCAGCACCACGGTCCAGCCGCGAGCTCCCAGCGCTTCCGCGGTCGCGGCCCCGATACCGCTGGACGCCCCCGTCACCACCGCCAGTTGGCCGCTCACACCCGTCTCCTCGTCGATCTGCCCAGGAAGTCTGGAACATCCTCACGGATAGCCGTCGAAGGTTTCCACACTTCCTGGCCGACGGTGGGGACAGGCCACTCAGGGGACGCGAGTCAACCGGTCTCGAGAGCGGCGAAGGCATCCAGTCCACCCTCGTAGCGGGCCAGCACCTCGGCGCGCAGCGTCGCGTGGTCCGGGGAGCGCAGGTCCGGGTCGGACGCGACCACGTCGCGGGCCAGGTCCCGGGTGACCCCCACCACCTCGAGGTCCTCGGTGAGGTCCGCGATCCTCAGGTCCGGCAACCCCGACTGCTTCTGGCCGAACAGCTGCCCGGCGCCGCGGATGCGCAGGTCGGTCTCGGCGAGCTCGAAGCCGTCGGTCGACCCCGCGATCGCCTCCAGACGTTCCTTCGCGTCGTCCGTCAGCTCGGCGTTCCACCCCGCGAACAGCACGCAGAAGCTGCGCCCCCCGCCGCGCCCGACCCGACCACGCAACTGGTGGAGCTGGCTGATCCCGAACCGTTCGGCGTCCTCGATCACCATCACGGTGGCGTGCGGGACGTCGACGCCTACCTCGATCACCGTGGTCGACACCAGCACCTGCGCGTCACCCGACCGGAACCGCGCCATCGCCGTGTCCTTGGCGTCCGACCCCATACGCCCGTGGACGAGCTCGACATCCAGGTCCGGGAACACCTCGGTGGACAGGCGCTTGTGCTCCTCGACCGCGGCGGTGCCGGGCAGCGCCTTCGACTCCTCGACGAAGGGGCAGACGACGTACGCGCCCCGGCCCGCAGCGGCTTCCTCCCGGATGAACCCGTAGAGCGCGTCACGCCGGTGGGCCTGGTCCGGGGTGATCAGCTGGGTGGTGATGGGCTCCCGTCCGGGTGGGAGCTCGTCGAGCACCGTGACGTCCAGGTCGCCGTACAGCGTGAGCGCGAGCGAGCGCGGGATCGGCGTCGCGGTCATCACCAGCACGTCGGGCAACACCGCCGGACCACCGTCGCCACCCTTCGCACCGACGGCAGCTGCCTCGACCGCCTTGTCCTTGAGCTGCACCCGCTGGGAGACCCCGAACCGGTGCTGTTCATCGATCACGATCACCCCCAGATCGGCGAACCTCACCCCCTCCTCCAGCAGTGCATGCGTGCCGACGACCAGGTCGACGTCGCCCGACAGCAGTTCGCCGAGGATCCGGCGCCGCTGGGTCGTGGTCGACGACGACGTCAGCAGTTCCACGCGGATCCCGTCGAGCAAGTTCACTCCGAGCGGCGCGAGCAGCTGCGTCAGCGTGCGGTAGTGCTGGTCGGCCAGCACCTCGGTCGGGACCATCAGCGCAGCTTGGCGCCGGCGATCGACCGCGTTGAGCATCGCCCATACCGCCACGACCGTCTTCCCGGATCCGACGTCGCCCTGCAACAGCCGGTGCATGGGCCGTAGCCTCGCCAGGTCCTGGCCGATCCCGTCGAAGGCGCGGATCTGCGCCCCGGTCGGCGGGAAGGGCAGGGCGTCGAGGAACGCCTGGGCGCGCCCACGATCGACCGGCGCGTTGTCCAGCCCGAGCGTGTCGGCCTCCAGGCGGGCTCGGCGCCATTGCAGTCCGAGCTGCAGGCTGAGCAGCTCGTCGAACACCAACCGGCGACGGGCGGCATCCCGGGTCGCGGGATCCGGTGGCAGGTGGATCCCGCGCACCGCGGCGTCGAGGTCGATCAGGTCCTGACGGTCGAGCAGGTCCTCGGGGAGCCAGTCCGGGAGGCGAGGCAGCGCGTCCAGAGCCGCCTCGACGAGCTCCGCCAGCTTGAAGCTCGGCAGCCCATCGACGGCCGGGTACACGGCCAGCAACCGCTGGTGCCGCAGGCGGTCGGCCGCAGAGGCGGCGTCCAACCCCGCGGACACCCTCCCCAGTCGCTGCACATCCGGACTGGCCAGTTGCAGGTCCGACCGGAACCGTTTCACCTTGCCACTGAACGCGGCGACGGTCCCCGGGCCCAGCTGGTTCGCCCGCCAGTTCTGGTTGAAGAAGGTGGCGCTGAACACCGCGCCACTGGCCTGGCGAACGCGCGCTTCGGCGATGTCCAGCCGCCGCCCCTTGCCCTTCGTGGTGGTGCGGCGCGTGGACCAATCGAGGACCTCGCCGATCAGGGTCGCGGGTTGGCCCTCGGCGACCTCGGAGAGGTCCAGCACATCACCGGCGTCCTGGAACCGGCGGGGGTAGTGGGTCAGCAGGTCGTGGACGGTCCGGATACCGAGCCCGTCCCCCAGCCGGCTCGCCAGCTTCGGTCCGACGCCGGGAAGCTCGGTGACAGGGTCCGCGAGACGCAAGGTCACTCCGCGCCGATCCAGTAGCGCGACGGTCGGTGGCCGGCGTCGACGACCTCGAGCTCCGCGTCCGGTGCAGCCGCCTCGATCACCTCGACCGCGGCAGCACGCTCATCGACACCCACCTCGGCACCTACGAGCAGGGTGACCAGTTCAGCCCGCTTCAGCTCCATCGCGTCGGCTACCGAACCCAGCGCCGTCACCGGATCCTCGCAGGCCGTGACCACCTCGCCGTCGACGACCGCCAGCGGCTGGCCTGCACGGACCGTGCCGATGGGAGTGTCGGCGTCCCGGACCGCCGCGACCACCTCGCCGGTCCGGACCGCGCCCGCGGCCTCGGCGATCGTGGCGCACACATCGGCCAGCGTTCCCTCCGGGTCGAGCACGGCCAGCCCCGCCAGGACCGCGGGTGGGGTCACGGCCTCGACCACCACCTCCACCTCACGTCCTCCATCTCCGCGCGCCAGCTCCGCCGCCTGCATGGCGGTAGGGATCGCGTTGCGGTGACCCGGGAGCAGGACGACCGCATGAGCCGTCACGCGCTCGATGGCGTCGAGCAACTGCGCCACGGATGGCAGTCGTCCCGCCGCTCCCTCCACCACCTCGACGTGACGGGAGGTCACCGCGGAGATGAGGCCAGGACCCTGCAGGACCGTGACCGCGCCGATCGCGGCGTGACTGGCGGCTGCACGCTGTGCGATCTGCTCGTCGAAGTGGACCACGTGGATGTTGCTCGGACGGCCGTGCCCGAGACCGACCTCGATCGCCGGACCGATCCGGGCGGTGTGCACGTGCACGTTGAGGAGTCCGCCGGCGGCAACCACCACCACCGAATCCCCGAGCTGTTCCAGGGCTCGCCGGATGACCGGGGCACGGTCATCGGGAGCGTCCAGGAGGTACTGGACCTCGAAGGGGTTGTCACGCGACCCGTGGCAGCCGGTCTCCCTGCGGCGTTCACCGTGGGTCGGTGCGTCGAGATGCACCTCGGGTTCGTCACCTGTCAGGTGGCCGTGCACCGCCGCGAGCACCACCTCGAAACCGCGCGCCCCCGCATCGACCACACCGGCTTCACGCAGGACCGCGAGCTGGTCAGGCGTCGCTGCGACCGCCCGCGCGACGGCATCGCAGGTCCACGCTGACGCCCGGGGAAGGTCGAAGCCCTCGTCGGCTGCCGCGCGAGCCTGCCGGGCAGCCGCCGTGATCGCGGTCAGGATCGTGCCCTCGACCGGTTCGGCGACCGCCTCGTACGCGAGCTCACGAGCGTGGCCGAGCGCGCGGGCGTAGGTTGCAGCGTCGACCTCGTGGTGACCGGTCAACTCCTCCACCACGGCACGGATCACCTGGCTCAGGATGACGCCCGAGTTCCCGCGGGCCCCCCGGATCGCCCCGCGGATCACCTCGCGTGAGAGCTCGGCGCCGGACGCCGGCTGCGCGTCACGCAGCGCGGTGAGACCGGAGCGCACGGTCAACACCATGTTCGTCCCCGTGTCCCCGTCCGGGACCGGGAAGACGTTGAGATCGTCGAGCACGTCACGGCGGGCGGTCAGGGCCGCGTGGACCCGTTCGAGCAGGTCCGGCAGTTCCCGTGCCGACAGGGGTGCGCCGGGGCGGTCCGCGCCGCCCCGTCGGGGTCGGTGGTCCTCCGACGTCTCCGCCGACGCCCCCTCCGACGCCCTGGGCTCGTCCACCGCACCTCCGCGTGCTCGGTGATACCTCGCAGCGTAGCTCTGCGCATCGCACGTTCGTCTCGCACCCTCCGGGCGCCACTGGTAGCCTTCGCGCGACGATGTGAGTTCGTCGGGACGCCCGTCACCTCCGCCCCGCACGCCATGGCCCGCTCGGTCGCCGACCGACCCGGTCGATCGGGGCCAGACGGGGTCGATCGTGACCGGGCTCACACCCCCCGTCCACGTCCTCACGACCCGCACCCGGATAATCGGCGCACACCGCGCTGCCCGGGCCGAGACGACAAGGCAGCCCGATGGCCTCCTCCACCTGCGACCTCTGCGACAAGAAGCCCTGGTTCGGCAAGCAGGTCTCGCACTCGCACCGCCGCTCCTCGAAGCGCTGGTCGCCGAACATCCAGCGCATGACGGCGATGGTCGATGGGCGCAAGGTCAAGCTCAACGTGTGCACCTCGTGCATCAAGGCGGGCAAGGTCACCCGGCCGCCGGTCAAGGCCTGACGGCCGTCCGGGCGCTCGAGGAGCACCTTCGCCCACCCCGCATCGCGTCCCGCGCGGCTCCGCCTGCGTGGGACGTCGCTTGCTAGCGTCCTCCCTGTGTGCGGGAGGTGCGACATGGACGTGGCGGCCTACATCCTGATCCAGACCGAACTCGGCGAGGCCGCCGCGGTGGCCCGCGCCGCGGCCGAGGTTCCCGGTGTCGTCACCGCCGAGGACGTCACCGGACCCTACGACGTGATCGTGAAGGCCGAGGCGGCCAACGTCGACGAACTCGGCAAGCTCGTGGTGTCCAGGATCCAGGCGGTCCCCGGTATCACCCGGACGTTGACCTGCCCGATCGTGAACCTCTGACCACGCCGTGCAGCTCTCCGCCCGTCACAGCGCCGCGTCCGCGAGCAAGCGGCCCACCAGCTCCGGGTAGTCGATCCCCTCGGCGGCCCACAGCCGGGGGAACATCGAGCTCGGGGTGAACCCTGGGATCGTGTTGATCTCGTTGATCAGCACCTCGCCGTCGGGGCGCACGAAGAAGTCGACCCGCGCCAGCCCGCGGCAGGCGATCGCGCGGTAGGCCCGTCGGGCCAGCAGGTCGACGCGGTCGGCGACCGGCTGAGGGACGTCAGCGGGGATCACCAGCTCCGAGTCGGACAGGTACTTGGCCTGGAAGTCGTAGAACTCGCCCGACGGGATGATCTCCCCTGGTCGGGTCACCTCGATGTGCTCGCTGCCGAGCACCCCGACCTCGATCTCCCGGGCCCGGTCGATGCCCTGCTCGATCACGACGACCTCGTCGTAGCTGAAGGCCTCGTGCATGGCTTCAGGCAACTCGTCCACCAGCGAGACCTTGCGGATCCCGATCGATGATCCCTGCCGGGCCGGCTTGGTGAACCAGGGCGCGGACAGGGTCGACGCCAGCTCGTCCGATACCCCGTCCGGGTCCTGCTCCCAACGGCTGCGGTGGACGGCGAGGTAGCCGCCCTGCGGCAGCCCCCGTGCCCCGAAAGTGGCCTTCATCGCGGCCTTGTCGATGCCGATGGACGACGCGGTGACGTCGGCGCCCACGTAGCGGACCCCGACGGTCGCAAGCAGCCCCTGGACGGTGCCGTCCTCGCCCCACGGGCCGTGGAGCAGCGGGAACGCGACGTCGACGGGACCGAGGTCGATGGTCGCCAGCGCGTCATCCTCGTCGACCTGGAGGAGCCGAGGTCCCTTGCGTGTCCCCACGAGCGCGATCGTCGGGCCGTCCTCGGCCACCGACGGCAGGGTGCTGCCTTCCAGGTGGACGGGACCGTCCGCGAGCGTCCAGCGACCGTCCCGCGTGATGCCGACCGCGACGACCTCGTAGCGGTCGCGGTCGATCACCCCGAGCACGGAACGTGCAGAGAGGCAGGAGATCTCGTGCTCGGACGACCGGCCTCCGAAGAGGAGCAGGACGCGGGTCACAAACGGCCTCTCTGACGGCGGACGACGGCGTGAGCCTAGTCGTCGGCCTCCGTCCGACGAGCTGCGGTTCGCGCGCTCCGGAGCGGACCGCGTAGGACCAGGCGGATCGAGCTGGTCGCGCCCGTCAGCCCTGATGGCTCAGCCGCCGCCGGTGGGCTCGCGCGCCGGCATCGTCCTCAGGCGGCCATCGGGACGAGGGAGCCAGGAGCAGACCGGCGCGGTGTCGTCACGCGATCCGTAGACCAGCAGCGCGAGCATCGCGCCGTAGATGGGAAGGTGCCCGATGAGCTCCGTCGGCCCGAGGAAGAACAGGGTGGCGTTGAAGGGGATACCGGCGGCGATCACGGTGAGCTGCGGCAGGGCACCGGAGATGAGCAGCAGGCCGAAGAGGATCTCGATGCCAGCCGCGAACTGGATGAACGCCAGGTCGCTGACCTCGAACCCGAACCGGTCTCCCAGCAACTGCAGCACGTTGAAGGCCGGGAAGCGGTCGAGGAACTCGAGCGACAGCTCCGGGCGCCCCAGCTTCTCCGTGTAGGCGAGCAGGATCAGGGTCGCTCCGACGAGTGCCCTGAGGGCGAACAACGCCGTGCGCCCCCGCTCCGGATCGACGAGGATGCGACCGCCCGGACGCTCGTCGTCCGGGGGCAGCAGCACCAGGAACAGCCCGATCGCCAGCAGGTCGGCCCGCTCCAGGATCGGCACGATCCCGAAGCCGAGCATGCCCAAGGGCCCGGCGATCACGAGCAGGAACGCGGCGGGGCGGACCTTCCATCCCGAGATGAGCCACACGCCGACGATGCCTTCGAGGATGCCGAGTCCCACCCCCCACCAGGTGTCGGGCAGGCGGAAGGTGGGGACGAAGAACTCGAGCCGGGCCGCCAAGGCGAGCAGCGAGACTCCGGCATGGATCGCGAGCAGCCGTGGGATCCAGGGACCGAGCCGCCCGAGGAAGCTCAGGAACGCGAGCTCAGGGCGTGGCAACCACGGCGCGACCCAGCGCCACACGATCGCCACGACGACCGCGGCGATCAGCGCCGCCAGGGAGAGGGGCTCGACCGCGAAGGACCAGTCGTAGGCGGGGCGGCCCTCGGTGAACCACAACGCGTGAGCGAGGGGCGACACGGCAGGCTCCAGGCTGGAACGATTCCGGGGCAGATGTTCCACGGGGCTAGGGTTCGGGTACGCGTCACCGTCGGTTCGAGGCCACCGGACGACCGGGTCGGCTCGAGCCACGGGACGCTGGCGACCACGACGGTACGGCAGCATCACAGCGAGGGACCGAGGGAGGTTCGACGTGATCGATCTCGATGGCAGGGTGGCGATCGTGACCGGTGCCGGAGGCGGGTTGGGGCGCAGCCACGCGCTCTTGATGGCCAGCCGAGGCGCCAAGGTCGTGGTCAACGATCTGGGCGGCGGCCGCGACGGTTCCGGCGGGGGCTCCGAGATGGCGGACGCCGTCGTCACGGAGATCGTCGATGCCGGTGGTGAGGCGGTCGCCAACTACGACGGCGTGCACACCTGGGAGGGTGGCGAGGCCATCGTCCAGACCGCGTTGGATGCCTTCGGCCGGGTCGACATCGTCGTCAACAACGCCGGCATCCTGCGTGACACCTCCTTCGCCAAGCTCGAGGAGGTGCAGCTGGACCTGGTGTTGAAGGTGCACCTCTACGGCGCCTTCCACGTCGCCCGGGCGGCGTGGAACCACCTCAAGGAGCAGGGCTACGGCCGCATCATCAACACGACCTCAGGCTCCGGCTTGTACGGCAACTTCGGGCAGTCCAACTACTCGGCCGGGAAGATGGGCCAGGTCGGTCTGACCCGCACCCTGGCCATCGAGGGGGCCAAGTACGGCATCACCGCCAACGTCATCGCGCCGGCCGCTACCTCACGGATGACCGAGGACATCTTCCCGCCGCAGCTCCTCGAGAAGCTCGAGCCCGAGTACGTCTCCCCATTGGTCGCCTACCTCGCCTCCGAGACCTGCACGGATACCGGGCGCATCTACTCCGTCGGTGGCGGCTACATGGCGCGGGTCGCCATCCTCGAGGGCGAGGGCGCGACCTTCGAGGGCGTCCCCACCCCCGACGATGTCGCCGACGCCTGGGAGCAGGTCAACCAGGTCGGACCCGGCGCAGCCGAGTTCACGCACGGCGTCATGGAGCAGACCGGCAAGATCATGCAGGCACTGGGGATCAGCCTCGAGTGACGTGGCCCCACCCGCACCCCGACCCGGGCACGCCGATCCCCCGGGTGGTCGGTCAGCCGCGCAGGCGTGCTGCCACCGCGGCCAGGATCTCGCGGACGAGTTCGTCGGTGGCCATCTCGGTCGTATCGAGGACCAGGTCGCGTTGGGCGACCCCACCGAAGGCCTCCAGCTCGGCCAACGCCTTGCTGGCTCGCAGATCGGCTGCTTCGTCCCGCCCCGCGCTACGAGCACGGTCCTCCAGGACCACCGGGTCGCAGGTCAGCCCAACGTGCAGGTGAGGCAGATCGACCACGGCGTCGCGTAGTTCCGTCGCGGTCGCACGGTCACGGAGCACGTGGTCGACGGCGACGTCCCAACCGGCCCGCGCCCACAACGCCGCCACCTGCGGGATCGACCGCACCAGCTCGCGTCCCAGCGGACCCCAGTGCGCACCCGCGTCCCCGGTGCTCTCCGGCGCCTCGATGAGGTCCCACCAGCGTCCCAGCTCCGGACCGAAGCTCGTCAGCGTGTGGTCGACACCGACGTCCAGCAGCGGCCCTGGTCGGACCTCCGGCCAGGCCTCCTGGAGCGCGGCCAGGGTCGTCGAGGTGCCGACGCCACTCGGACCGTCGAGGACGAGCACCAGACCCGGGCCGCTCATCTCCCCAGCCCGTAGATCTCTGGCTTGGCCTCCCGTTGCAGCAGCGATCCGACGAGCTCGCGCGGGTCGTACCCGGCGTGACAGACCGCCACCACCCCCTGGCCGATGGGCATCTCGACACCGGCCTCTTCCGCCAGTCCGACGATCGCCTGCGAGGACCTGACCCCTTCGGCGACCATGTTCATCGACGCGATGATGTCGTCGAGCTCCTCGCCGCGGCCGAGTCGCTCGCCCACCGTCCGGTTCCGCGACTTCGGCGACGTACAGGTGGCCACGAGGTCGCCGACGCCCGCGAGGCCGGAGAAGGTCAGCGGATCACCGCCGAGGTTCACGCCCAGCCGGGTCATCTCCGCGAGCCCCCGGGTGATGACCGCCGCCATCGTGTTGTCCCCGAAGCCCATCCCGTGGGCCATCCCAGCCGCCAGCGCGATCACGTTCTTGACCGCGCCGCCGACCTCGACGCCCACCTTGTCCTCGTTGGTGTAGACGCGGAAGTACGGCGCCATGACGGCCTGCTGGACCCGTTCCCCGCGCGAACGGTCTGGGCTGGCCGCCACCGTGGCCGCCGGCATCCGCTGCGCACATTCCTTGGCGAGGTTCGGACCACTGACGACCACGACCCGGTCCGGGTCACAGTCCAGACCCTCCGCGATCACCTGGCTCCCGAGCCGCATCGTCGCCACGTCGACACCCTTGATGAGACTGACGAGCGTCGCCTCCGCATCGATCACATCACCCCACGCGGCCAACTGTTCCGCGATCCCGACCGAGGGAACCGCGAGCACGACGACGTCGGCTCCCGCCAACGCCTCCTGGGGGTCCGCGGTCGCCGCGAGGTTGTCCGGCAGCACGACGTCCGGCAGGTAGGCCGCGTTGGTGCGTTCCCGGCGGATCTCCTGGGCGACCTCCTCGCGACGGGCCCAGAGGGTCGTCGAGCTACCCGCGTCGGCGCACATCAGCGCGAACGCGGTCCCCCATGAACCGGCTCCCATCACCGCAACGTCGCCCACGAGCGTCGGCCTCCCGGTGCCTCGGACACTGCCAACGACCCTAGCTCACGCACGCGCCTCACTAGGGTGCATCCCATGAGCCAGTCCGCGGACGACACCGTCGCCCTCATCCCCCTGCGCAGCCCCGGTCACGGCAAGACCCGGCTGCGCGGGGTCCTCTCGTCCGACCGCCGAGCCGCGCTCGCCGGTGCCATGCTCGCGGACGTCGTGACCGCCCTCAGGGACGCCGAGGTGACCCGCCTCGTCGTCGCCGCCAGCGGGCCGGCCGCCGCGGCAGCGGGGTCGGCGCTGGGCGTGGACATCTGTCTCGACCCTCCGGGCGTCGGGAGCCTCGACGGGGCCATCGCTGCCGCGACGCAGCAGATCGGGGCGCCCTCGTCGCTGCTGGTGGTCGCGGCCGACCTCCCTCGACTCACCGGACCGGAGGTCCGCCACCTCCTGGACCAGGACGCCGAGGTGGTCGTGGCACCGACCCGCGGAGGAGGCACCGGCGGCCTCCTGCGCCGGCCGGCCACGAGGATCACGACCGCGTACGGCCCTGGCTCCGCCGCCGCTCACCTGGCGCTGGCCCATCGGGCGGGAGCGTCCACCACCTCGGTGGCACTGACCGGGTTCGAGGAGGACGTCGACACCGCCGAGGATCTGCTCCGGCTGGCTGCCGGTCACCAGCTGGGGCGGGCTACCTCGACGCTGATGGAGGGATGGGACCTGCGCTCGGAGGCGGCGGGCTGACCGTACGCTCAGCGGTCGCGCTTCTCCGCCTTACGCTTGGCGCGCCCACTCTGCCACGCCGCGATCAGGCCGACGACCAACCCGAGGACGAAGCTGGCGACCAGCAGCACGATGAGTGGCACGCCGCCATCGACCCGTTCACCCGTCTCGTCGATCTGAACCAGGCTCTCTCCGAAGACCCACGAGAAGTCGACCGGTTGCGCGTTGGCGACGGCGAACACGCCGAACAGCACGATGACGATGCCGATGACCACGCGGCCGAGTTGCTGCGAGAACGGCGTCCTGGGTGGCTCCGGCGGGGTCTCGGGTTCCGGGCGTCCCTCGCCGTCGGTGGGATCCTGCTCGCTCACGTCGATCTCCTGGTCACAGCTATCCTGCGAAGTCCTGTCAGTGGATGTCGAGGAGACCCCGGATGCCGCAGGGCACGATCAGGACCTACCACGCGTCGACCCGTACCGGCACGCTACTCGATGATGGTCTCGTGGAACACCGCTTCGATGCCGAGGCCTTCCGCGCCTCCGGTCTGCAGGAGTTCCGCATCGGTCAGCGGGTCCGGTTCCAGGTCGAGGAGGAGGACGGCGAGCAGCGCATCGCCCACCTCAACATCGTGAGCCTGTAGCCGCCGACCGCGGCAGGCGGGGTCGTCGAGACCTGCCACGCCGATCGCGCTGTCACGCGGACGGGAGTTCGTCCAGGACCGCGGCGGTACGGGAGAACAGACCCTGCCCGGGATCGAACCCGTTCTCCTCCGACCAGACACGCGTCTCCTCGAGCACCTCGCGCAGCCGCGCGACGAGCTCTGGCGCGAGCGCGTTGTGTTCGGCCAGTGCCGCACTCGCGACCTTGTCGGGGTCGGTCTCCATCAACTCGCGGACGAGGTTGTCCGGATCGGGCTCGTCGCGCCACGCCAGAGCGCAGGCAGCCAGGAAGTCGGTGGAGTCGAAGTCGGCATCGGCAGCGATGATCGCCAGGTGCATCAGCGCCTTGGCCGACAGCCGATCCTCATCTGCGACAGCATCGACGATCGGTGCCCACTCGCCCAGGTCGTCGGCGGACACCAGCGGCGCGCGCAGGGTCACGTGCTTCGCCCGGACCGGGACGTTCTGGTGGACCTCGAGATCCTCCGGGAGGTCGTCGGCCGCGAGCCGCTCCTTCAGGGACTTGGCCGCTGCCCAGTAGGCCTCCAGGTCTCCGCCCTCGCGCAGCGACGCCGGTGCCGTCAGGGTCTTGGCCGGATCGACCGTGAAACTGACGTACCCGGGACCGAGTTCCTCGACCCGCGTGCGAGCGTGGTCGGCGGAGTACCAGCCCGACACCCGCTTGCCGTGGGCGTAGGTGCCGGGCGCCACCAGGTCGATGCCTTCGGGCGGCCCGAGCAGTCGGGACAGATCGGCCCGCGTCCGCAGGCCGTCCTCCTCGATCAGCGGCAGCCGCGGCGGCTGGGTGAGGTGATGCACGGTCACACGGGCCAAGGTCGTCACCTTCCAGAGGGTTCGGCCGCGGGCGAAGCGGCCGAGGGCGACCGCGAGGGTAGTCCCGCCTACCATGCGGGTGATGTTCGCTGACCCGCACGATCCGGATCTGCGCCCACCTCCTCCGGGGTTCACGTTACGGCGACCGATCGCCGACGACATCCCCAAGGTCGCGGCGCTGTTCGCTGCGTGCTCGATGGATCGCATCGGCATGGTCACGACCCGCGAAGGCGACCTGCGGGCACGCTGGCACGACGTCGGTGACTACGACGATCTGCTGCTCGTCGAGCACCCGGATGCCGATCCCCGCCTGGTCGCCTACGCCGAGTTCCACTCCGACGTCGACCCCTTCACCGGGGAACTGGACCTCCACGTCGAGGGTCGGGTCCACCCGGACTGGACCGGCCAGGGGCTCGCGACCTTCCTCCACGGACGGGCCGAGGACCGGGCGCGCCGAGCCGCTGCTGACCTCAAGCGTGATCACGCGGTCCTGCGCACCGCCGTCGTCGACGGCGACGACCGCGCCCGGCGCTTCTTCGATCACCGCGGGTACGAACCGGTCCGTCACCTGTTGGAACTGCGGTTGGACCTCCACGCCGATCCTCCCTCTCCCTCGTGGCCCGAGGGGGTCACCTGCCGCACCTTCCGGCCCGGCCACGACGAGGAAGCGCTGTGGAAGGCGCACCAGCGCGCCTTCGCCGACGTGCCGACGTCCCTACCGATGGAGTTCGACGACTTCGTCTGGGACCGGATCCAACGCGATCCGAACCTCGACCCGGGGTTGCTCCTGATCGCCGAGCACGAGGGCGAGATCATCGGGCTCGCGATCTGTCGAGCCGGCACGGAGACCGCCCGCGAGGACGGCTGGGTCCGCGACCTCGGGGTCGTCCCCGAGTGGCGGCGCAGGGGCATCGGCATGGCGCTGCTGCGCGAAGCGTTCCGGGCCTTCCGCGAGCGTGGACTGACCGGCGTGGGTCTGGAGGTCGATGACGTCACGGTGGAAGGACCGGTCGAGCTCTACCGACGCGCCGGGATGCGGATCGTGCGCCGAACCGACGTCCTGGAAGCGATCCTGCGCGTACCAGGTCCGTAGCGCCTCACCCGTGCGAGGCCGCCCGGGTCAGACCGGAGGGACGCCCGGGACCGGCAGCAACCCGTCCGCCTCGAAGGACGGGTCCTGCGCGTCCGCCTCCTCGATCTCCTCACGGCGGATCCCCAGCAGGAAGAGGATCGCGTCGAGGTAGGGCACCGAGACCGCCGTGTCAGCGTGCGCGCGCACCAGCGGCTTGGCGTTGAAGGCGATCCCCAGACCCGCGATCGCGAGCATGTCCAGGTCGTTGGCGCCGTCTCCGATGGCGACGGTCTGCTCGAGCGGCACCCCTTCGCGTTCGGCGATCTGACGGAGCACCCGGGCCTTGCCCTCGCGGTCCAACACCGGCCCCTGGATGCGCCCCGTCAGCTGCCCATCGACGACCTCCAGACGGTTGGCTTCGGCATGCTCGATACCCAGCTCACGCGCGATGTGCTCGATCACATCGGTGAACCCGCCGGAGACGAGCGCGACCGTGTAGCCGAGCCGGTGCAGGGTCCGAACGAAGGTCCGCGCACCGGGTGTCAGGGTGACCTGATCACGCACCCGTGTCAGGGCGTCGACGGGCATCCCCGCGAGCTTGGCCACCCGCTCCTCGAGCGAGGACACGAAGTCGAGCTCACCGGCCATCGTCCGTTCGGTGATGGCAGCGACCTCCTCCTGGCACCCTGCCTCAGCTGCGAGGAGCTCGATCGCTTCGTCCTGGATCAGGGTCCGGTCGACGTCCATCACGATCAGCCGCTTGGCGCGCCGCTCGAGGCTCTGGCGTTGGATCGCGACATCGACGCCATGGTCCCCCGCAGCCGCGACCAGCGCCTCACGCATGGCGTCGATCGACCCGTCGACCACGACGAACTCGTAGGCGACGACCGGGTAGCGCGCGATGCGGTCGATGCGGTCGATGTTCCCACCGCCGGCGGCGATCGCGCCGGTCACGGCAGCGAGGGCCTCGGGCAGCAACGTCTGACCGATCACGGTGACGATCGCGCGCGCCAGGCTGGTCGGTGAGGAGACCGGCTCGACCGCCTCGAAGTCCAGTTGGAGGTCACGCTCCCAGGCGTGGAACAGCAACTCCTTCAGCACGTCGTCACCCTCGGAGACGCCGATCAGCAGGTCGAGGGTGAGTCGCTCGCGGACGACGACCTGCTCCATGTCGTAGAGCTCGGCGCGGGAGTTCGCGAGCACACCGAGCAGACCGGTCGTGATCCCGGGGCGGTCACGGCCGGAGCATCGGACGAGGATCGTGCGGCTCTGCTCGCTCATGCGCCTCCTCTGGGATCCGAGGCTACCGGCGCCCCGAAGGTCAGCAGCAGCTCCCCCGACTCCGGACGGCGTGCCCAGTCGGCGAGGTGGAGGCCATCCTCACCGGTCCGGAGCAACGCACCGAGCTGCGCCCCGACCGGGGCGTCCCACGGCAGGCGGACCTGCCGTGGCCGACCGTCCGCGTCCGTCGCATCCGGGTGCGGCGGGGTGGGCGGTGCCGCCGGGACGTCGTGGCTCGGATCGAACGCGGTGAGCCGGCGGCCGAGCTCGGTCAGGATGGGTTGCAGCTCGTGTGCGCTGCCCTCCAGGATCTCGGTCCACAGGTCCGCGTCGCTGACCGACACGCGCAACAGGTCGCGCAGGGAGTTCCCCGAGAAGCGGCGCCACCCCGACGGATCCATCTCGTCGACCATCCGTTGGAACGTGAACGCGAAGGCGTGGGCGACGTGGCTGGTCAGCGCCGCGAACCGATCGTGGAACGCGACCTCCATGAAGCACACCGACGCTCCGAGAGCCTGCACCGCCTGGATCGCGCGAGCCAGCTCGGCGCCGGTCGCGTGCTCGGGGGGAAGCAGGATCCAGCTCGCCCCCTGGAACAGGCGGGGGTCGCTCGCGTCCCAGCCGATGTGCTCGCGACCAGCCATCGGGTGCGACAGGATGAAGACCGCATCGTCGGTGGCCCAGGGGGTCCCCGTTCCCGCGAGCCCGTCGACCACGGGGCGCTTCACGGATGCGACGTCGAGCGCGACGAGCCGCGGCCCCTCGGTTCGATCCGCTGCCGCGTGCACCAGGTCCGCCCAGACAGGGGCAACCGTGCGCGGCGGTGGGCACAGGAAGGCGACGTCGACCGCGCGGGCCAGGTCTGTCAGCGAGGTCGGGGACGCACCGGCCGCAGCTGCACGTTCGATCGCGTCCGCGTCGAGGTCCACCACCTCGACGTCCACACCGGTCCCGAGGTAGGCACGGGTGATCGAGCCACCGATGAGGCCGGCGCCGATCACCCCGACCCGCTCGGTCGGAGACGCGGCGGCGTCCGGCGTCGCGGCGGGACGTTCGGGCACGGCGGGTCGGCTCCTCGTCAGGGGAGGGTCGTCGCCAAGGAGGTTCACGCCACCGGCACGAGCGGTTAGCGTCAGCACGACCCGTCGCGAAAGCGTAGCGCTGGTGCCTTCCAAGCCAGATCCACCCCCGGTGCCCACCAATCCGGATCCACCCCCGGTGCCCACCAATCCGGTGCTCGAGGGGCTGCCGAGCTACTTCACCCAGTCCCTGACCGACGCGCTCGAGCGCGAGGTCCTGATCGACCTGTCCGTCGGTGACCCCCACGAGCCCACCCCGGAACCGATACGCCGCGCCCTGATCGACGCGCTCACCCCGGAGTCCAGCTACCCGAGCGCCGCTGGCACCGCCGAGTTGCGCGAGGCGATCGCCGGCTGGATGGCGCGCCGCCACGGGGTCGAGGTCGACCCCGACCGCAACGTGCTCGCCTCCGCCGGCAGCAAGGAGGCGATCTTCCACCTCCCCCTCGCCGTCATCGATGCCGCCGGCCCACGCCGTGGCGTGCTGTGGGGTACGCCGGGCTACCCCGTCTACGACCGCGGCACGCGCTTCGCGGGGGGCGTCTCCGACCCGGTCCTCCTCCGCGCCGAGGAGGGTTGGCGCCTGGACCTGGCCGCGCTCGAGCCGGATCGACTCCAGCGTTCCGCGATCGCCTGGGTCAACCACCCACACAACCCCACCGGCGCGACCACGGACCGGACCCACCTGCACCGTCAGGTCGAGCTCGCCCGAGAGCACGGCCTGCTGCTTGCCTCGGACGAGTGCTATCAGGAGGTGTGGTTCGACGAGCCGGCACCGTCCGCGCTGGAGGTGTGCGACGGCGACCTGACCGGTGTCCTGGCGGTGGTCTCGCTGTCGAAGCGCTCCGGGATGACCGGGTACCGCTCGGGCGCGATGATCGGCGACCCGGACCTCATCGCTCGGCTGAGGCGCCTGCGGACCACGACCGGCACCGCCTCGCCGAGCTTCGTGCAGGCTGCGGCGACCGCGGCCTGGCGCGACCAGGACCACGTCACCGACCGGCGCGCGATCTTCGCGGAGAAGCGCCGGGTCGTCCTCGACTTCCTCGAACAGCAGGGCATCGAGGTCTCCGGCTCCCAGGCCACCTTCTACGTCTGGCTCCGCGCGCCGGGCGGGGACGACGTCGCGTACGCCGACGCGCTGCAGCACGCCGGTCTGCTCGTCACGCCCGGCCGCAGCTTCGGCGAGGGTGGAGAAGGCTGGTTGCGGCTCGCGTTGGTACCGACGCTCGAGGAGTGCCACCTCGCCGTCCAGCGGTGGGCCGCAGCGATCGCCGACGGCCGGGTCCCGACCTGACCGGTCACGTCACGACGGAGGTGGACCACCGGGATCCTCGGGCGGTCGCCCCTCGTGCGGGCCGACCGCATCCGAGCGGACGGCGGCCCGACGGGCGCGGCGACGCTGGATGCCGGTCGCGAGCAGCCCGAGCATCCACACCAGCGAGAACGCGGTGAGGGTCAGAGCCAACGCGAGCAGCCACTCGGTGCCGTCCGGCAGGGCCAACTCGACGTTCTCGAAGGGTTCTGCCGGGTAGGGCCACAGCACCCGCGCGCTGCCCACCATGAGCCCGATCAGCGCAGCCAGGACCAGGTCGTGGAACCGGGAGAGGAGCCAGTTCAGCAGGGTCGAGAAGGCCGCGAGCCCAGCGACGCATCCCAGGCCGAAGACCAGCAGCAGGAACAGCCGCCGGTCCGCCGCCGCACCTACGACCGCCGGGTAGAGCCCGAGCAGCAGCAGGATGAACGAACCCGAGATCCCCGGCAGGATCATCGCCGTGACCGCGATCGCGCCGCCCAGGAAGAAGGTCACGACGGACGCCTCGAGGGTGACACCACCGGTGAGACCCAGACCGAAGAAGACGCCGAACGCGACGACGACACCCACGAGCACGTGCCAGACGTTCGGGGCACGCAGCTCCTTGGCCGCGACGACCGACGCCCCCAGCACCAGCCCCAGGAAGGTGGCCTTCAACAGCGACGGCTGCTCCTCGATCAGGAGACGCAGCGGCGCCGCCAAGGTGAAGACGGCCGCGAGGATGCCCGTCAGCAGGATCGCGATGAAGGGCCACTCGATCACGAGCAGGGCCCGCAGCGCACCGGGGACCCGACCTCGGAGGAGTAGGGAGAGGGCGCGCGCGCCCTGTCGGATGTTGGCGATGAGCCGTTCGTAGATGCCGACGACCAGCGCGACGGTGCCGCCGGAGAATCCCGGGACCACGTCGGCGGTCCCCATCAGGAACCCGGCGACCCCGGTCCCGGCCAGAGCGATCGGACGCAACGGCGGGACCGCTTCGAGGGGACGCTCGACGACGATCTCCTCGAGAGGGAGGTCGTCCTCGCCGGTCGCCACGATGTCCTCAGGTGGGAGGTCCGTGCCCTGATCCTCCTCAGGGGTGGACGCGGCATCCGGCTCCAGCCGGTCGTCGCGATCGTTGGGGGCTTGGGACACGAGGTTCTCCGCACGGGGTCGCTGGAACGCTACTTCGCCGCGGCCGCTCCCGCCGCGCCGGACGGCCAGGCACCGCGTCGGCGCAGCACGTCCCGGAGGTGCCGGGTCTCGTCGGTGACGATGCCGTCGACCCCACGGTCCAGGACCCCCTCCATCTCGGCGGGGTCGTTGATGGTCCACACGTGGACGGGCAGCCCCCGCCGGCGTGCCGCCGCCAGGAAGGTCTCGTCGAGCAGCGGTACCCGCCCGTGCCTGGGAGGGATCTGCAGGCAGTCCGCAGCGAGCTGCATCCGGTCGAGCAGGCGCCCACCGAGCGACGCCAGCCGCAGACGACGGACCTCCTCCGGACCGGCCGAGGTGCAGACGCGCCACCCCAACGCCTGACGGACGGCCGTGAGACGGCGGTCCACGAAGGATCCGATGCAGACCTGCTCCAGCAGGTCGGGACGACGCTGCAGCCACGAGATGATCGGCGCGACCGCCCCGTCCGACTTGAGGTCGAGGTTCCAGTGGGCCGACGGGAAGCTCGCCACCAGCTCGTCCAGCCGTGGGATCGGGTCGACCCCGCCGATCCGCGCGCGGGCGAGCTCGTCCCACGTCTGCGTCGCGACCGGCCCGTGCCGATCGGTCACCCGATCGAGGGTGGTGTCGTGGAACGCGATCAGGACGCCGTCCACCGTGGCATGCACGTCGGTCTCGAGGTAGCGGTAGCCGAGCGAGACCGCGTCAGCGAAGGCCGCGGCCGAGTTCTCGCGGCCCCGTGGCCCTCCGCCGCGGTGCGCGAAGGCCAGCGGACCGTCGTGGTCGAGGTAGGGGTGCACGGCATGGCTCCTGGCGAGCGACCGCACGCGCTCGTCACACCGACGTAGTGTCGCAGGTTGCTCGGCACGGATGGCACCGGAACGATCGGGTCTGGCTGACTCGACGACGCCCGATCGGTCCCGCTGATGGCCGTCGCTAGGCTCACCGCCGACGGATCAGCGCGCGTACGGGAGCATCGATGAGCAACTTCGCCGCCTTCGGCATCGGCCTGGCCACCCAGACCCGGGACGCCGGGAAGGTCCTCGACACCTGGTTCCCGACCGTGGGCACGGGTGGCGACGTCGGCGCTGCCGTCGCACTGGCCGAGGCGCTGGGCTACGAGGGCGGCGCGATGACCTTCCCACTCGGCGAGGCGACCCTCGACGGCAGCGAGCTCGCGGCGACCGACCCGATCGCTCGCGTGGTCGCCGGCGTCACCGCCGGCACCGTCGCTGGCACCCCGACCGGGACCGAGCGGTTCCCGGTCGCCACCTTCATCGAGGACCTCGAAGCGGCTCCGGTGGACGCTCACGACGTGTACCTCCGGCTGCACCTGCTGTCCCACCGGTTCCTGCGGCCGCACGGCGCCAACCTCGATGGCGCCTTCGGGCTGCTCAGCAACGTGGTGTGGACCGACCACGGGCCGTGCGATCCCGAGGGCTTCGAGGGCCTGCGCCTGTCCCTCGCTGCGGCAGGGCATCGGGTGCGGGTGACCAGCGTGGACAAGTTCCCGAGGATGACCGACTACGTCGTGCCGACCGGCGTTCGCATCGGTGACGCCGATCGGGTGCGGCTCGGCGCGCACCTGGCCGTCGGCACGACCGTGATGCACGAGGGGTTCGTCAACTTCAACGCGGGGACCCTGGGTGCGTCGATGGTCGAGGGACGGATCTCAGCTGGCGTCGTGGTCGGTGATGGGTCCGACATCGGGGGGAGCGCATCGATCATGGGCACGCTCTCCGGTGGAGGTAGCGAGGTGATCCGGATCGGCGAGGGCTCGCTGATCGGTGCCAACGCCGGGGTTGGGATCTCGCTGGGTGACGGCTGCGTCGTCGAGGCCGGCCTGTACGTGACCGCCGGGACCAAGGTGGCCCTGCCCGACGGGTCGGTCGTCAAGGCTGGCGAGCTCTCCGGTCGGGACGGGTTGCTGTTCCGGCGCGACTCGCAGACGGGTGCGGTCGTCGTGCTGGACCGCGAGCCCGGTTCGGCCGACTGGGGCGGGCTCAACTCGCAGCTCCACGCCAACGACTGATGGCCGCCGCCGAAGCTCCGCCGGACGAGCTGGTCGCTCGCCTGCTCGAGCACTGCGGCTTCGTCTGCACGACCGGGGAGGAAGGGCCCCTCGCGGACGCGATGGAGTCGCGCTACCGCGACCTCGGCCGCGACGTCACCCGGGTCGGTCACAGTGTCGTGGTCGGCGAGCCTCGCAGCGACCGGCCCTTGGTGCTGCTGGTCGGTCACCTGGACGTCGTCCCGCCAACGGAGGACGACCTGGAGCCGCGGGTCGAGGAGCGCGACGGCGACCAGGTCGTGGTGGCCCGTGGCGCCTCCGACATGAAGGCCGGGAACGTCGTCGCGATGCAGGCCTTCGAGGACGACACGCTTGCCGATGGGCCCTACGACCTCGCTCTGGTGCTGTACGCCGGAGAGGAGGGGCCGGCCTGCGGCAACGAGCTGGAGGACGTGCTCAGCGAGGTGAGCTGGTTGCGCGACGCCGACCTCGCGGTCGTGCTCGAGCCGACCGACGGGCAGGTGCAGCTCGGCTGCTTGGGAGGGCTGCACGCCGAGGTGGTCTTCGAGGGCCAGCAGGCCCACTCTGCGCGCCCCTGGCACGGGCGCAACGCGCTGACCATGGCCGGCTCGTTCCTCGCCGAGCTCGACGACGATCATGTCCGCGAGGTCGAGGTCGACGGGATCACCTACCGCGACGTCTGGTCGGCGACGCAGGCGTGGACCGCCGGGTTCGGACCGCGGGATGCCCGGACGAGCGCACCGGTCCGCAACGTGATCCCCGGTCGGTTCACTCTCAACCTCAACCTGAGGTTCGCCCCCTCCCGGGGTCTGGAGGAGGCCGAGCAGGAGGTCCGCACACGGGTCGGCGACCACGCCGCCGTGACGATCGTGGACCGCTCCCCGCCAGCACCCCCGCACCGTCACGAGCCGCTGGTTGCCACCTTCATCGAGGCGGTGGGCGCCGAGGTTGCCGGCAAGCAGGCCTGGACCGACGTCGCCCGGTTCGCGGAACTGGGTATCCCCGCGCTGAACTACGGGCCGGGTCTGACCGCCCAGGCCCATCAGCGCGGCGAGTACGTGCCGGTCTCGGCGCTGGTGGACGCCGCACAGCGGTTGCGACGCTTCCTGGCGGCGTCGTGAAGGCAACCTACGTCGACCTCGAAGCAGCGGCTCCCGCCGACGCGGTGGTCGTCATCGACGTGCTGCGCGCGTTCACGGTCGTGCCCTGGTTCTACGCGGTCGGCGCGGCGGAGGTCCTGGCCGTGGCCGAGCGCGACCACGCCGTGGCCCTGCGACGCTCCCGCTGGCCCGACGCCCTGCTCGCCGGTGAACGCAACGGCCAGCCGGTCCCCGGCTTCGACCTCGGCAACTCTCCCTCCGAGGTGGCGGGCCGCGACCTGACGGGCCGCACCGTGATCCACCGCACCTCGGCCGGTACCCAGGGACTGGTGCGCACCGCCGGGAGCGACCTGGTGTTCGCCGCGTCCTTCGCCACGGCCGGCGCGACCGCCCGTCAGCTGCAGGCCTCCGGCGTGGGCGAAGCCACTTTCGTGATCACCGGCGCCTCGCTCGGTCGCAACGGTGACGAGGACCTGGCAGCTGCCGAGCTGATCGCCGCCCGCGCGAACGGCGACGACCCGGACCCTGCCCCCTTCCTCGCGCGCGTCGCGACCTCGGACGCGGGCCGACTGTTCGCGGAGGACGGCCCGGACTGGGCGCCACCGGCGGATCTCGCGATGGCCTGCGAGCTGGACCGCTTCGACCACGCGCTGGTTGCGACCTGGCAACCTCGGTTCGACGCCCTCGAGGTGCGCCCGTCCCGGACATGAGCGGCGCGCCACGGAGCCCGAGCTGAGACCGCGGGGATGGGCGTCCCGACGGAACCGCCCGTGCTACCGGCTGGGATCGACGCCGAGCTCGGTCATCAGGCCCCGGACACGTGACTCGATGTCGTCGCGGATCCGCCGAACCTCGTCGAGCCCTTGCCCCGCGGGGTCCGCAAGCTCCCAGTCCAGGTAGCGCTTGCCGGGGAGCACCGGACACGCATCACCACAGCCCATGGTGACGATGACATCAGCGGCGGAGATGGTCTCGTCGGTCCACGGCTTGGGGAAGCGGTCGGTGATGTCGATACCGGCCTCGAGCATCGCATCGACGGCCGCAGGATTGACCTCACCACCAGGGTTCGAGCCACCGGAGAGGACCTGGATGCGATCGCCGGCCAGATGCTCCAGGAAGCCTGCGGCCATCTGCGAGCGGCCGGCGTTGTGCACGCAGAGGAACAGCACGGTGGGCGTGGTGACCGCGTGCGCACCTCGCGTCTTGGCGACCGCCTGCAGTCGCTCACGCGTGAACCGCTCGGCGAACAGGTAGAGGAAGGAGTGCACCCGGGCGGTGGTCCGCAGCCGCTCGTACGAGTCGGTGAGCAGGTGCAGGATGGTCTCGCTCGCGAAGACCCCGTCGAACTCGGCATGGAGCCGATCGGCGGCCAGTTCGAGGTGGCGACGGACGCCGACCTCGTCGACCACGGTCTCGGTCATGACCCGTCCTCCGGAGGTGCTGGCCGCGATGGCCAGGTGTGGTGGGCGTGAACCGCACGCGAGTATAAACCTCAACAACTATTGACGCAATGATGACTGAAACGATCGTGCCTGTCAACCCCTGGACGAGGAGCCGAAGAGCCCGACCCTCCACGCGGTCAGGGGAAGGCGGGGCCGTTACGAGCTGGGCGCGCTCGGAACATCCGGACGGCGCCGTCCCCGGCCAGGACCGCGGCGACGATGCAGGCTGCGGCGGCCGCGAGGAACACGATGCCGACCGAGGCGAGTCCGAGCACCCCGATCGGCAGGAACAGCACGGCAGCGATCAGGTAGCCCCCTCGGCGCGGCCCCGGTAAGGCGATCGCAGAGGCCGCGGCGGCGTAGCTTCCGTCGGACATCCCTGAGGAGTGCGTCGTGCAGCTCGCCACCGTGGTCGCGGTCTCGCGCGAGCTCAGCGCAACCCGTAAGCGCACCATCAAGATCGACCGCTTGACCTCGACCCTGCGTGCCCTGGACGACGATGACGTCGAGGTGGGGGTCGCCTACCTGTCCGGCGAGCCGCGCCAGTCCCGGCTGGACCTGGGTCCCGCGGCCGTGTTCGGCGCGGAAGCCGAACCAGCCGACGCGACAGCGCTGACACTCAGCGAGGTCGATGCGGCCCTTCAGGCCATCGCGAACGTGCCGGCCGGTGCCGGCTCCCGGACGCGCCGGATCGACCTGCTCACCGACCTGCTCGGTCGCGCCACCGCTGACGAGCAGGACTGGCTGCGGCGCCTGGTCGTCCGAGAGCTGCGGCAGGGCTCCCTCGAGGGCCTGCTGGTCACCGCGATCGCGCACGCCTTCGAGGTGCCGGAGCCCGCGGTCCGGCGGGCAGCGATGTTGACCGGAGACCTGCGGCTCACCGCGCGCCTGGCACGCAACGGCGGCGCCGACGCCCTGGACGGCGTCCGCCTGCGGCTCGGCGTTGCGATCGAACCGATGCTGGCCAGCCCGGCCGCAGATCTGGCTGACGCCCTGCCGGGCGACGGGACCGCGGTGGTCCTCGACACCAAGCTCGACGGCGCGCGGGTGCAGGTCCACCGTGACGGCGACGACATCCGGGTCTTCACCCGCGCCCTGCACGACGTCACCCACCGGGTCCCGGAGATCGTCGCCGTTGCCCGCGCACTGCCGGCGACCTCGGCCGTGCTCGATGGCGAAGCGATCGCCTTCGACACCGACGGCCGGCCGCGCCCGTTCCAGGAGACGATGGCCCGCTTCGGCCGCGAGCGTCCCGTCGACGAGGTCGCCGCCGAGGTGCCGCTCGCGGTGCGTTTCTTCGACCTGCTGCACCAAGACGGCCACGACCTGATCGACGCCCCGCTCGGCGAACGTCTCCGGGCGCTGGACGACGTCGTCCCGGAGGAGCACCGCAGCGCCCGGCTCACCACCGCCGACCGGGCCGCGGCCGCCGCCTTCGTCGCCGAGGTACTGCGCGCCGGCCACGAGGGCGTGCTGGTCAAGGACCTCGACGCCCCCTACGAGGCCGGCCGCCGCGGGGCCAGCTGGCGGAAGGTCAAGCCGGTCCACACCCTGGACCTGGTCGTCCTCGCGGCCGAGTGGGGATCTGGCCGGCGCAAGGGCTGGCTGTCCAACCTGCACCTCGGCGCCCGCGCCGACGATGGTGAGCGCGGCGGCGACGCCGGCTATGTCATGCTCGGCAAGACCTTCAAGGGCCTGACCGACGAGACCCTGACGTGGCAGACCGAGGAGTTGCTCGCCCGGGAGATCCACCGGGACGGCCACGTCGTGCACGTCCGCCCGGAACTCGTCGTGGAGATCGCCTGCGACGGGCTCGTGCGCTCGACCCGCTACCCCGGCGGGGTGGCGCTGCGGTTCGCGCGGGTCCGCGGCTACCGGCCGGACAAGCCAGCGGCCGAGGCGGACACCCTGGAGGACGTTCTCAGCATCCAGGCCGGCGATCGTCTCCCGGAGCTCTGAGGGCCCCGCCGGCCGTCTGCTACCTCGAGGTAGCTGGACGGGCTCAGCCGAAGCGGCCGGTGATGTAGGCCTCGGTGCGCTCGTCGCTGGCGTTGGTGAAGATCGTCTCGGTGTCGTCCATCTCGACCAGGACGCCGGTGCGCTCGCCCTTCTCGTTGTTCACGTCGACCGTGAAGAACGCGGTGAGGTCGGACACGCGGGCAGCCTGCTGCATGTTGTGGGTGACGATGACGATCGTGTAGTCGTCCTTCATCTCCTGCATCAGGTCCTCGATGCGCAGCGTCGCGATCGGGTCCAGGGCGGAGCAGGGCTCGTCCATGAGGATCACGTCGGGGTTGACCGCGATGGCGCGGGCGATGCACAGCCGCTGCTGCTGCCCGCCGGACAGCGACAGGCCAGAGGTGGTGAGCTTGTCCTTCACCTCGTCCCAGAGAGCGGCCTTGCGCAGGCTCTGCTCGACGATGTCGTCGAGCCCCTGCTTCGCCCCGTTGAGGCGGGGGCCGAAGGCGACGTTGTCGTAGATCGACTTCGGGAAGGGGTTCGGCTTCTGGAAGACCATGCCGATGCGGCGACGGACCTCGACCGGGTCGACCTCGGGGTCGTAGATGTCCTCGCCGTTGTACATGACCGAGCCGGTGACGGACGCGGAGGGGACCAGGTCGTTCATGCGGTTGAGCGTGCGCAGCAGGGTCGACTTGCCGCAGCCGCTCGGACCGATCAACGCGGTGATCTCGTTGCGGGGTACGTCGAAGGTCACGTCGCGCACGGCGGTGAAGGAGCCGTACATGACGTTGACGTCCGTGAGCGACATGTGGACCGCGTTGTGGGCCTCACGCTTGGCGTGGCCGATCTCGGTCTGGACGTTGACCCCACGTTCGTGGTGAGGTGCGGCGTCGACCGAGGTCGTCTGGGTGGCGACCACGTCCTGGGTGGCGGACTGCTGCTCCATCATCGCTCCGTGTGCATCGTGCTGCGGGTGGTGGGCGTCGGCGCTGGGCCACGCTGAGGGCGTTCCGTGAGGTGCTCCAAGGATGGCCCAGCGAGGTAACGGGGTGGTGAACGGGAGGGGGATGCGCGGCGACGGCTTGGACCGCCGCCGCGAGGCGTGCCCCGGCTAGATCTGGCTCTTGCGGGCGATCGTGCGAGCGATGATCGACATGACCAACACGATCGCGATGAGGGCGAAGCCACCGCCCCAGGCCCGCTCGATGCCGGGCGCGAAGGGCTGGCGGAAG
>PWTE01000089.1 GCA_003563915.1 Nitriliruptoraceae bacterium
CCGCCGAGGAACACCTTGGAGCGCTGCTTGATCAGCACCGCGTAGTCGCTCATCCCCGGCACGTAGGCCCCACCGGCGGTCGAGGAGCCGAACACCAGCGAGATGGTGGGGATGCCGGCCTTGGACAGGGCGGTCAGGTCGTGGAAGGTCCGCCCGCCGCGCACGAAGATGTCCTTCTGGGTGCGCAGGTCCGCGCCGGCGGACTCGGTGAGGTTGATCGCGGGCAGCCGGTTCTCGCGGGCGATCTGCAGGCCCCGCAGCGCTTTGGTGACGCTGAAGGGGTTGGACGCGCCGCCCTTGATGGTCGGATCCGCGCCGCCGATAAGGCACTCGACGCCCTCGACCACCCCGATGCCCTGCACCGAGGAGCCACCGACGTGGAAGTCGCTGCCCCAGCCGATCAGGGGCTGCAGCTCCAGGAACGGGGTGTCGGGGTCAACCAGCAGCTGGATGCGCTCACGGATGGTGAGCTTGTCGCGCGAGCGGTGCCGGGCGAGCTTGTCGGGCCCTCCCCCGCCACGCGCGGTCGCGAGCTGCTCCTCGATGGTGGCGAGCAGTTCGAGGTTGCGTTCGCGGTTGCGCCCGAAGCCCTCGCTCGCCGGGTCGATCCGCGTACCGAGTACGTCGCCGTCCAACCGGGCCCTCCCGATCCGTCGTCCAGCACGGAACGATAGCGCACGAAGCGTTCCGTTCCATGTTGGAGGCAGGGTGTTGGCCCCATGCCGTCCGACATCGCGACCTGCAACACCCCGCCGACCACTGTCCGTGCCGAACTTGTCGGATGACGCACCGATCGGTCGCAATCCGGCGTAGAGCCGCCAGACAGCCGCCTCGGCAGAATCTCGGAAGCAGACCCGGCGCTACTGATTGCGGGCGTCCGCTCGCGGGCCCACACGACCATCGCACGTCCATGGCCACCACCAGACCACAGGTGATCTCGGCGACTCCGCAATACGGGGTCAACGACCACAGGCAGAACCAAAGTCGAACGCCCAATCAGTCGACTCAATGCGTTCGCACTGCTGGCGTCGATCCTGATGACACCTGCAGCGGCCTTCGAACACACCGGGAGTCGGACTTCGGTTGTAACGGCAACCAACGGCAGTCAGGTGTCCTTCTCCGCCTCAACGCATGGAGGAATTGTCCGGCCGGTCACAGTCGGCGCAGGGAATGGCACCGGCTTCTGCCTGCCCAGGTCCAGGTCTCTGATCCTGGACATCCTCGGCCTCCGGGAACACACGCCACACGGCGGCGCCAAACCGATGTTGCACGGACCGTTGCGCGGCATTGGCTAGCGGGAAATCTGCTCCCGACACGATCACCTGCCGGCCGCGTAGCGCAGAGCACTCCCTGAGCGGATGCGGCGTCGGGGACCGCGGGGCGCACGGGACGCTCAGGTCCGATCCCGTTCCTCCTCGACGTTGCCGGACCTCAGGTGGCCGGGTCCGTTGCTCAAGGGTTCAGCGGTCGGCCGCAGTTCGAGCGGATCGCGGTCCGCAGCCAAGGTGCGCATCGGCCAGGGGATGGTCATCCCGGCGTCGTCGAGCGCGTGCTTGCAGGCCGAGATCACGCGGTGGCGGGTCTGGCGCACCGTCTTGTTGTCCGCGTCGGTCCAGAACCGCACCTCGAAGTCGATCGAGGAGTCTCCGAATCCGACGAGCAGCACCTCGTGGGCGGGATCATCGAGCACCCCCTCGACGCCGATCAGCGCGGCATGCAGGACCCGGGTCGCCCGGTCGTGATCGTCGCGGTAGTCGATCCCGACGTTGACGGTCGTGCGCCGGGTGCCGCGCCGGGTGAAGTTGGTCATCGAGTTGGTGAGCACGTGGGAGTTGGGCACCAGCGTGGTCTTGCCGTCGTGCTCCCGCAGGGTGGTGACGCGCAGGTCGATGTCCTCGACGTAGCCCTCGTAGTCGTTGGTGACGATCAGATCGCCGCGCACGAAGGGCTTGCGGGTCAGGATCAGGATCCCCGAGATCTGGTTCTCGAGGATGTTCTGCAGCGCGAAGGCGAGCGCGAGACCAACCAGTCCGATCGCGGCGAGCGCCCCCCGGATGTCGAGCCCGAAGATCGACAGGGCGATGAGCACCGCCAGCGACAGCGCCGCGATGCGCAGGAGGTTCACGACCAGACGGCGCACCGCGAAGTCGGTATTGGCCCGACGCATCCCGGCGTTCAGGGCGGCGGCGACGAGCCTGCCGACGATCAGCACGATCACCAGCGCCACGAGTCCGACTATCAGCCACGGCATTCGGCCGAAGACGTCGCCGGCAACTTCGCGGAACGCGTCGCCGAGCAGGTCGAAGAGGGTGGATGGTCGCGCCAGCTCTCCGAGGTCGATCGGCTCGACCTCCCGCAGCAGGGAGCCGTTCTCGGCTGGGCCGATCTCGTCGCCGGGTGGCTCGTTCTGAGGGGAATCGGCCACGGGATCTCCTCGATGCTCCCGATTGCGGGCTCGGGACTGCACTGCAGGCTGGTGGACGCCGCTCCCGAGACTGAACGAAAGGTTACGGGACGTCGGCGGGCGTGGAACGGATTGGTGAGGTGAGGTGGGTGCCTCGGCGGATCGGGGGGTTGGGTCCGGGCGGGGCGTGCGGTGTCCGGCCGGCCTGGCGATGCGGGGTCCGGCCGGCCTGGCGACCCGGCGCGCGGCCGGCCTGACGACCCGGCGTACCCACCCGGACGCCGATGACCGGGTGGGTACGCCACGTGGTCCAGCGGGGAGGATGCGGCGTACCCAACCGGTCGCTGATGACCGCCTGGGTACGCCGCATCGCGCACCGACCCGGGTAGCGCGAGGCTCCGCCGGGCAGCGCACCTGAGCCGACCCGCGGCGCCGAGCGCACCCACCCTGCGGGCGTCGCGTCAGCTGCCGGGCGGCACCAGGTTGGAGGCTGCCTCGCCGAGCAGGACCGACACCTCGCCGCTGGTGCTCAGCACGATCCGCTCACCCGCCACCAACGGGACCGTCTCCTGCGGCAGGCGCGCCACGAGGTCACCGGCGATCGGATCGTGAACCCGGATCGCCTCACCGCCGCCCCGTGCCACGAACCGGTGGCCGGCCGCGAACGAGTGGGTGGCATCGACCCCGGCCGGCAGACGCACCTCGCGGCGTGCCACGACCCGGCCGTCGTCGCGGGCCAGCCGCAACAGGGACCCGTCCTCGAGGCCGATGACCACTGACTGAGCATCCACCTGCGCGCCGAGGCAGCACGGTTGGTCCAGCGCGGTCACCCACCGCCGACCGCGGTCGTCGAGGTGGTGCAGTTCGTCGTCGGCCAGCAGCAGCACGGCTCGCTGCGTACCGTCGCGCCAGACTCCCGGCACGGCGGGCCCGGACCAGCGCTCGAGGACTTCGCCGTCGGCGGCGTCGAGCAGGCTCAGGCTCACACGGTCACCGAGGAGCACCCAGGGTCCGATGCCGACGGCCAACCCGGGGGCACGGCCGTGGACGGTCTCCCACTGCGGCTCGCCGGTGGCTGGATCCAGCCCACGGACTCGTCCTTCCTCATCGACCAGCGCCACCAGCGAACCGACGACGACCGCCCGTGCGGCCGGCTGCGCCCAGCGTTCGCTGCCGTCGACCGCGTCCAGCGCCAGCGCCAGCTCGGGCGCGCCGCCGCGAGCTTCCGTGGCGAGCGCGACCAGCACCGAGTCCGACGTCGAGGTGGCGCCGGTGATCCGGGCGAACCCGTCGCGCGCCAGCCGCCACTGCTCTCGGCCGTCGTCGAGGTCGACCGCCACCGGTTGCCCACCAGCGGCCAGCAGCAGGACGAGTTCGTCGGTCACCACCGGTCGGGCGGCCTGCGCGCTGCCCGGATCGTTGTGCAGGGTGAGCCGCACCCGCCAGAGCACCGCCCCCGTGTTCAGGTCGTGTGCGGTGACCAGATGCAGCCCGCCCGCCTCCAGCACCTCGACGTCTCCGGGCTCGTCATGGAGCTCCGCCAGCGCCGCGAGCTCGGCCACCAGCACGAGAGAGCCGCCGAGCGTCGGCGGGGGTGCCCCCGCCCACCAGGCCGACGACGCCCGCCACGCGAAGCAGGCGGTGCCGTCGTCGCAAGTGGGCTCGGCGACCTCGGCGAACGCGTCGCGAACCACCGGCGCGCCGGTGCGGTCTACGGCCTGACCGGGCAGGGAGCCGCCCGCAGCCCGGGCCTCGGCCAGGTCGCCGCGTGCCGCTGCGCCTGCCTGCCCTCCCGGCAGCTCGACCCCGGCGTGATCGGCCACCGGATCGAACGGCGCAGGTCTGGCGAGGTCCACACCTCCAGGCTCGCCCCCACCGCCACGAACCCCGAGCGCAGCGACCACCAGCAGGATGGTGAGGCCCGCGACCAGACCACCGCTCAACACCCGGCGCCGGCCCGCGTGCGACCCTGACGATGACGCCGAAGCGGCCGCCAGCGCTGCCCCGCAGCGTCCACACCACCGGGCAGTCGGCGCGGAGCACGCGGCCCCACAGGCGGCGCAGCGCCCCGTCGACCTGGTGATCGCGCACTCCGATCCTCGACGTCCACCACGGTATCCCGACCGCGGTGGCAGCGGACCGCGGTCACGGTCACCACCGCCACCGCCGTCAGCGCCGCCGCCAGCACCCCGGGCAGCACCACCGTCGTCCACATCACCGTGCCCAAAACCGAACACGCGTTCCCAACGCGGCTATCCTGCTCAACGGGTCACGTCACCTCCACCTGCCCCCACGATCACCACCTGCCCCCGCGGCCCCCACCTGCCCCCGCGGCCCCCACCTGCCCCCTGTCGACCCTCGCCGGTCTCCCCGGCGGTCGCCAGGTGCTCGTGGTCAGCGGGTCACTGACCTACCGTTGCGCTGCCCCGCCCCGATCCGACCCGCGAGGATCCCGCCCGTGAGCGAGTACCGCGCCAAGCACATCGCCGTCCTCAAGGGGCTCGAAGGCGTGCGTCGGCGGCCCGC